>JANMJI010000118.1:0-20276 GCA_031371275.1 Betaproteobacteria bacterium
GGGCTGAACATCTGGCGGTAGTCAATTTCCTGGAAGGCTTCGCGGTCGCGCTGGTCGCTGGCCACCTGGCCCACGAACATCACCATCGCCGTGCTGTCTTGAAACGCTGTGTGGACGCCGATGCTGGCGTTGGTGGCGCCAGGGCCGCGGGTGACGAAGCAGACACCGGGGCGGCCCGTCAGCTTGCCCTGCGCTTCAGCCATGAAGGCCGCGCCGCCCTCTTGCCGGCAGGCGATGAAGCGGATCTGTTGGCGGTGTTCGTGAAAGCCGTCCAGCACCGCCAGATAGCTTTCGCCGGGCACGCCGAAGCAGGTCTCTACGCCCTGGGCGATGAGGGCTTCAACCAGCGCATGGCCGGCCTGGCGCGGGGTGTGAGTGAAGGCTTGGGACATGTTCCGCACTGTAGCGGCAGCGGCCGAGCCTAGCGGCCCTCGCACTGCCCGCTGGTGGCCGCAGCGGCCGGCTGCAACTGCCGCCCCAGGCGCCACAGCGCGCAGGTGCTCCACGGCGCGCCCAGCAGGCGTTCGGTGCCGGCCCCGTCTTTGCCGCGCACGGCCAGCCAGCCGGCGAAATCGCCCTTCACGCCGACCAGCCAGGTGTTGTCGGTTTTGTCCAGCCGCGCGAATTGCGACAGGCTGGCCAGAGGCGCCGGCGGGTTGTCGGCCAGGCGCTGCAGGGCTTGGTCATCGGGGCGTTCGTAGACCGCCACCAGCACCTGTTCGCGCTGGGCCAAGGCTTCGGGGGCTGGCGCTTCACCGCCCGGGTTGCCGCGCGTGATGGCAAAACAGTGCGCGCCGTTGTCGAACATCTGCAGCCGGAAGTCGCGTTCGGGCTGCCAGCCGCGGGACAGTTGCGCGCAGGGCGTGCCAGCAGCGGCGGGCGCCAGCGCGCTGAAACGATCGTCGGCCAGGGGCGCCAGCGGCGCGGCCAAGGGCAGCGCGGCATCAGACACCAGCCGCCAGGTTTGCCCGGCCATGTCCAGCGAACGGCCGCCCGGCGTGCGCCAGCTTTGCACCACGCCCAGGCGGTCGCTGCCAGCCAGCTTCTGCACCAGTTGGACGGCTTTGCCATCGGTCAGCACGGCGCGCGTCTGGGCCTGCAGCAAATGGCTGCTTTTGTCTTCGACGCGGTCCCAGTCCAGCTCTTGCACGGTGACGGCGGGCACTTCCACCCTGGCGCCATCGGCGCTGTAGGCCAGGTAGCGCAGCCCGGCGTCCAGCACCAGGTGGGGGTTGAGGTAGCGCGGCACCGACACCGCAATCGGCCCGTACTGGCATTGCTGCGTCCGGCTGTCGAAGGTGGCGCCGCGCAGCGTGATGTTGGGCTCGCGTTCGTTGGCCAGCGTGGGCGCAAACAGCGCGCGGCGCTGCACCCCATCCAGGCTGTGCCGGGTGGCCACATACAGGCGGCCGCGCAGCACTTCAGCGTTGCCGGGTTCGTCGGCGCGCGGCTGGCAATCCAGCGCTTGTTCGCTGGGCAGCTCAAAGTCTGCCGGCCCGGCCGGGCGCGCGCCACCGGCCCACACGGCCGTGGCCAGCAACTGGCGCAGCTTGCCATTCACGGGCGGTTCGGCCTGCGCCGCCACACCACCCAAAAACACGTCTTGCCGGCGCACGCGGTTGATCCACGCGAAATTGTTCAGCAGCCATTCAGACACCCGCGCCATCAAAAAACCCTGGCCGGTGCGGGCGTCGTCAATCAGTTCTGCCGCACGCAGCAGCGAAGCCAGCGGCACGCCGGCCGCGCCGACACCGTGGTAGTCGGGCGTCAGCGGCGCGCGGTTGGCACGGTTGCCGGCGTCAAACAGCAGCTCGGCACGCTGCGTCACAGGTTCCTGAATGAGGATCGAAAACAGCGAAGACGGCAGCAGCAGCAGTGTCGCCGCACCCAGCAGCAGCCAGTTGCGGCGCGCCCGGCCTTCGCGGCGTTCACGCTCGCGCAGGCGCTGGCTGGACGTGGCCAGAAAGCTGTCCAGGTGGCCTTGTTGACCCAGCAGGCGCGGGCCATCACGGTCGAGTTGCAGGAAGCGCAGCCAGGCTTCGCGCTGGCCGGGCTGGTCCAGCCGGGCCTCGAAACGGCTTTCACGCAGGCGCCGCATTTCGCCCGTTTCCAGCAGGAAGTCTTCGCTGCGTTCAGACCCCGACCAGGCCGCACATTTGCGCAACACACCGAGGAATTCGTCGAACTGTTCAGACTGTTTGTCGACGAGCCGGCGAAAGCGCTGCCAGCCGCGGATGAAAGATTCGTGCGAGACCTTCAGCGTCACCCGCGCCGGGTCTTCATCGTCCCAGAACAGGTAGTCGACCGAGCCCAGAAAACCTTCGGCCAACAGCGCGCGCAAGTCAGCGCGTGTCTTGCCCGGGCCGAGCAGCAAAGCGGCGCTGTCGACGTCGACACGCTGCTGCGAATACAGGCCGGTGTTCGGGTCTTTGAAAGCCAGGCGGCTGAACAGCGCGTCGAGTTGCTGGTGCTGGGCTTCGCCCTGCCACAGGTAGACGGTCTCTGGCCAGTTGTCGACGCAAGCACGCAAGGTGTTGCTGCGTTCGTCCAGCGGTTGCTCGTCGCCGCTGGGCGCACGGCCACCGCCCACGGCGCGCACCAGGTCGGCTTCGGTGACATGGGTCGGCACCGGCATGTCCATCTCTTCGCGTTCCAGCGCCGCTTCCCACAAGCGCGCCAGCAGGTGCTGCAACAGCGGCAGGTGGTCGGGGTCGTGGGTGATGGCCTTCACGTCGCGCAGCAAACGTTCCAGCACGCGGGGCTCGAACAGCACTTCGGCCGGCAGTTCGCGGCCGCTGCCCTCGGGGCCCTGGCTGCGTGCCATCAGGCGTAAAAACCGCTGCGCCGGGCCGGTGATGGCGTCGCGCAGTTCGGTGTCGTCCAGCCGGCGTATCAAGTACGACGATTTGTTGATGGCATCGGGCAGTTCAAGAAAAGCCGCGCAGTCGTTCAGGTGTTCGCTGCGCATGGTCAGCACGACATGGCAGCGCGGGTGCGGGTTGAAGAAGTGGTCGAGCACGCGTTCGACCAGCAGCGTGGCGTCGGCCACGTCTTTGTTGGTGGGATGGAAGATTTCCTCGAACTGGTCGAGCACAAACAGCACGCGCGCTTCGGCAGGGTCGGGGCCCGGGGGCACGGCGAGTTCGCCGCCGTAGGTGTCCAGCAGGCGCGCAAAGCCGGCTTCCTGGCGGAACACGTCGGCAATCTCTTGCGCGCGCTGGGCGTCGGCGGCTTCACTGCCACGGCTTTTCAGCAGGCCCGCAAAACGCCGCGCCAGCCGTGTGATGGGCGAATGCAGCCGCGCCGCGCTGTCTTCGGCGCTGACGTTGGTGCCCGGTGTGCAGCTCATCGGCAACCACAGATCACCCGCGCCGGGGATGCCGAAGCTGCGCAGCTCGGGCACCACGCCGGCGTGGATCAGGCTGCTCTTGCCCGAGCCCGAGCCGCCCAGCACAGCAACAAACTGCGTCTGCTTCAGGTGTTCAATGACCTCGCGCACCTGGCGTTCACGGCCGAACAGCAGCGCGGCCTCGAAATCGAGAAAAGGCCGCAGGCCGGGATAGGGCTCGCGCGGCAGGCGGTTGCGGGCGTCGCGGGTTGGCGGCGTCACGTGCGCGGTCATGGCAGCGGGCATGGCAGCGGGCATGGGAGCGGTCATCGGCGCGGTCAGGGGAACGGTCACGGGCAAGCTCCCACATCACGCTGCTGGCGGCGCTGGTAGACCTTTTTCAGGAAGCGTTCCAGCTGGTCGTTTTCTTCCAGCACCACGTCGATGCTGTCTTCGCTTTCGGCATTGAAGCGCAGCACCTGCCAGCCCCACGCCGGCACCGGTTCGGTGGCCTGCTGCGGGGGCATCAAATAGGCCACGATGCCGGGCGCAGCGTCGCGGCCCGGCGCCATCTTGTTCTCGACCTTGTTGATCTGGGCCACCAGCGCCTCACTCGTCTTGCGGCCCCACAGCAGCACCACGCCGTCAGCGTCGTCCAGGCTTGGGAAGCTGTCGATCTGGTCCACCGGCAGGCCGCGCGCGCGCAGCTGCAGCGCCGGCACGCGGCCGGGGGCCAGGTGCTGGCACACCGCATCCCACTTGACGCGGATCTGCTCGCCCAAAGCCTCCCACAGGTTGCGTTCGTAGCGGTTGCTTTCGATGTAGATGCGCACCCCCAAGGCCGGTGCCGGCGGCGCCACGGGCGCGGCGGGTTTCAGCTGTTCGGCCAGCGCTTGCAGGCTCACCGTGGCCACGCCCTGGGCCGCCACCCAGGCCGCCGCGCCGTGGGCCGCCGCGCCCTGTGCCGAAGCAGCCGCGGCGCGCAGGTCCAGCCAGTGCAGGTGGTCGGCCGGCCGCGCCTTGTTCAGCCAGGCGTCACGCTGCAGCTGCAGGTGGCCGCCAGCGGCCATCGCGGCCAGCATCAGCGGGCTGTCGTCGAAGGCCAGCACCAGGTGTTCGCAGCCGCTGAAATCAGCGAAATCGCTGAACACCACATCCTGCGCCAACAGGCGCGCCGATACACCGTGCTGTTTTAGAGTTAGCACTGCGGCGCTGGCGGCGGCCATCGCGCTGGCCGGCACAAAACCCAGCAGCGCCGGGGGGGCGCCGGCGGCCACTTCGGCAGCGGCGGTCACCTTCGTCGGCGCTGCTGCTTCGGGTGGGGCCGCAGACGGTGCTGCAAGCGCTGCGGCAGGCGCCAGCGCCGCCAGCCGCAGCTTGGTGGCAAAGTCGCTGCGCAGGCGCTCGAAAGGCGCACGAAAGGCCGGCGCGACCAGGCCCGGGCCCATGTAGATGTCCAGCGGCCGGCTCTTGTCGGTGGCGTCAAAAAACGGCATCCACACCTGGTCTTCGCAGGGCAGCAGGTTCTGCCAGGCCGGGCTGCTGCTGACTTGCAGCATCGCGGGTTCTGACAGCGCCACGATGTACAGCCTTTCACGGAAGCCCTGCTCGCCAAACAGCGTCTTGAAGTAGGCCAGCTCTTTCAAGCACCAGTCGCTTTGCGCGTAGTTGTCGTGAACGACGATGATCATGGCAAACGAGTTGTCCACTCGTTTCAAAAGTTCGTCACTCAAAGCGCCAGCGACCGGGCCGTTTTCGCCGGACAGGTGAAAACGCGGCAGCCGCACACCGCGCAACATGGCTTGCAGCCCGCGTTCCAGTTCGTTGCGGAATTGGGTGACCCAGTTGAACCAGGCCATGTCGTCGGCATGCGCGTAGCTGATGAAAGCCGTGAACTCGCAGTCTTTCAGCGGCTTCATGCGGCGCGCCCCAAGCTGCTTTCGGCGCGCTGCAACACGGCGTTGAAAGGCCGCTGCACCATGCTGCGGCAGTGCAGCGTTTCGGTGGCCGCAAAGCTGCCGTGTTCATAGAACTTGTTGGCCGGCGCGCCACCGCCACAGACATCGAAATAGGCGCAGCTTTTCTCGCACGCACTGATGCCGCTGGCAATCGCCGACCACAGCCGCGCGAAGCTATCACTGCGCAAGGCTTGCAGGTAGCCGCCGTGCTGCACATGGCCCAGCACGAAGTTGCCAAAGGCCGGCGCGGGCTGGCCCAGCAGCTCGGGCGAGAAGGTGGTGAAGCTGCCGTCGTGGGCCACCGTCACCAGCGCCAAGGGCTGCACCTGCGTGTTGGCGGGCCAGCGCTGCTGGCCCAGGCCTTCAAGCCATTGCCAGCGCGGCAGCGGCTCGCGCAGCGCACGCCAGGCGGCGGCCAGTTCGCGCACCACCACCGGGCCGTGCAGCGCACGTTCCAGCAAACGGGCCATGAACGCCGCGTGCGCAGCTTCGTGGCCGGCCAGGCTGGACTGCAGATGCGCGCCTTCGGCTTCATCAAAATTGCAACCCAGTTCGGTGATGCCTTGGGCGGCGAACCAGTCGTAGAAAGCATCGGGCTCGGCCAGCGTGGCCGCGCCCACCACCGCGATGGCGTGGAAGGGCACGCCCTGCGCACGCAACAGCGCCATGCCGCGCAGCACCTGCGCATGCGTGCCGCCGCCTTGGCGCGTGCGGCGGTGGGCGTCGTGCAGGTGTGCGGGGCCGTCGACGCTGACACCCAACTGCACACGGTGCTTCAGGAAAAAGGCGCACCAAACGTCAGACATGAGTGTGGCGTTGGTCTGCACCGCTTGTGTCACTTCGGTGCCGGGCAGTTCTTCGGCTATCACGGCAAACGCTTCTTCGTAATAGGCCGGTGGCAACACCAGCGGTTCACCGGCATGCCAGACCACGCTGAGTTCAGCCCCCAGCAAACCATCTTCACGCAAGCGGCGTGCGGCCAGGCGCACGGTGTGGATGTCCATGCGCGAACGGTCGTTGCGCTGTGGCAGGTAGCAGTAGCTGCAATCGATGTTGCAAAACGGCGTCGGTTGCAGCACCAACAACTGCGTGTGCAAGCGCGGCGTGAAGTCTTGCTGGCGCACCCGTGCGGCGGCGGCAGCGCGCGGCAAGACCCGCATCACTTGTTGGCCCAGTTGCTCCACTTGCTCCACTTCGGCCAGTTGGTCCAGGTGCTGGCCTGGGCCAGCAGCCATGCGCTCGCCAGCGCAGCGCTGGCATCAGATGCAGTGGGTGCGGCCAGCGCGGCCCGCACCGCATCCACACGCGCCTGCAAGGCCAGGCGTTCGGGTGGCACGCTGGCGATTGCTGGAACCACTGCAGGGGCCGCAGCAGTGGCCACGGCCGGAACGAGCGCAGTACCCAACACGGCCAGCGCAGCCATGGGGGCTGCACGGCGGCGCGGGGAGCGTGGAGGCGACTTGGACACGGCGCCCGATGCTAGGTGGCGCCCCCAGGCTTGTAAAGGCGCGCAGGCCCCCTAGGACGCCGTGGCGTTTTCCTGCCGAAGGTGGATGCCGCTCAGGCCTTCAAGCCAGCGCCGCCGCCGCCCTGGCACGCACCCGCACACCCACCAGCCCGGCCGAAGCCACACCCAGCGCGAGTGCCAGCGCAGAGCCCACAAAGATGGCCTGCGGCAAGCCACGGTCGAGCAGTGCGCCGAAGACCGGCGCCGCCAGCGCAAAACCCACGTCCAGGCCCGAATACACGGTGCCGTAAACACGCCCCGTGGCGCCGGGGGGCGCGGCGCGTTTGATGAGCATGTCGCGCGATGGCCCGGCCAGCCCCGTGCCAGCCCCTGCCAGCGCCACCGCGGCACCGGCCAGCAGCGGTGGCAGCACGCCACTGGCCGCCAGCAGAAGCAGCGTGGCGGCGGCGGCCATGGCCAGCGCGATGGTCTTTTCCAGGTCTTTGAAACGCGCCACCACAAAGCCGCCAGCCACCATGCCCGCAGCGCCGCACAGCATGTAGCCGGTGACGACAAAAGCCGTGGCCGACAGCGGCAGGCTGTAGATGTGCGACAAGGCCGGCCCGGCAAAACCCTGAATGGCCGACAGTGCCGCCGTGGTCCAGAAGAAAAAAGAAAAACACAGCCATACCGAAGGCAGGCGCAGGAAGGCCAGCGGGTGTTCGGCGGCCAGCGCCGCAGCGCCGGGTTTTTCATGCGCCCAGGCGCCTTGGCGGTCGTCGATGGCGTCGCGGTTGAGCACCAACAAAGCCAGCACCAACAGCGGCAGCAGCGCGGCACAAACGCATGCGGCACGCCAGCCGCCCAGCAGCGCGCCCAGGCCGATCAAAAACACCGGCGCCAGCGCCCAGCCCAGGTTGCCGGTGATGCCGTGCACAGAAAACGCATGGCCCAGCCGCGGTGTCGAAACACGCTTGTTCAGGATCGTGAAATCGGCCGGGTGAAAGGGTGCATTGCCCAGCCCGGCCAGCGCCGCGGCCAGCATCAGGCCGGCATAGCCCTGGGCACTGGCCGCAGCCAGCGCCGCGGCGACAAAACACAACAGCGCCGCGAACAACACCGGCCGCGCGCCAATGCGGTCGACCAAAAACCCGGCCAGCGCCTGGCCCACGCCAGAGATCACGAAGAACAGCGTCATCAACAGGCCGAGCTGCGAATAATTCAATCCGAATTCACGGATGAAGGCCGGGAACAGCGGCGGCAGCAGCATGTGGAAAAAGTGCGAGGTGCCATGCGCCAGACCGATGAGGGCCATCACGGTGAAGTCGCTGCGGGCGGTCGCGCGGCCAGCAGACGTTGAAGGAAGAACAGCAGCCACGGCGACCCTTTGCTCGACACACAGGGCAACGTGTCTACACCGCCCACCGTGCTCAAGCCCCGAGGCTACGCGGGCCCGCCAAGGCCCGGTTACGATAGTCGGTCAAGTTCTATCGATTTCATGCCACGCCAGCCACGATCGGTCCAGACCAGCACCACGCCGATGCTGGCCGACAGCCTGCGCCACGCGCCCGACGCCGCGCGCCCGGTGCGCGTGCGGGTGCGCCGGCTGGCCGCGGCTTCGCGCATCGAACCGCACCGCCACGCCTGGGCGCAGGTGGCGTATTCGGCGGCCGGGGTGCTGCGCGTGACCGCTGAACGCCACACCTACATCGTGCCGCCGTCGCGCGCGGTCTGGATTCCACCCGGTGTGGAACATGTGGTGCATGTGGTTGAAGACGCCGAACTGCGCACGCTGTACCTGCACATGCCCGCCGGCCAGGCCGGCCCCGCCGCGTTGTGCCCTGCGAAAGCCGCATCGGCCGCACCCGCAGCGGCCTGGGCGGGTTGCCGCGTGCTGGAGGTCTCGCCGCTGCTGCGTGAACTGGTGGAACAGCTGTGCCAGGTGCCGGCCGAGGTCGAACGTGAACGCCTGTTTGCCGCCCTGGTGCAAGACGAATTGCAGCGCGCGCGCCCGGTGCCGCTGGGCGTGGGCCTGCCCGCCGACAAGCGCCTGCGCGCCTTGTGCGAAGCCGTGCTGGACGACCCCGCCCGCCACGCCACGCTGCAAGGCTGGGCCAGCGAAGCCGGCGCCAGTGTGCGCACCGTGGCGCGCTTGTTCAGGGCCGAGTTGGGCACCAGTTTTGCCGATTGGCGCCAGCAGGTGCTGCTGGCCAAGGCGCTTGCGATGGCCGCGCGCAAGCGGCCGATGGCGCACATCGCCGCCGAGCTGGGCTACGCCAGCGCCAGCGCCTTCAGCGCGATGGTGCGGCGTTCGGTGGGCGTGCCGCCCAGCCGCTTTTTCGCGGCCGTCTGAGATCGCGGTGGTCTGCGACCGCGACCCTTTGAGAGAATGCGGATGCATGACTAACTTTTATTCATCACTGACAAATCTTCACCGATGAACCAGATTCTTTTCGACTACACCCACCCCGACGCCAGCGGCGCTGCTTGCACCGCCCAGGCCTGGGCCAAGGTGCCCCAGGCGCTGCCGCCGGGCGAACGCCAAGCCGCCATCGCGCGCGCTGCGCAGTTGCTGAAGGCGCACAACGCCGTGCTGGTGGCGCATTACTACGTCGACGGTGATCTGCAAGACCTGGCGCTGGCCAGCGGTGGCATGGTGGCCGATTCGCTTGAGATGGCCCGCTTCGGCCGTGACCATGCGGCGCAGACGCTGGTCGTGGCCGGCGTGCGTTTCATGGGCGAAAGCGCCAAGATCCTGTCGCCCGGCAAGCGCGTGCTGATGCCCGATCTTGAAGCCACCTGCAGCCTCGACCTGGGCTGCCCGGCCGACCAGTTTGCGGCCTTTTGCGACGCCCACGCCGACCGCAAGGTGGTGGTCTACGCCAACACCAGCGCGGCAGTCAAAGCGCGTGCCGACTGGATGGTGACGAGTTCTTGTGCACTGGCCATCGTCAAGCACCTGAAGGACCAGGGCCACAAGGTGCTGTGGGCGCCCGACCGCCATCTGGGCCGCTACATCCAGCAGCAAACCGGCGCCGACATGCTGATGTGGAACGGCGCCTGCATCGTGCACGACGAATTCAAAGGCCTGGAGCTGGAACTGCTGAAGCGCCAACACCCGGATGCCATGGTGCTGGTGCATCCCGAATCGCCCCAGAGCGTGGTCGAGCAGGCCGACGTGGTGGGCAGCACGACGCAGTTGCTGAACGCGGTGGTCCAGGGCAGCGCGCAGACCTACATCGTGGCCACCGACAACGGCATCCTGCACCGCATGCGCCAGTTGGCGCCGGGCAAGCTGTTGATCGAAGCGCCCACCGCCGGCACCAGCGCCACTTGCAAGAGCTGCGCACATTGCCCGTGGATGGCGATGAACGCGCTGCAGGGCGTGCTGGCTTGTCTGGAACGTGGCAGCGGCGAAATCCATCTACCCGAGCCCGTGCGCAGCCAAGCGCTGGGCTGCATCGAACGCATGCTGGACTTCGTCAAACAAAACCCGGCCAGCGTGGCCACACCGGCCCGGGCGGCTGGTGCGGGCGGCTTTGTGCCGAACATCGGCAGCGCCTGAAAACGGCGTGATGAAGACAAGCCGGGCTCAAGCCGGCGCAGGCCGCGGCCGATAAACCACTGTGCCCCGTGGCGGGGCGAAAGCCGCACATGACGACCACGCTTGTCGCCGATTTCACGTCGGTTCGCAACCACAACGAACGCGCGATTTTCGACGCCGTGGCGCACCAGGCTGAGCGCTACCCCGGCCTGGCCCACAACCCCGAGCTGCTGGCCGATGTCGCCTGCGTGGCTTTGAACCGGCTGGCACCGCGCTACATCCGCCACCAGGTTGATTTCGTTTTCTATCTCAGTGAACGCGAACGCGGCGACAGCGAACGCCAGTTGCATGACGCCGTGGAATTCGCCTTTGGCTTTGTGCAGGCGCGCACCGCGATGCGGGCCCGTGGCTGAAACCGCCGCGGCCCTGGCGCGGGCCTGGGAGCTGTGCTACCTGGACCCGCTGGCCGCCCGCGACCTGGGCCGTGCGGTAGCCGCAGGTGAAGGCGCCCAAGCCGCTGAAGGCTGGCTGCTGGTGGCACTGTGCGAAGTACGCGTCGGCGCTGCCGAAATCTCGCTGCAGGCGCTGGCCCGCGCCCGCGCGGGCTACGCCGACACCGCCGGCAGCGCGGCACAGGCGCGCGGCCTGGCCTTGTGCGACGAGGTGCAGGCCATCGGCCTGCGGCGCGCGGGTGACTACGCTGCTTCGGCCGCGCTGCAGGCCGACATCGACCAGCGCAGCGGCTACGAAGCCGACGCGATGCAGCGCTACATCGCCCACAACTCACGCGCCATCACGGCCAAGCTGCTGGGCCACACCGACAGCGCCTTGCAGCACTTCTACGCCGCCAGCGACGCTGCCCAGCAAACCGGCTGGGCAGGCCCGCGCATCACCGCCTTGAGCAACCTGGGCGGCTACCACCAGGCCTTGTACAACCTGGAAGACGCGCGCGAGTTGAGCGAGCAGGCGCTGCGGACCGCGCAGCAAGCCGGCGCGACGCAGGCGCTGTGCGCTTCTGCGGCCAACCTCATCGTCATCCACCACGCGGCAGGCAACGCGCAGCGTGCGCGCGACATGGCGGCCTTTCTGTTGAAGCAGCAGTCGGGCCCGCGCATGGCCGAACTGGCGGAACGTTATGCCTTGCCGCTGGCCTTGGGCCACCTGGCGGTGGGCGAGATTGATGCCGCCATGGCCTACCTGGAACGCGGCGCTGTGGGCGGCGTGGGCGACGGCGACGGCATGACCTTCTGGGCCTGGCTGATGGCGCGTTGCCTGCTGGCGCGCCAGCAACCGGCGGTGGCATTGGCACTCGCCAAAAAGACGCTGCAACAGCGCCAACAACACCATCTGAACGACCAGCCTTACGACAGCATGTCGCTGCACCGGGCGCTGGCCGACGCGGCCGAACAGGCCGGTGACGCCAACGCCGCTTTGCGCTACATGCGCCAGGCCCATGCGCTGTACGAACAACTGGTGGGCCGCAGCGCCAGGGCACGCTACATCGGCTTGCAGGTGCGCCACCAGCTGGCCCAGGCGCAGCGTGAACGCGATGTGGCGGTGGACAGCCGCCGCAGCCTGGCCGAGCTCTACAGCGAACTGCAAGCCCAGGTGGCCGAGACCGAAAAGCTGCATGTCCGGTTGCGTGAGCAGGCGCTGCGCGACCCTTTGACCGGCCTGCACAACCGCCGCTATCTGTTCGAGATGGCGCCCGGCCTGCTGGAGTTGGCCCGCCGCCAGGACAAGCCGCTGTGTGTGGTGCTGCTGGACCTGGACCACTTCAAGCTGCTCAACGACACCTGCGGCCACGCCGCCGGCGACCTGGTCTTGCAGCATTTCTCCACATTGCTGGGCGAGATGCTGCGCAAGAGCGATGTGGTGTGCCGCCATGGCGGTGAAGAGTTCGTGGCCGTCATGTCCGACATCGAAGCCGAGGGCGCGCAGGCCATGATTGCGCGGCTGCTGGAAGCCTTCAGCGGCCTGCAGCTGGAACTGGGCCGCAGGCGCCTGCCGCGCGGCTCGTTTTCAGCCGGCATTGCGCTGTTCCCGCGCCACGGCCACACGCTGGAACAACTGCTGTCACGCGCCGACCGGGCGCTGTACGCGGCCAAGAACCAGGGCCGGGCGCGCATCGAACTGGCGCCGCGCACGGGCTTTGCCACCTTCAGCTGAAGGCGGCAAAACGGCTGCTGTTCAAGACCGGCTGGCGCCGCTCTTTGCGGGGCGCGTCAACACCGTTGGAAAACTCACCGGCAGCGCGTTCGGAAAATCGCGGCTGTAATGCAGCCCGCGGCTTTCATGCCGGCGCAAGGCGCTGCGCACAATGAGTTCTGCGCAGACCACCAGGTTGCGCAATTCCAGCAGGTCGCGGTTGACGCGAAAGTTGGCGTAATAGTCGTGCGTCTCATCGCGCAGCAGCTTGATGCGGTGCAGCGCGCGTTCCAGCCTTTTGGTGGTGCGCACGATGCCGACGTAATTCCACATCAGCAAGCGCAATTCGTCCCAGTTGTGGGCAATGACGACCTGCTCATCGGCGTCTTCTACCTGGCTTTCGTCCCAGGCCGGCAATTCCGCGCTGGCCAGGGGCGGGTCGGCCAGGATGCGTTCGGCGCAGGTGCGGCCCAGCACCACACATTCCAGCAGTGAATTGCTGGCCAGGCGGTTCGCGCCGTGCAGCCCGGTGTAGGTGGTTTCGCCCACCGCAAACAGGCCCGGCAAGTCGGTGCGGCCTTCAAGGTCAGTGACCACGCCGCCGCAGGTGTAGTGCGCCGCCGGCACCACGGGTATGGGCTGCCTGGCGATGTCGATGCCCAGGCTCAAACAGCGCGCGTGGATGGTCGGGAAGTGCTCTTTCAGAAACGCTTCACCCAGGTGGCGGGCGTCGAGCCAGACATGGTCGACGCCATGCTTTTTCATCTCGAAGTCAATCGCCCGGGCCACGATGTCGCGCGGCGCCAGTTCAAGCCGGCTGTCGTGGCCGGCCATGAAGCGCGTGCCCACGGCGTCACCCGGTCCGGACGCGGGCAAGGTCAGGTAGGCGCCTTCACCGCGCAGTGCTTCGGTGATGAGGAAACTGCGCTCTTGCGGGTGGTAAAGGCAGGTCGGGTGGAACTGTATGAATTCCATGTTGCCGACGCGGCAGCCGGCACGCCAGGCCATCGCAATGCCGTCGCCGGTGGCGGTGTCGGGGTTGCTGGTATAGCGATAAACCTTGCCCACGCCGCCGGTGGCCAGCACCACGGCCGCGGCGGCCAGGGTTTCGACGCGGCCACCGTCCATGTCCAGCGCGTAAAGGCCATAGCAGCGCGGTGTTTCGTTGCGCTTCAGGTGGCGCGACGTGATGAGGTCCACCGCCATCCAGCGCTCACGCAAAGTGATGTTGGGGTGTTCACGCGCGCGCTGCAGCAGCGTGTCGTGGATGGCCTTGCCGGTGGCATCGGCGGCATGCGCAATGCGCCGCACGGCATGCCCGCCTTCGCGTGTGAGGTGCAAGCCCATGGGCCCCTCAGCGTCGGACGAAAACGGCACGCCGGCTTGCACCAGCCAGCGAATGGCACGCTCACTTTGCTCGGCAATGAAACGCGCTGTGTGTTCGTCAACGATGCCGGCGCCGGCGTCTTGGGTGTCGCGCACATGGCTCTCGATGCTGTCGTCGTCGCCCAGCACGCCGACGATGCCGCCCTGCGCCCAGGGTGTGGCGCCTTCGGTCAATTCGCGTTTGGCCAGCACCACCACGGGCAAGTGCTGCGCCAGTTGCAGGGCCACCGCCAGGCCACCGAGGCCGGCGCCCACCACCACCACCGGGGCCGCGTCGACGGAATTTGATGCTTGAGAGTTCATGTGCAAAGCGTGCAAAGCGATGTGGCTGCCGCGCAGCGCGGGGCGGCCGGATTCTAAGGACCGTGGCTGCGGCGGCAGATGCGGCTGCAGGCGCGATGGCGTACAGCCCGCCCTATCATGCCGCGATGAACTCAAGGCGAGACGACACCTCCTGGCAAGACCCCAGGCGCAGCAGCGACGGCGCGGACGAGCCTGTACCCACCCGGGTTGACCACGACCGTGAAGACCTGCTGGCCCCGCGCACGCAAATCGTCACCGACAGTGACGACTACCTCGGCCAGGGCCGGCACGACGTGGGCCGGCGCATTGCCGACGACCAGATCGAGTTGTTCATCAGCGCCGACGTGGCCGGTTCGCTGCAGCGCGAATTCATGCAGCACACGCCCGAGTTCATTGCGCTGCACGACCTCGGCACCAGTGCCAGCCTGCGCCTGCTGACCAGCCTGGCCGGCGCCGCCGGGGCGCCGGTGCAGCGCTTGTCCATACGCCGTCAAGGCCATGGCGTGGCCCTGGCAGTTTTGCAATTTGTAGAGATGCCGCTGGCCAATGGCGCACTGGTGCGCGTCTACGCCACCGACATCAACGCCGACAGCGCCACCCGCACCCAGGTGGCGCGGGTGCTGCTGGGCTTCAGCCGCCTGGGCGTTCTGCTGGTGGGCGAATTGCCACCGCACGCGCTGACCGGCCAGTTGCAGCCGCTGCACGAGGCGCTGGCGCGTGGCGCGTGGCCCAACCGCGAACTGCTGATGGTGCCCTTGGGTTCCAGCACCGCACTGGCCGCGCAAGCCGCCCAGTTGGGCAGTGGCAGCCAGGTTGCGGTGCATGTCACGCCCCATGCCGACAAGCCGCGCCAGGCCTGGACCTACATCGGCGGCGCCTGGAACCGCCTGCATGCGGCCCACGGCAGCGAAGCGGCACAACACCGCACGCTGCCCACCGACATGGCCCTGGCCGTGCCCAGACTCCGCCCGCCGGTCAGCGAAGCCGCCACCGAACCGATGGACTTGCGGCCCTTGGCTGCCGCCACCCCATACACATCCGCGCAAGCGCGGAACACGCCCCCGCTGATGCCGACGATGCCCATGCCCAAGGCCGGCGGCATCGGCTGGCAGGCGTATGTAGACCGTTGCACACTCATCAAAGGCAGCGTGGCTTGCTGCGTATTTGATTTACATACCCTCAAGCCGCTGGCCCAGGCCGGTGGCCCGCCGGCGGCCGAGAGGCTGGCCGAACAAGGCGTCGTGCTGCTGGCCCAGATGAACGACGCTTCACGCGCACTGGGCCTCGGCCCGGCGCGCGCCGAGGCCAGCATCAGCACCACCAGCCACCACCTGCTGTTGCGCCCCGTGCCTGGCCACCCCGGCGTGGCCGTACACCTGGTGCTGCTGGCCAGCGCCGGCAACCTGACGCTGGCCAGAATGCAGCTTGAACGCATAGAAGTGCCGCAATAAAAGCCCCCGCAAGTTGAACGGCGGCAAAGCCGTCCGTTCGAACGCGCGGAGTTATTCTGGCGCCAAAGCGTCCGGAATAACAGCTAATGGACGGTGCGAGAGAAGGCAAACACGCCGTCTTCGACATCCACCGGAATCACATCCTTGGGCCCAAACTTGCCTTGCAATATCAGCTTGCTGACCGGGTTTTCAATGCGTTGCTGAATCGCCCGCTTCAAAGGCCGCGCGCCAAACACCGGGTCGAAGCCCACCTTGGCCAACTCGGCCAATGCCGCTGGCGACACCACCAGCTTCATTTCCAGTTTTTCCAGTCGCGCCTCGAGCAGCTTCAATTGAATCCTGGCGATGCTTTCAATGTTCTTGGCGTCCAGCGCATGGAAGACCACCGTCTCGTCGATGCGGTTCAAAAACTCGGGCCTGAAATGCGCCTTCACCTCGCCCCACACCGCTTCACGAATCTCGGCTTGCGGCCGGCCACTCATTTGCATGATGAGCTGTGAACCCAGGTTGCTGGTCATCACGATGACCGTGTTCTTGAAGTCCACCGTGCGGCCCTGGCCGTCGGTCAAACGGCCATCGTCAAGCACCTGCAACAGCACGTTGAAGACATCGGGGTGGGCCTTCTCGACTTCATCCAGCAGCAGCACCGAGTAAGGCTTGCGGCGCACGGCCTCGGTCAACGCACCGCCTTCGTCGTAGCCCACATAGCCGGGCGGCGCGCCTATCAAACGGCTGACGCTGTGCTTTTCCATGTACTCCGACATGTCGACGCGAATCATGTGGTCGTCGCTGTCGAACAAGAACCCGGCCAGCGCCTTGCACAGCTCGGTCTTGCCGACGCCGGTGGGGCCCAGGAACAGGAAGCTGCCCAGCGGCCGGTTGGGGTCGCTCAGGCCCGCACGCGAACGGCGTATCGCATCGGCGACCACGGTGATGGCCTCGTCCTGGCCGACGACGCGTTCGTGCAGCTTGTCTTCCATCTGCAGCAGCTTGTCGCGTTCGCCCTGCATCAGTTTGCTGACCGGGATGCCGGTGGCGCGGCTCACCACCTCGGCAATTTCTTCGGCGCCGACCATGGTGCGCAGCAGTTGCGGCCGGCCGCTCTTGTGCTTGCCGGTCTCGGTGGCCTGGGCTTGCTTCAGACGCTTTTCCAGTTCGGGCAGCTTGCCGTATTGCAGCTCGGCGACCTTGTTGAAATCGCCCTTGCGCTTGAGTTCTTCTATCTGGTGGCGGGTGTGTTCGATCTCTTCTTTGACCTGTGCACTGCCCTGCGCCGTGGCCTTCTCGCTCTTCCAGATTTCTTCCAGGTCGGCGTACTCACGTTCCAGCTTGACGATCTCCACTTCGATCAAACCAAAACGCCGCACCGAGCCTTCGTCCTTTTCCTTGCGCACGGCCTCGCGTTCGATCTTCAGCTGGATCAGCCTGCGGTCGAGCTTGTCCATGGCCTCGGGCTTGCTGTCGATTTCGATCTTGATCTTGGCCGCGGCTTCGTCGATGAGGTCGATGGCCTTGTCGGGCAGGAAGCGGTCGGTGATGTAGCGGTGGCTTAACTCGGCCGCGGCGACGATGGCCGGGTCGGTGATTTCCACGCCGTGGTGGACCTCGTATTTCTCTTGCAGGCCGCGCAGGATGGCCACCGTGGCTTCGACGCTGGGTTCGTCGACCAGCACCTTCTGGAAGCGTCGCTCCAAAGCCGCATCTTTCTCGACGTACTTGCGGTACTCATTCAGCGTCGTTGCGCCGATGCAGTGCAATTCACCGCGCGCCAATGCCGGCTTGAGCATGTTGCCGGCGTCGATGGCGCCTTCGGCCTTGCCCGCGCCGACCATGGTGTGCAACTCGTCAATGAACAAGATGATGCGGCCTTCATCGGCGGCGACTTCTTTCAACACGGCCTTCAATCGTTCTTCAAATTCACCGCGGAATTTGGCGCCAGCAAGCAAGCCGGCCATGTCCAGCACCAGCACGCGTTTGTGCTTCAGTGAATCGGGTACCTCGCCGTTGACGATGCGCTGGGCCAGGCCTTCAACAATCGCCGTCTTGCCGACGCCGGGCTCGCCAATCAACACCGGGTTGTTCTTGGAACGCCGCTGCAGCACCTGGATGGCACGGCGAATTTCGTCGTCGCGGCCTATCACCGGGTCGAGCTTGCCCTGGCGCGCACGCTCGGTCAGGTCGAGCGTGAACTTCTTCAGCGCTTCACGCTGGCCCTCGGCGTCGGCCGAATCGACCTTGGCGCCACCGCGCACCGCGGTGATGGCCGCTTCCAGCGCCTTGCGCGACAGGCCATGCCCGCGCACGATCCCGCCCATGTCCGTCTTCGAATCGGCCAGCGCCAGCAAGAACATCTCGCTGGCAATGAACTGGTCGCCCTGCTTGCCGGCTTCCTTGTCCGCTGCCTGCAGCAGGCTCGCCAGGTCGCGCCCCGGCTGCACCGGCTGGCCACCGCCTTGCACCTGGGGCAGGTTGCGAATCGCCGTTTCCATGGCCACGGCCAAAGCCGCGGTGTTGGCCCCCGCGCGGTCCAGCAAGGCCTTGGGCCCGTCGGCCTGGGCCAGCATCGCAGCCAGCAGGTGGGCCGGTTCGACATACGGGTTGTCGCGCGCGACGGCCGCGCTTTGTGCGTCGGCCAGGGCTTGCTGGAAGGCGGTGGTGAGTTTGTCGAAACGCATGGGCTTGTCTCCTGAACTGCATGGCAGATGGGGACAGGGCCGCGGGCGTCAAGGTGGCAGCAAGTCCAGCAAGCGTGCAAGCCTTGACGCAGATCAACCGGGACGCACCACCACAAAGTGCCGTGCCGCCGCACCCCGCACCGCGCTGAGCGGGATGCGTGCGTCCAGCGTCACCAGCCGGCCGCCATGGGCCACTGCCAGCCCCAGCAAGTAGACATCGGTCAATTGGCGGTGCCCGTGGATGCGTTCGCTGTCGAATACAGCAGCATCGGCCAGGCTGATGTCGTCAGGCCAGAACGCATGCGATGCGTCGCTGAAAGAGCGCCTGAACATCGCCAGCAGTGCGACCAGCGGCTGCGGCTGCGCGTAGGCGGGCTGGTTCATGACGCGCAGCGCGCCGTTTTGCGTCAGCGGGCAACTGGCCCAGCCCTGCGCCGCGTGCTTGCGAAACCAGTGTTTCGCGGTTTCGTGGTGGATGTGCTGCAAGTCATGCAGCGCGATCAGCACGTTGACATCGAGCAGGGAGCGCATGCCGGGCATGGATGGGCGCAGCGCGTTCGTGCGGCGGATCGGCGGCGAAGCTGCGCCAGGCGCCGCCTCAAATGCCTTCTTCGTCGCGGATGCGGTTGATCATTTCGTTGGTGACCACACCACCCCGGCGCGGCAGAGGATGGATGCCGTAGCGGGCCAGCGTCTCGTCAACGGGTACCGCGCCTGTTGGCTGTGGCGTTTGCTGTGGCGTTTGCTGCGGCGTTCGCAACAGCGCAGAACGGGCCCATGTACTGAGCACATCACCGATGGTGCGGCGCTCGCGGCGCGCCACTTCCTTGGCCGCGAAAAGCACGTCGTCGTTGATGTCCAGTGTGGTGCGCATCCGCCGATTTTAGATGCTTGCGCATCAAACATCTACGCCCGGGTGAAGGCACGCACCCGGTCCGTGATTCGTTTTCTAGAATCGCCGCCGTGACCATCCACCAGATACAGCTGCGCTACGAACCCCTGGCCGACAGGCTGCTGCTGTCCGTACGCACCCACGCCGCCGAGCTGTACACCGCTTGGCTGACACGCCGCATGGCTGCGCAACTGGCCGGGCCACTGCGCCAGGCAGTGGCCCGGCTGGCGTTGCCGCCCTCGGCAGCCGGTGCGCTGCCGGTGCCCGAGGTGCAGCAGATGCTGGAACAGGTGGCGCGTGAACGGCCGCTGAAAGACGCCGACTTCAAGCAGAGTTTTGCCGGCGCAGCCGATGCCTCGTATCCACTCGGGCCCGAACCGCTGCTGCCCGAGGCGATAGACCTGCGTTCACCCGCCACCGGCGGGCTGACGCTGGCGTTGCGTGAACAACGCGGCCGGCGACTGGACCTGAACCTGAACAACGACCTGGCCACGGCACTGCAGCGGCTGTTTGACCAGGCGCTGCTGACGGCCGACTGGGGCCTGGTCGGCCCCCGCCCCAACACCGACACCGACCCCGACCCCGACGCCGGGCCCGCAGCCCCCGCAGCGCCTCAACGTTTGAACTGAGCCGCCAGCAGCGCCCGCTGCACCTTGCCCAGCGCGGTCTTGGGCAGTTGCTGCACCACGCGCACCTGGTGTGGGTGTTTGAAGCGCGCCAGATGCGCATCGAACAAAGCCTGCATCGCGGCAGCGTCGAACGCATGGCCTGGGCGCAACACCACGGCCAGCACCGGCACTTCGCCCCAGCGGGCGTCTGGCACACCCACCACCGCACATTCGGTGACGCCACTCAATTTGGCCACCAGGTTTTCTATCTCCGCCGGGTGGATGTTTTCACCGCCAGAAATGATGAGGTCCTTGCTGCGGCCCACGACCTCATAAAAACCATCGCCGTGCAGCCGCGCCAGGTCGCCGGTGTGGAACCAGCCTTGTGCGTCGAAAGCCGGTGCATCGGTGGCAGCGCTGCGGTGGTAGCAGCGCATCATGTTCGGGCCCTTCAGCAAGATCTCGCCATCGACGGCCAGCCGCACCTGCACCCCCAGCGCGGGCCGACCGGCCTTGCCGATGTTGGCCAGCGCTTC
>JANMJI010000157.1:0-11813 GCA_031371275.1 Betaproteobacteria bacterium
TGGAGCGTTAGCGTTGCAGGCCGCGCCGCTGGACCCCGGCGCCGTTTCGCCGTTGACCGGATAGCCGAACACGATGCCCGAGGCCGGGTCGCGGAAGCGCACGGCCAGCGGCACGCCGGGCAGCAGGTCGCGCACCAGGTACTTGCCGTCGGCGCCGGTGGTGGCGCGGCCGACCACGTTGCCGGCGGCGGTGTCGATGATCTCCACCAACCAACCGGCCAGGCGGCGGTCACCGGCGTCCAGCAGCTTGGGCGTGTTGCCGACGTCGTACCAGACCGTGCCAGCCACGCTGGCCGCCAGTTGCACCGCGCTGGGGGTGCGGCAGGCGTTGTGGGCGATGGCGGCAGTGCACACCGGCAGCGCCGCCGGGTTGTTGTTGAAGGCGTCGCGCTCAACGCTGCCGGGGCCACGGGCGGGGATCTCGCCGCCGCCCTCAACCATCACCGCGTTGTTCACCGGGCTGTTGGTGGCGGCAGCGGCGCTCACGTTGACGTTGGCGGTGATGACCGCCGTCGATGTGGCGCCAGCGGCGATGGCGCCGATGGCCGTGCAGGTGAAGCTGCTGGCGCCGGCCGCGCCCACGCAAGCCCAGCCGGTGCCGGTGGGCGTGCCGGCCAAGGTCAGGCCCGTGGGCAGGCGGTCGCCGACGGTATAGACGCCGCTGCTGGGCACTTCCCCCACGTTGCGCACGCTGATCTCGTAGACACCCGGGAAGCCCACGGTGAACAGGCCGCCCACCTGGCGCTTGCTGACGCGCAGGTCGGGTGAATTCGCCAGTTCACCGAAGTTGTTGGCAGTGGCCTTGCCGCCGGGCGGCAACACGATGGTGCTGATGGCCGATGGCAGCACGCCCACCGCCGTGGCGGTGCCACCCAGGCTGCCGGCGCTGGTCTGGCCGTTGACGGTGCCGGTGGGCTGCGTGGGTTCGGTCAGCGTGTAGCTGCCCGGGCGCAGGCCCGTGAAGCTGTAGCTGCCGTCGGCGGCCGTGGTGGTGGTTTGCAGCAGCGTACCGGTGGCGCAGTCGGCGCCTTGCAGCAGGCGCACGGTGACGCCGGCAATGCGGCCGTCGCCGGGTGTGGGGTCGAGCAGGTTGTTGCGGTCGCGGTCGATGTAGACCGTGCCACCGATGCTGGCCAGCTGAATCTCGCCAAAGTTGAACAGCGTGCCGTCGGCACCGCTGGCCAGGCTGATGCTGGCAATGCGGTCGGTGCCCACGGCCGGCGTGTCGGCCTGGGCGGTGCAGCCGCTGCTGCAAACCACGCCGTTGACCAGCCCCGCGTTCACCGGGCCGTTGGCCAAACCTGTGGGCGTGGTGGGCAGTGGTTCTTCCACGGTGTACAGCAACAGCGGGTCGAGGTTGGCAAAGCTGTAGGCGCCCGTGGCATCGGTGGTGGTGGTGGCCAGCACGGCGCCGGTGGTGGCGTTCAGCAGGCGCACGGTGGCGTTGGCAATGGGCGTGTCGGTGCCGGCGTCGCGCACGCCGTTGGCGTTGAGGTCGATGTAGATCAGGCCCGACAGCGACGGCCGGCGCAACTCGGGGAAGTTGTAGTTCACGCCGGCCACGCTGGGGTCCAGCCGCAGCGTGGTGAAGCTGGAATTGCCGTTGCTGCCGCCGCCTGCGTAAGTGCCGCCGGGTGTGGGCGCGTTGGCGCCGCTGGTGGGCGGGGCCACCGGGCCGTTGTCGAAACCTGTGGGTTGCGTTTCTGTCAGCGTGTAGCCGTTGCCGTCTGACGGCGGCAAGTCGTTGAAGAGGTAGTTGCCGCTGGCGTCGGTGGTGGTGGTGCGGGTGGTGACGTTGCCATACGCATCCGTGCCACTCAATATGATGGTTACGCCGGCGATGCGCGGCTCCACCGCAGCCGCCTGCGGAACCCCGCCGTTGCCGCCGCTGCGGTCGCGGTCCTCGAACACGGTGCCGGCCAGCGACGAGCGCTGCACCGTCAAAGTGCTGGTGCCGGTGTTGTTGCCGCCGGGGGTGTCGATGCCGCCGGTCTTGTTGGGGTCGGTGTCCACCGTGGCGGTGTTGGTGAGCGTGCCGCCCGTGGGGTAGCTGCGTGTGCGCACCGGTATCGTCACCACCGCTTCGCCGCCCGAATCCAACTGACCCAGCGAGCAGCTGACGGTGCGGGCGGCCAGCGTGCAATTGCCCGTGGCTGGCTGCAGCGTGCGTGTCCAGGTGATGGCGCCCAGCACTTCGGCTTCGGCCGGCAGCGTGTCGGTCAAATCGGTTTGCAGCGAATTGCCGGGGCCGCCGTTGGTCACGCGCACCAGCCAGTTGAAAGGCTGCATCAGCGCCGGGCTGGCCACGCTGGCGGTTTTGGTGGTGCGCAAGTCGACGCGCTGGCGCACCGTGGTTTGCTCAGATTCGCTGTCGTTGGCGGCCTGGGTGTCGGGCTCGTTGGCCGACACGGTGGCCACGTTGTTGAACACGTCGCCGGTGGGCGCAGGTTGGTCCAGCGCTTCAAAACGCAGCCAGATGTTCTTGGTGGCACCCACCGCCAGTTCGCCGACTGCGGTGCCGGTGCCGCTGTTGCCCGCCGGCACCTGGCAGGTGAAGGCCGGCAAGGCCACGCCGCTGGCCGATGTGGTGTTGGCATTCGTGCACAGCGGCGCCGGGTTGCAGGTGCTGCTGCCAAAGGCCACGACATCGCAGACGAAACGAATGCGGCGGGCGGCCGGTGGCGTCATGGCCTCGTTGATGCGCACGCCGCTGGCATACGAAGGCCCGTTGTTGGTGACGCTGACCTGGTGGCCCAAAAAGGTGTTGCCCGGAATGAAGGGCACAGGGTCAAGGTTGATAGCGCCGACGCGATCGGTCTTGTTGACCAACAGGTCAACAGCCGCGGCGGTGACGGCCAGCGTGGCGGTTTGTTCGTTGTTGCCGTTGTCACCGCCGGCCGGGTTTTCCACCGACGTGGTGTTCACGCGCGCCAGGTTGCCGAAGCTGCGCGGCGGATTGCCAGCCTGGTAGTTGGGCCGCACCCGCAGCGTGATCGATTCGGTCTGCCCGTCGGCCAGCGTGCCCACGGTGCAGGTGAAGCTGCTGGCCACCGGCGTCAGCACCGCGTCGGCGGCGATGCTGCAGGTGGACCCGGCCGCAGACGAGGCGATCTGCGTGACGGTGGCGCCGCTGTCACCGGCGGGGAAGCTGAAGGTGTCGGTGACGCTGACGTTCTGCGCCGGTGAAGGCCCGTTGTTGCTGAAAGAAAGCACATAGGTGGCCACTTCGCCAGCGCGCACCGAAGCCGGCGTCGCGGTCTTTCCGGTCATCTGCACATCGGCGATGGAGTCGATGGTGACGAGGTCGCTGGCGGCGTTGTTGTTCGGGTTGGGGTCGCCTTCGGTGGTGTTGCTGACACTGGCGGTGTTGACGAAGCTGCCCTCGCGCAACGGCCGGTTGACGACGATGGCCACGGTGACGGTCTCGCCCTGGCGCAACTGCCCGCCGGTCTGGTCGCACTGCACTTGCGCGAAGACGGCGGCGCAGGTGAAGGTGGCGCTGCTGCCCGCCGACGGCGTGGCGGTCAGGCTGGCGATGGTGGTGCGGCCGCGGATGAAGGCCGGCAGCGCATCGAAGATGTGTACGCCGGTGGCCGCTTGCGGCGTCAGCGATACATTGCTAACGACCAAAGTGTAGGTGACCGAGCTTTCGCTGGTGCTGACGGTCTTGTCGCCACCGCTGGGCGTGCTGGTGAGTTTGCTGATGGCCAGGTCGGGCTGCACGGTGGTGCTGGTGGCGGTGGTGGTGGTGCAATCGTTGGTCGGGTTGGGGTCGCCTTCCACTGGCGGCAAGGCCAGCGCCGCGCTGCTGCCCGGCGGCACGCTGCTGCCGGTGCAGGCGGTGTTGCTGACGCTGCCGCTGACATCGGCCCGCGTCACCAGCAACAAGGTGGGCAGCGAGGCATTCACCGCCAGGCCGCCTGTGTTGGGGTGGGTGCAGACGACGCGCGGTGGCGCGCTGGCATCGCACACCCAGCCGCTGCCGCTGCTGTCCAGGCTGATGAAGCTCTCGCCAGTGAGCAGCTCCACCACCCGCAGCGGCCCGGTGGCAGTGCGCGGGCCGTTGTTGGTGACGGTGATGGTGGATGTCATGTTCGACCCCAGCGCCACCGGGTTGGGCGTCTTGCTCTTGGCCAGGCGCAGGTCGGCGCCGTCGGGCAACACGGTCAGCGTCACCGAGCCGGTGTTGTTGCTGCCGTCGGGGTCGGTGGAGGCAGCGCTGATGCTGGCGGTGTTGGTGAATTGCGCGCCGTTGGCACCCACCACCGCATTGTCGGGCGCGCGCGCCACCACGGTGATGTCGTCGGTGGCTATGGTGGGCAGGCTGGCTCGCGTGCAATTCACCGTGTTGCCGGTGTTGCCGCAGGTCCAGTTCGCCCCGCTGGCCGAGACAAAGGTCCAGCCCGCCGGCAAGGGGTCGTTCACCACCACGTTGCTGGCAATGGCCGGGCCGCCGTTGCGCGGCTGGATGACGAAGCTGACATCGGCCCCGGCCACCGCAGGCAGGGCCGAGCTGACGAACTTCTGCGCAATGCGCACATCGGCGCCGGGCAAGACGACGGTGTCGACGGTGGCGGTGTTGTTGCTGTTGTCGGGGTCGGCCACGCCGCCGCTGGCCGGTGCCACCGACGCTGTTGGTGACCGTGCCGCCCGGTGCCGTGACCACCCCCACCAGCGAGATCGGCGGTAACGCAGCGCCCGCAGCGTGCGGGCCGCTGCGGGTGCAGGTCACCACCCCGGCGCTGTGGTCGCAAGCCCAGCCACTGCCAAACGAAAGTGACAGCCGGCGGCAGGTTGTCTGTGATGACGATGTCGCCCGACGCGTTGGGCCCGCTGTTGCTGGCCGTCAGCGTGTAGGTGATGGTGCCTTCGCCGACCACCGGGCTGGGTGTGCCGGTCTTGGCCATCGCCAGAATCGCCCCGCTGATGACGCTGGTGGTGGCCGTCTGCGTGTTGTTGGCGGTATTGACATCGTTGTCGGCCGTCAGCACGGCGGTGGCCGCAATCGTGGCCGGCCCGGGGCCAAGTGCGCGCCAGCGCAGCGTGATGTCGCGCACGTCCAGCCCGCCAGCGCCCACGGTGCCCAGGTTGCATTCCACCACCGTGGCCGACAAGGGTACGCAGTTGGCGCTGGACGGCGACGACAACAAGTAGGTGGCGCCGGCCGGCACCGTCACTTGCAGCCGCGTGTTCAGCGCGGCGTCGGCCTGGTTGTTGTCAACCCGCAGGCTGTATTCGTAGATGCCGCCGGCGGGCACCGGGTCGGGCGTGTCTATGAAGGACGTGATCTGCGGGTCTGCGGCCAGCACCAGCATGGGTGCCATCAGTGCAGCCGTCAGTGCGGCCATCAGTGCGGCCATGGCCAAGCCGCGCCAGCGGAAGACGCCGGCTCTCGGGCCCACACGGCCAAACAGCGGCCACGGATGCAAAGGCTCCTCCATCCCGAACAGATATTCCGGCGGCTTGGCGTCCACCATGTGGCGGTAATCCTAGGGCCGACGACAGCCATCGCCGCCATGGTTTGTGCTGTTCCGCACAGACAATGGTGTGCAATAGTTGCTGGCGATTCACAGCCGACCCACAGCCGACCCACAAGCGGCAAGCCACATCGGTTTCATCAACCCAGCACCCCAAACACCATGGACATGAATTCGATTCAGAGCTTTCTCAGCGTCACACTCACCGATCTGGCGATCAAGATATTGGCGGCCATCGCCTTCTGGATCGTCGGCCGCTGGCTTATCGGCAAGGTCATCTCGTTGATCCAAGCGGCGATGGGCCGCAACCATGTCGACCCGACACTGACCAAGTACCTGGGCTCGATCGTCGCCATCGCGCTGAACATCGCGCTGGTGCTGGGCATCCTGGGCTACTTCGGCATCCAGACGACCAGTTTCGCGGCCATGCTGGCCGGTGCCGGCGTGGCCATTGGCGCGGCCTGGAGCGGCATGCTGGGCAACTTCGCCGCCGGTGCTTTCATGCTCGTGCTGCGGCCCTTCAAGGTGGGCGACTTCGTGCAGATCGGCGGCCTGGTGGGCACCATCCACGAATTGGGTTTGTTCGGCACCACCATCATCACGCCCGACAACGTCAACACGCTGGTGGGCAATGGCAAGGTGTTCAGCGACACCATCTTGAATTACAGCGCGCGGCCGGTGCGCCGTGTGGAACGCACCGCACAACTGGCCGGCAGTGTCGATGCGCTGGACGCCATCAACCGCTTCAAGGCGGCGTTGATTACCATCCCCAACGTCGCCAGCAGCCCGGCGCCGGAAGTGAATCTGCTGGACATCAACCTGGTGGGCACCGTGATCGCCGTGCGGCCGTATTGCCATACCGACCACTACTGGCAGGTCTACTTCGATACCAACGAGATGATGGTGCGTGTGGCCAAGGAAGCCGGCTGGCCGGCGCCGACGCCGACGCAGATCATGAAGACGGTGGCGCTCTAAACATCACCTGCACGCCGGCGCGCTACAGCGGCACGGCGGTCGTGCCATTCAGCCGTTTCATCATGAAACTGGTCTTGCAATCCTGCACCGCGGGGTGCTTGAGCAGGCCTTCCATGATGAAGCGTGAGTAGTGCGCCATGTCGCGCACCAGCACGCGCAGCAGGTAGTCCATCTCGCCGCTGAGCGCTGTGCATTCCACCACCTCGGGCCAGGCTTGCACGGCGGCGGTGAAGGTGTCTATCGGGCTGCCCAGGTCGCTGTGTTTGGCCAGGCGCACGTTGATGTAGGCCGTCAGCCCCAGGCCGACACGTTCTGGTGACACCAGCGCCACGTAGCCGGCAATGACGCCGGTTTCTTCCAGGCGCTTGACACGCCGCAGCGTGGCGCTGGCAGACAGGCCCACGCCCGCCGCCAGTTCATCGTAGGTCGCGCGGCCCTGGCTTTGCAGCGCTGCAAGAATGCGCCGGTCTATCGCATCAAGCTCAGCTTCGGTTTCCATCGGTTCGATTTTGCAGGTTTCCTGTGCAGCCAGAGAGACCGGCGCCGCCGAACGCTTGCACCATGCGCGGCGCTGCTTCTACAGTCCGCTGTTCTTCAGCCCACAGCACGAGGCAGCCATGCAATTCACCCCCTGGGACAACCCGATGGGCACCGACGGTTTCGAGTTCATCGAATACGCCGCGCCCGACCCCGCCGCGATGGGCGCGTTGTTTGAGCGCATGGGTTTTGTCGCCATCGCCAGACACCGCCACAAGAACGTGCTGCTGTACCGCCAGGGTGAGATCAACTTCATCGTCAACGCCGAGCCCGATTCTTTTGCGCAGCGCTTTGCGCGGCTGCACGGGCCCAGCATCTGCGCCATCGCCTTTCGGGTGCAGAACGCGCGCCAGGCTTTTGCGCGTGCGCAATCAGTCGGTGCCTGGGCCTACGCGGGCACCGCCGGCCCGGGTGAGCTGAACATCCCGGCCATCAAGGGCATTGGGGACTCATTGATCTACTTCGTCGACAAGTGGCGCGGCAAGGGCGGCGCGCAGGAAGGCGACATCGGCAACATCGGCTTCTTCGATGTCGACTTCGAAGCGCTTGCAAAAGACTCTGGCGCGTCGCTGAACCCGCACGGCCATGGCTTGACCTATATCGACCACCTGACCCACAACGTGCACCGTGGCCGCATGGGCGAATGGGCCGAGTTCTATGAACGCTTGTTTGGTTTTCGTGAGGTGCGCTACTTCGACATCGAAGGCCAGGTCACGGGCGTGAAAAGCAAGGCCATGACCAGCCCCTGCGGCAAGATCCGCATCCCCATCAACGAAGAAGGCAACGAGAAGGCGGGGCAGATTCAGGAGTACCTGGACAGCTACCACGGTGAAGGCATCCAGCACATTGCACTGGGCAGCAACGACCTGCCCAGCACCGTGGACGCGATGCGCGCCAGCGGCATCAAGCTGCTGGACACCATCGACACCTACTACGAGCTCGTGGACAAGCGCATTCCGGGCCACGGCGAAGACGTGGCGGCGCTGCACCAACGCAAGATCCTCATCGATGGCAAGGCGGGTGAATTGCTGCTGCAAATCTTCAGTGAGAACCAGTTGGGACCGATCTTTTTCGAGTTCATACAGCGCAAAGGCGACCAGGGTTTTGGCGAGGGCAATTTCAAGGCGCTGTTTGAAAGCATCGAGCTCGACCAGATGCGCCGCGGGGTGCTTGAGAAGACGGAAAAGAAATGAATGGCGTGGACGTTGGCGTTGCTCCGGGGGCGGAATCACGCGGCGTGAACGTGGGCGTGGCCCCCGTCACGTATGGCACCGGCGACCGCCCGCCGCGCGGCGACTACGGCCGCGCGCGCGGCGACTACACCTGCGCGCAAGACCACGACCAATACACCGCGGCCGACCACGACACCTACCGTCGCCTGTACGCGCGCCAATTGCAGCAACTGCCCGGCCTGGCCTGCGACGCGTTCATCACCGCGGTGCAGCAGCTGGGCACGCCCGAGCGAATTCCGCATTTCGACGCCATCAGCGAAAGGCTGCTGAAAGCCACCGGCTGGCAAATCGTCGGCGTGCCGGGGCTCATTCCTGAAGAAGCTTTTTTTGCATTGCTGGCGCAGCGCAAATTCCCGGTGACGGATTGGATTCGCCGGCCCGATGAGTTCGATTACGTGGTCGAACCCGATGTTTTTCACGACCTGTTCGGCCATGTGCCGCTGCTGTTCAACCCGAGCTTTGCCGACTACATGCAGGCCTACGGCGCCGGCGGCATGAAGGCCAGCAGGTTGGATGCCTGCGAACTGCTGGCGCGACTGTATTGGTACACGGTGGAATTCGGCCTGATTGCCACGCCAAAGGGCTTGCGCGCTTACGGCGCCGGCATCCTCAGTTCGGCCGGTGAATTGCGCCACAGCGTGACATCCCCCGCACCCCGGCGCGTGGCCTTTGATCTGCAACGGCTGATGCGCAGCCGCTACCGCATCGACACCTTCCAGGCCAGCTATTTCGTCATCGACAGCTTTCAGCAACTGTTCGACGCCACCGCGCCCGACTTCACACCCGTCTACACGGCGGTACGTGCGCGCATCGCACGCGAAGGCGAAGTTGATGCCGGCGTGGTGCTGGCCGGCGAACGCGAATTCACGGTGGCGTAGCGGCCGGTACAGCGGCTGGTGCAGCGGCCGGCGGCGCTGCGCTTGACGCCGCTCCCGGCACCGTCAACCAGTGCTGCAATTCAGCCCACGGGGCAGCATGGTCGGCCATGTGCACATGGGCCACGCCCGGCAGGTGGCGGTTGTTGGCGCCCGCCAGGGTGGCGCTGGCCGGCGGGAACACGATGTTGTCGCAGTGGCTGTAAAAGCAGGTGAAACGCCGTGCGCGGCCGGCCGCCTCGCGCGCCCCAAGCGTGCCCAGCCAGGGTGATTGCTGCCGCATCTGCCGTGCGTTGTGCGACATCGCAAACCGCGCCAGCCATGTGCCGTGGTGCGGTGTGGCTATGGTGATGGCGTGGTGCACGCGGGCGTCGTCACCCTGCTCGGCCCACCAGCCGCGCAAGGCCAGGCCGCCCATGCTGTGGGCCACGATGACGGGCGCCAGGCCGGTGGTGGTTTCCAGCCTTCGCACCGCGGCTTCAATGATCGGAATGACGTCGTCGAGGGTGCCGAATACGGGTTCCAGGTTGACCGCCACCACGGGCACGCCCAAAGCCCGCAGGCGTTTCAGCCACGGGTTCCACAAGCCGCGGTTGCAGACAAAACCGTGCACCAGCAGCACGCCACGCCTGCCGTGCATGTCTGGCGTTAGCTGGTCAGGCCAGCGCCGGCTTTGAAATGGCTGGCGCCAGCAGAACACCTGTGGCGCCGACAGCACTTCGCCCCACCAGGCGCGCAGCAACTGGGCAGCGCTGGCTTTGGGCGTGGGGTCGTTGCCGTGCATCTGGCGCAACAGCGAGAACTCCAGCGCCAGCACCAGCGCGTAGCCGCCCACGATCACCAGCGCGCCGGCCAGGCCCCAGGCAGTATGACCGGCACGCACACACAACGTCGCCCACAGCAAAGCCAGCGCCAAGGCGCCCAAGGTCAAGGCTTGTTGCAGGCGCGCGAGCATCTGGGGCGTATTCAGGTCGGGCACATGGTGGGTCTGCCGCGCGAAGGCGCCAGCGGATGTTCACTTTGCATATCCGGCAGTGTTGCATCATTGCGGTCATCGGCCGTAGCGGCATCTGACCAGGCTTGCGTGTGCGGTATCGGGATTTGTTGTGCGGGCGCCGGCGCCGAGTGACCGGCCGGTTGTCGGCGGTACCAAGTGCAGCGGCTGCGGCCGCGGCATGGTGCATCGTATCGACTTGCGCTTGCTGGGGCGTGTTCACGGGGACGGGGCTGGACCGATGAATGCCAGCGGTGAGCAGATTCTGGCCTGCCTGCACACCGTGGCCAGCGAGCGCGGCCAGCGCAACCAAGACCCCGTGCTGGCGGCCTGCACGGCCGCAGTCAAGGCCTACCAGCACCGACGGTTTGCGCAGACCTATGCCGACATGCTGGGACACCAACGTTACGCAGGGGCGGCGCGCTTTTTTCTTGAAGACCTCTACGGCCCCGGTGACTTCACCTCTCGCGACGACCAGTTTGCGCGCATCGTGCCGGCGCTGGTGAAGTTGTTCCCGCGCGACATCGTGAGTACGGTGCTGGCGTTGGCGCAGTTGCACGCGTTGTCGGAGCGGCTTGACGGCGCGATGGGACGGGCTTTGAAGGACGGGACCGCGGGGCGTGCGCTGGCGGCTCGCGTCGATACCGTGGCAGAACGTTACGGCCCACTTTGGCGCAGCGTGGGGCGCCCGGAGGAGCGCGAGCAGCAGATAGCCCTGATGCTGAGGGTCGGGCAGGCGCTGGAGGGCTACACGCGCAAGCCCTTGTTGCGGCAGACGCTCAAGCTGATGCGCGGGCCGGCCCAGGCGGCGGGTCTGGGCGCCTTGCAGACTTTCCTGGAACGCGGCTTCGACACCTTTCGCCAGATGGGCGGTGCGTCGGAATTTCTGGCAGCGATCGCCAAGCGCGAGCGAGGCTTGGTTGACGAACTTTTTGCCGGTGCAGATGCGCCGGTATTGCATGGCGCAGCGGCTTCGACAACGGATGCGGGTGAGCAGCGACATCCATACGACATACCAAGACATTGAAGCTGGTGGGCCTTTGGGTCTGGCCGGATTGGATGAGGCGGCCCCACCCTTCAGGCCAGAGGCTGGTGGTACTCGGCGCGCTGGCGAGCCGCAGAGGTAGGTTTTGCTTTTTTCACTCTTTCCTCAGCCCGAGGACGCGCAGCGCATCGCCCAACTTGCGATCGCGTTGCGCAGCCAGCACGGGCTTGCCGCGAAGCCATTGGTGGCCGCCAGGCTGCACATCAGCTTGCACGCGCTGGCTTCTTTAGCAGCCGTGCTGCCGCCGGCGGTCCTAAACGCAACCCGGGCCGCCGCGGCGCGCGTGTCATCGCCGCCGCTGCCCATCGTTTTTGAGCAGGTGTTCAGCTTTGAGCAGAGCAACGCTTTTGCTCTGCGCTGCGACCCCGGCAGCGCTAACGGCGTGGCGCGGCTGCGCCAGTTGCTGGGCAGGAAGCTGCGGCGGGTCGGGTTGCACTCCCAGCCGTCGAGCACGCCGCACATGACGATGCTGAACGACCGGCAGCGTGTCGCCGAGCACCGCATCGAGCGCCTACGTCGGAACGCAAGGTGGTTCGTAAGCGAAAGGCCCCGATCAATTAAATTGATCGGGGCCTTGGCTTATAAATAGCCTGACGATGTCCTACTTTCACACGGGAGTCCGCACTATCATCGGCGCAAAGGCGTTTCACTGTCCTGTTCGGGATGGGAAGGAGTGGG
>JANMJI010000171.1:0-12051 GCA_031371275.1 Betaproteobacteria bacterium
TTCGCCGCGGGCACGCAGGTCGGCAACGACCTGCTCAATGCCCACCTTGTCGATCAGTCGCAGCGCCGCATTGCTGATGCGCAGACGAATCCAGCGGTTTTCGTTTTCGACCCAGAACCGGCGGTATTGCAGGTTGGGCAGGAACCGACGCTTGGTGCGGTTGTTCGCGTGCGAAACATTGTTGCCCACCATCGGGCGCTTGCCGGTAACTTGACAGACGCGTGCCATGTGACGCTCTCCAAAATAGTTGTTGGTGCCGCCGTCGTGCGGGCCCCTGTGCGGCCCCTGTTGTGACCCCCGTTTCAGCCCGATTTACGGGCTCCGCTTGCACAGCCAGGCCCCACATCGGCATGCGGGTCAATCTGACCAACCCGCCACTCGGCAAAGCCCGCGATTGTAGCGCGTAAATCAGGCCGCGTGCTGTTCCAGGAAGCGCTGCGCGTCCAGCGCCGCCATGCAGCCGGTGCCGGCGCTGGTGATGGCCTGGCGGTAGATGTGGTCCTGCACGTCGCCGGCGGCGAAGACGCCGGGCACGCTGGTCATGGTGGCCATGCCGGCGAGGCCGGTCCTGGTGATGATGTAGCCGTCCTTCATCTCCAGCTGGCCCTTGAAGATTTCGGTGTTGGGTTGGTGGCCGATGGCAATGAAACAGCCTTTCAGCGCCAGCTCGGTGGTGCCGCTGCCCGGGCTTTGCGGCAGCGTGCTTTTCAGCCGCACGCCGGTGACGCCGGTGCCGTCGCCCAGCACCTCGTCCAGTGTGTTCCACAGGTGCAACTCGATCTTGCCGGCGGCCACCTTGGCGTGGACCTTGTCGATGAGGATGGCCTCGGCGCGAAACTTGTCGCGGCGGTGCACCAGGTGCACCTTGCTGGCGATGTTGCTCAGGTACAGCGCTTCTTCCACCGCGGTGTTGCCGCCGCCCACCACGCACACCGTGTCGCCGCGGTAGAAAAAGCCGTCGCAGGTGGCGCAGCCGCTGACGCCCTTGCCCATGAAAGCGGTTTCACTCGGCAGGCCCAGGTACTTGGCGCTGGCGCCGGTGGCAATCACCAGTGCGTCGCAGGTGTAGGTGCCCGAATCGCCCGACAGCGTGAACGGCCGCTGGCTGAAGTCGACGCTGTGAATGTGGTCGAACACGACTTTCGTGTTGAAGCGTTCGGCGTGCTTGAGGAAGCGTTCCATCAGCTCGGGGCCCTGCACACCGGCGACATCGGCGGGCCAGTTGTCGACATCGGTGGTGGTCATCAATTGGCCGCCCTGGGCGATGCCGGTGATGAGCATGGGCTCCAGGTTGGCGCGCGCGGCGTACAGCGCGGCGGTGTAGCCGGCCGGGCCTGAACCCAGGATGAGAACGCGGGCGTGCTGATTGGAAGTGGTCATGGCAAAGCTTTGCAGGGGCTAGTGGAGCGTTGTGGCGGCGCCGGCAGCCGTGTACGGCGCGCGGGTGTGTCGCAATTGATGCGCTGAAGTTACATCGTGGCGCGCCGATAAGGATGCAAGCCCATCCATGGGCACAATACCCGGATTCTTGCAGACGGTGCCTGACCCGGCTCTGGCTGAGAGCGAAGACAACAAGAGGAGCTAGCCCGATGTCGATGCTGTCCAACCTGGACCTGATCCGCCGCGTACCGCTGTTTTCCATGCTCACCGCCGACCAGGCGCAGGGCATCGCCGACGCCGTTGTGAAACGGCGCTTCCGCCGCGGCGAACTGGTGGTGGAACAAGGCCGCAAGAGCAACTCGCTGTTCATCCTGCTCAATGGCCGCGCCCGTGTGCTGACGGCCGACACGCGGGGCCGCGAAGTCATCCTGGCGGTGCTGGAAAGTGGTGACTATGTCGGCGAGATGAGCCTCATCGACAACGAACCGCACAGCGCCACCGTGCGTGCCGAAATCCAGACCGACATGCTGGTGCTGGCGCGTGCCGACTTTGCGCGCTGCCTGCCCGAGAACAGCACACTCAGTTACGGCATTCTGCGCGGGCTGGTGAAGCGCCTGCGCAACGCCGACCGGCAGATCGAGTCGCTGGCGCTGCTGGACGTCTACGGCCGCGTGGCGCGCACGCTGCTGGACATGGCCGAGGAAATTGACGGCATCAAGATCATCCGCCACAAGGTCAGCCGCCAGGACATGGCCAAGGTGGTGGGCGCATCGCGCGAAATGGTCAGCCGGGTGATGAAGGACCTGGAAGAACGCGGCGTCATCGAAACCCAGGAAAACGGCTCGGTGGTGCTCAAGGAACGCCTGCCTAACGACTGAAGTGGGTGGTGCCGCGATGCGTGCCAAGCGCCCTGCGTGGGCTTGATCGGCGACAATCGCATGCATGGCATATCCGCTTGCTTCTTTGCGTGGTGACGGCAGCACCACGCTGTCGGCGCCAGCCGCTGCGCTGACACCGCGCTGGCGCCAACAAGCCCTGTTGCTGCTGGGCGGCCTGGCCTGGCTGTTGTGCCTGCTGGCGATGGTCACGCACAACGCCGGCGACACGGCCTTCAGCACCTCGGGCAACGGCCAGGCGCTGCACAACCGCGCCGGTTTGCTGGGCGCACGGCTGTCCGACATGGCTTTGTTCCTGTTCGGTTTCTCGGCCTGGTGGCTGTTTCCAGTGACCTTGCGCGCCTGGTTGTCGGCGCTGGCATGGCTGCTGCGCGCCGAACCGGCGCCGGCCGCAGCGCCAGAACAGCGCCCGCCGCGCGCGCTGTTCTGGCTCGGCCTGGTGCTGTTGATGGCCGCCAGCTGCGCGCTGGAATGGACGCGTTTGTACCGCTGGGAAAGCCTGCTGCCCGGCCACGCCGGGGGTGTGTTGGGCTACACGCTGGGGCCGCTGTCGATGCGCTGGCTGGGCTTTGCCGGCTCGGGTGTGTTGTGGATTGCTTTGCTGGTCGCGGGGTCGGCGCTGGCCTTGCGTTTTTCCTGGCTGCAACTGGCCGACAGCATCGGCGCGGCCCTGGCCCATTTGCGCGCAACCCGACAAGACAAACGCGAGGCCGAAGAGGACCGACGCCTGGGCGATCTGGCGGCCCGCGAACGTGATGCCGTGGTCGAAGTGCAGCGCCATGACGAGGATGAGCAGGCGCCGCTGCACATCGAACCTGCGCTGCCACAACTGCCGCCTTCGCCGCGCGTGGCCAAGGAACGCCAGAAACCGCTGTTCGCAGAGTTGGTGGACACGAAATTGCCGCAGGTCGATTTGCTGGACGCTGCCGCCACCGGCCGCCAGGAAACGGTGACGCCCGAGAGCATCGAGATGACCTCGCGGCTGATCGAGAAAAAGCTCAAGGACTTCGGTGTTGAAGTGCGCGTGGTGGCGGCATCGCCAGGCCCGGTGATTACGCGCTACGAGATCGAACCCGCCACCGGCGTGAAAGGTGCGCAGGTGGTGGGGCTGGCACGCGACCTGGCGCGGTCGTTGTCGCTGGTCAGCATCCGCGTCGTCGAGGTCATTCCCGGCAAGAACTACATGGCGCTGGAATTGCCGAATGCGCGCCGGCAAACCATCAAGCTGTCAGAGATCTTGGGCAGCGATGTTTACAACGATTCGGCCAGCATGCTGACGATGGGCCTGGGCAAGGACATCGTCGGCAAGCCCATCGTCGCCGACCTGGCCAAGATGCCGCATTGCCTGGTGGCGGGCACCACGGGTTCGGGCAAGAGCGTGGGCATCAACGCGATGATTTTGAGTCTGCTGTACAAGGCCGAAGCGCGTGATGTGCGGCTGATCCTGATCGACCCCAAGATGCTGGAAATGAGCGTCTACGAAGGCATACCGCACCTGCTGGCGCCGGTGGTCACGGACATGAAGCAGGCCGCCAACGCGCTGAACTGGTGTGTCGGCGAAATGGAGCGTCGCTACAAGTTGATGAGCAAGCTGGGCGTGCGCAACCTGGCCGGCTACAACAAGAAGATTGTTGAAGCCGCTGCAGCAGGGCAGAAGCTGCCCAACCCCTTCAGCCTGACACCGGAAGAACCAGAACCGCTGGAACGGCTGCCGCATGTGGTGGTGGTCATTGACGAATTGGCCGACCTGATGATGGTGGTGGGCAAGAAGATCGAAGAGTTGATTGCGCGGCTGGCGCAGAAGGCGCGGGCCTCGGGCATGCACCTTATTTTGGCGACACAGCGGCCCAGCGTGGATGTCATCACCGGGCTCATCAAGGCCAACATCCCGACGCGTTTGTCGTTCCAGGTGAGCAGCAAGATCGACAGCCGCACCATCCTTGACCAGATGGGCGCCGAGGCTTTGCTGGGCATGGGCGACATGCTCTACATGGCCAGCGGCACCGGCCTGCCGGTGCGCGTGCACGGCGCTTTTGTCAGCGACGAGGAAGTCCACCGCGTGGTGAATTATCTGAAGACGCAGGGCGAGCCCAACTACATCGAAGGCATCTTGGAAGGCGGCGTGCTGGAAGGCGAGGGTGCGGCCAGCGATGCGGCGGCGGGCGGCAGCGCCGGCGGCGGTGAAAGCGATGCGATGTACGACAACGCGGTGGCCATCGTGTTGCAGCACAAGCGCGCTTCGATATCGCTGGTGCAGCGCCATTTGCGCATTGGCTACAACCGCGCTGCACGGTTGCTGGAACAAATGGAAAAGTCAGGACTCGTATCGGCCATGGGACACAACGGCAACCGCGACATCATCGCCCGTGAATAGGCGCCCCCCCGAAGCGGCTGCGCCGCTCCCCCCCAGGGGGGCAACGCTGGCGGCCCGGCAAAGCCGGTTCCGCGGCGTTCGCTGGATGTGGCTTGCTGCGCTCGCCATTGGCGCGGTTCCGTTTGCCCGCGCCGACGCCGTCGACACCCTGCGCGAGTTCGTGCGGGACGTGAAAAGTGGTCGCGCGGCCTTCACGCAGACCGTCACTTCCACCGACGGCGCGCGCAAGAAATTGTCCAGCGGCCAGTTTGAATTCCTGCGGCCGAACCGCTTTCGCTTCGCCTACAGCAAGCCTTTCGAGCAGCTTATCGTTGCCGACGGCAACAAGGTCTGGATCTTCGACACCGACCTGAACCAGGCCAGTTCACGGCGCATTGCGCAGGCCCTGGGTTCGACCCCTGCAGCGCTGTTGGCGGGCTCATCGCTGGACGCTGAATTCACGCTCAGCGCGGCACCCGCGCGTGACGGGCTGGAATGGGCGCTGGCCACGCCCAAGGCCAAGGACGGCGCCTTCCAGAGCATGCGTGTGGGCTTCAAAGGGCGCGAGCTGGCGGCGGTGGAAATCGTCGACAGTTTCGGCCAGCGGTCTTTGCTGAACTTCAGCCGCTTCGATGCCAATGTGATCTTTGATGCCGACCGCTTTCACTTCACGCCGCCAGCGGGTGCTGACGTGATCGAACAGTAGCCACCGCCGCCGCGCTACAGCTCGGCATGCAGCCGCAAGGCCAGTGTTTGCGCCGGGCCGCGGTCGCGGTTGTAGGCCGGGTTTTTGATGTGCTGGAAATCCAGCGCCAACCACAGCCCGCGCACCAGCGCAGCGGTGTAGGTGGCCTCGACGATCGTCTCGCGGCCGTAGTGCAGCGCGCCATCGCCGACGAAGAAATCGCTGCCGCCCGCGGCCAGATAACGCCGATGTGGTGCTGACAGCCCCTGGCTGGCAATGGCCAGGCCGAACTGGTCACCCGCACGCTGCCAGGCCGTGCCCTTCCACACCAGGCCGGCCGAGATCGCGTTGTCGATGGCGGCGAAGGAATAGACCTCGGTGCGGCCGTCGTGGCGGCCCAGGCGCAGGAAGCCGCCGAGGGTGGTGCCGAGCGTCTGCTCAAACGCCAGGCCCCAGCCGCGCTTGGCCTGCAGCCGGCGCACGCTGTCCAGCACCGGCACGGTGCCGCCGGCCGCGGCCAGCGCTTCGTCGAAGCGGGCCATGGTCGCCACATTGCGGAACAGCAGCAGGCGCACAGTGCCTTCTTCGCCCAGCAGGCGGTGGCTGCGCTCAAACTCGATCTGGTCGCCATGGACTTTGCCGATGTGGCTGTCCAGCAGCAGGCCGTTTGATTCGCGTGAGACCTCGAAGCGCCCGCCGCGCAGCGCCCAGCCTTCGTTGATCCATTCCAGCGCCGCGCCTTGCGAATAGCCGCGTGAATCGGCCGCAAAGTCGTAGTGGCCGTGGGTCAGGAAGGCCCAGTTCAGGAACTGCGTGCGGCCGTCGTGGGCGTAGCGGTTGTCGTCGAAGATGTCGCTCACCGCCAGGTTGCCCAGCGTCAACACCAGGCGCTGCTTGGCCTGCGTGCCACCGAGCTGGTTGAAGTCGGATTCGACGGCTTCGCGTGCGCCTTCCTGCGTGTCGCCAAGGGCCCAGCTCTGGCGCAGAAAAGCGCGGGCGCGGTAGAGCTTGGGTTTGCTGCCAGCGGTTTTTTGCAGTTCGCTGTTGGTCAGGCCGCCCAAGCCCACCAGGCCCGACAGCGGCACGCCCTGCACCCCTTCAGCGTTGACGTAGGCCTCGGCGCCAGCCCAGGGCCGCAGGCCGGCCGCGGCGGTGGCGGTGAATGAATAACTGCGTTCATACGCCGTGCGCAGGCTGTTGGGGCCGCTGTAGGCCGCGGTCAGGCCGGGCTTGGCCTGCCACACATAGGTCGCCTGGCCATGCAGGCCAAAGGTTTCTTCGGCCCCTGTTTCGGCCATGGTGTGACAGGCCAGCATGCAGGCGCATGCGGCGAAAACGCGGTGGAACATTTTTTTTAGAAACGGCTGCCCAAGGAAAGCCGATTCTGCGTCGGGGATGTGAAACCGGCGTGAGGGTCGTGGGTGAAGCGCACAAACAACGGCCCGCGGTCGTAGCCCAGCGCCCATGAACGGGTGTCGATGAATTCACCATCACCTGTCAGGCCGCGCTTGGTGAACACGTCCAGCGTCAAGCGCTGCGCGCCTTCGAAGCGCCGCCGCAGCACGGCGTGTGTGACCTGCTGGCCGGTGTGCAGGCGGTCGTCGCGCACCTGGAACAGGCTCAACTCCGTCGCCTCGAAAGCCCGCGTGCCCAGGCCGATCGAGATGGCGTCGTTGGGGTCGTAGTTCAGGTTGACGTAGTTGCGCACGTTGGTGCGTCCCCAGCCGACGATGGCGTAGCTGGCACCACCCACTTCTGACGTTACTGCGCCGACCCAGGCGCCGCCGCTGGCGTTTTGCAGCGACAGCACCGTGCGCAGCCACGCGCCGTCGCTGCGGTGTTCGTAGCCGCTGCGCCATTGCTGCAGGCCGCCACGGTCGCGGTAGACGCCCAGCCAGGCGGTGTGGGCGCCCAGCATGGCGCGCAGGTTGGCGTCCAGCGCCGGGTTGCCGTCGGAAGATGCGTAGCGGCCCAGCGTGAGCTTGAAGTCGGGGGCCGTGGCCTTGTCGGATTTGTCCGCCTCGGCGGTATCGGTGCCACCGGCTGCATTGGCATGCACCCCAGCGGCCACCAGCAGCAGCCAAGGCAGGCAGCAGGCCCACGCCCGCATCAAGCATCTGCCTTCGAAACCACCAGCACTGCGTTCGTGCCGCCAAACGCAAAAGAGTTGCTCATCGCGTGGCGCAGGCCGGACAGGGCGCGTGCTGGGCCGCGCACGAGGTCGATGTCGAAGGCCGCGTCCACGGTTTCGACATGCGCCGTGGGCGGCGCCGCGCCATGTTCCAGCGCGCGCAGCGTGGCCACCAGTTCCAGCGCACCGCCGGCACCCAGCAGGTGGCCCATGATGGCCTTGCTGGCCGTCACCGCCGGTGGCGTGGCACCGAACACGCGCTTCAATGATTCGGCCTCGGCCGCGTCGCCGGCGGTGGTGGCTGTGCCGTGGGCGTTGACATGGCCGATGTCGGCCGCCACCAGCCCGGCGTCGCGCAGTGCCGCGTGCATGGCGCGGGCCTGGCCGTCGGGGTCGGGCTGGGTCATGTGCTGGGCGTCGCAGTTGTTGGCGTAGCCGGCCAGCGTGCTGCGCCAGCGCACACCGCGGCCACGCGCATGGGCTTCGGTTTCCAGCCACAGCGCCGCAGCACCTTCGCCTAACGCGAAACCAGCACGGTCTGCTGCAAACGGGCGGCAGGCGTCTTGGGCTTGCCCGGCGGCCGGGGCCAGCACGCGCATCGCCTGCCAGGCGCCGATGACGCCCGGTGCCAGCAGCGCTTCACTGCCGCCCACCAGGGCCGCGTCCAGCCGGCCTTCGCGCAAGGCACGCAGCGCTTCGCCGATGGCCACCGCGGCCGACGCACAGGCACACGCATAAGCCAGCGCCGCACCGCGGGTGCCGTAGCGCAATGCCAGCTCCGCCAGCGCTGCGTTGGGCATGGATGTGACCACCGTGGTGGGGCGTATGCGCTTGTGGTCGGCGTAGACCGTGGCGCAGGCCGCCTCGAAGCTGGCCGCGCCACCCATGCCGCTGCCCCAGAACACGCCCAGCCGTTCAGGGTCAGCGCTGCCGGCGTGCCACTGCGCGGCGTCTGCCGCGGCAGCGGCTGCGGCCAGCGCCATGGCGCTGCCGCGGTCCAGCGGCAGGCGTGAAGGGGCGCGCTGCGCCGCTTCGTCGAACGTGCAGCGCGCAAGCGGCACCCGCGTGGGCGCGGCGCCGGGCAGTTGCAGTGTTTCACCGCGTACCGCCGAGCGGCCTGCAAACAGCGCGGCATCGAACGACGCCGTGTCGCTGCCCAGCGCCGACACCCAGCCCGTGCCGGTGATGCAGACCAAGGGCCGCGCCGTCATGCCGGCGTGGCCACACCTTGCTGCGCCAGCGCTTCGTCCAAGGCGCTGCACAGATCGGCCAGGGTCAGCCCGGTCTGGCGCGGGTCGAGCCGATGTTCGGGAATGCGCAGCGCAAAGTGGTCTTCGATGGCAAACACGAATTCCATCAGCGACAAGGAATCCAGCCCCAGCGCGTGCAGTTCGGCTTGCGGTTTCAGCAGCCCGGCATCAACCTGGAATTGTTCTGTCAGCACCGTCGCGACGGCTTCAAAGGTGGGCGTGGGCATGGCGTGTTTCTCCAGCAGCGGTGAATGTGAAAGGGCTTTCATGGCGCGCTGCGGCGGGCACCGCGGCAGCCACGGTGGCGACAAAACGCAGCGTTTCCTGCACCACCTGGGCGCGGTCGTTGTCGATGGTGACCATGTGGTGGCTGTTGGGCAGCAGCACGGCGCGCAGCGAAGGTGTTTGCAGCCCGCGCTGCAGCAGTTCGACGTTGGCGGGGCTCGCCACTTCGTCTTCCAGCGCATGCAGCACCAGCACCGGCGGGCAGGCAAAGCGGCCCAGGTTGCGGCGCACGGCGCGGCGCAGGCGGTCGTGTTCGCGCAGGTGGGGCACGCCGATGACGGCGGCCCCGGCGCTTGAAATGCGCCGCGTCGCCAGTTCACGCTCTATCCAGCGCCGCACACGCTCGTTCTTCACGCCATACGGCGGCTGTTCGCGGTAGCGCCAGAAGCGGCCCAGCGGCGTGTACAAAGCCAGCGGCAGCAGCTTGTGATGGCGCGGCACGGCCCAGCCGTCGAACTGCAGCGTGGTCGACATCAACACCAGCCCGTGCACGGCCCCCGCACACTGCATGGCCGTGCCCAAGGCCAGCGCCGCGCCGGCCGACAGCCCCACCAGCACCACGCGTTGGCCCAGCGCCTGCTGTTCGCGCACCACGCCGGCCACATGGGCCAGCCACTGCGCGTGCAGCGTGGCGCGCTGCGTGGCCAGGGCGGCGTCGAATGAATAGCCTGGCACGCGCAGCGCCAGCACTTGGTGGCCAGCAGCGCGCAGCGCGTTTTCCACCGGCTTCAGCTCGTCGGGCGTGCTGCACAGGCCGTGCAGCAACACCGCGGTGGTGGGCGCCATGCCTTGCGGTTTCATGGCGCCACCGCCACGGCTTTTGCAGGGGCGTCGGCAGCCGGTTGCGTGCGCGCAAACCAGGCCACGTACAGCGCCGGCAGCACCACCAGTGTGAGCAGCGTGGCAGTGACCAGGCCACCGATGATGACGATGGCCAGCGGCCGCTGCGTTTCACTGCCGATGTCGTGGCTAAGCGCCATCGGCAACAGCCCCAGGGCGGCCAGCAGCGCCGTCATCAACACCGTGCGCAGCCGCTGCAGCGAACCCATGCGCACGGCCTCTTGCACCGAATGTCCGGCCGCGCGCAACTGCTGAAAGACCGTCAGCATGACGACGCCGTTCAACACTGCCTGCCCCGACAGCGCAATGAAGCCGATGGCCGCAGATACCGACAGCGGAATGTCCAGCACCCACAGCGCCACAAAGCCGCCAATCAGTGCCAGCGGCACGTTCAGCAGCACCAGCGCCGCGGGCTTGAGCGCACCGAAGGCATCGAACAACAACACGAAGATCAGCAGGAGTGAGATCGGCACCACGATGGCCAGGCGCTTCATCGCCCGTTCCTGGTTCTCGAATTCGCCCGACCAGGTGATGGTGTAGCCCGGCAACAGCCGCACCTGTTGCGCCACGCGCGCCTGCATGTCGGCCACCACCGAGCCCATGTCGCGGTCTTTGATGAAGATGCCGATGGCCGCCGTGCGCCGGCCGGCTTCGCGCGCGATGTTCATGGCGCCGCTGGCTTCCTGGATGCGCGTCACCGCGCCCAGTTGGGTATAGCCGCCATCGGGCGTGGCCACCGGCGTAGCGGCCAGTTGCGACAGCGCCCGCTTGTCTTCGGGCAGGCGCACGGCGACGGCGAATTTGCGTTCGCCTTCCCACAAATAGGTCGCCACTTTGCCGGCCAGTGCGGCCTCGATCACGTCCTGCACATCGCCGACGTTCAGGCCCAGCCGCGCGGCGCGTGCGCGGTCGACTTCGATGAGCAATTGCGGCAGGTTGCCGGCACGGTCGATCTCGGCGCGGAACACACCGGGCACGCGTTTGATCTCGCGTTCGATGGCCTCGGCGGTGCGCTGCAATTCGGCCAGGTCTTCGCCGGCAATCTTGATGACGATCTGGCCATCGATCTGCGAAATCGATTCCAGCACGTTGTCGCGTATTGGCTGCGAGAAGCTGGGCTCCATGCCCGGGATGGCCGACACCGCGCGGTCCATCTCGTCGATCAGCAAAGCCTTGGTCTTGCCCGGCCGCCACTGTTCTGGCGGCTTCAAGCCAACGAAGATCTCGGCCATGCTCATGGTCTTGGGGTCGGTGCCGTCTTCGGGCTGGCCGGCCTTGGACACCGTGGTGTTGACCTCGGGCACCTGGCGCAGCGCCAGCCGCACGCTGCGCAAGATGCGCGTGGCCTCGTCACCCGAGACGCTGGCCGGCAAACGCAGGTTGACCCAGATCGTGCCTTCGTCAAGTTCCGGCAAAAATTCCGAACCCAGGCGAGACGCCACACCCAGCGACAACACAAAGGCCACCACCGCGGCGCCCATCACCTTGCGCCGGTTGTCCAGCGCCCACAGCAGCACGGGCTCATACGCCCGCTTGGCACAAGCCACCAGCCGGTTGTCCTCTGCGCGGCATCATCGCGCAGCATCGATTGGCTATAGGGCTTAGAGCGCATTGAAGTCAAAGTATGGCCGGATGGATACAGGAAGCATGGTGAACCCTACCGCAATAGAAGCAAAGTAGCGATGGAAACCATCGCGAAGCATAAGTTTGTTCGAGGCAGGAGATGGCGGGCGATGACCTTCAAGGGGAGGCAACACGTTGCCCGTAACGAAGGCACGCAGAATGGAGATCATGCGCTCCTCGTAGAGACCAGTAATACCTGGATCGCGCTTAGGGGCCGAGACCTCCGCTAGAGGAACCAGCACGGTTGGCCAATTGGAATCAGATGCTGCAGCGAATGCCGACGTAGACGGCGTGAAATTGTGTGCCCCAGCAGCGTACCACCATGAGTCTGGAATTTCGAATTCGATATCTTCGGCGGGATGGTGAAAGTGCATATGCGCGCTAGCGTAGCTATAGACCGCACTGACTTTAGACCTCCATGCCGTCTAAATCAATTATTCGGTACTATCCTTTTAAGTTTGTTACCAATACGGCAGTCGCTCATTTTAGGCTGGCCTAAAATTCTGATGTCAAGGCCGGGGTTGCCCGGCGGCAAGTTCTTTCTTTGCTCGTGCAAAGAAATGAACCAAAGAAAGCACGCCCCACCTTGCAGGCCTTCGGCTTCCCCC
>JANMJI010000200.1:0-11826 GCA_031371275.1 Betaproteobacteria bacterium
CGCCGCGCATTGCCTTCGTAGATCGCATGGCGCTGTTCTGGGTTGATGGCCGCGGCTTCGATGTAGCGCTTGGTGTCGTCGAAGTAATGCCCGGTTTCTGGGTCGATGCCGCGCACGGCGCCGATCATCTCGCTGGCAAACAAAATGTTGTGCACCGGTATCACCTTGGTCAGCAGGTCGATGCCAGGCTGATGGTAGACGCAGGTGTCGAAGAAGATGTTCTTCATCAGGTGCTCGCTCAGCAACGGCTTCTTCAACTCTTGCGCCAGGCCGCGGTAACGCCCCCAGTGGTAGGGCACGGCACCGCCGCCGTGCGGGATGACAAAGCGTAGGGTCGGGAAATCCTTGAACAAATCGCCTTGCAGGCACTGCATGAAGGCGGTCGTGTCGGCGTTGATGTAATGCGCGCCGGTGGCGTGAAAGCAGGCGTTGCAGCTGGTGCTGACATGGACCATCGCGGGTATGTCGTACTCGACCATTTTTTCGTAGATGGGGTACCAGCTGCGGTCTGTCAAAGGCGGGCTGGTCCAGTGGCCGCCACTCGGGTCGGGGTTCAGGTTGATGGCCACGTTGCCGAATTGCTCGACGCACTTCACCAGTTCGGCAATGCAGGTGGCCGGGTCCACGCCCGGGCTTTGCGGCAGCATGGCCGCGGGCACAAAACTATCAGGGAAAAGCTGGGCCACGCGGTAGCAGAGTTCGTTGCAGATGGCGGCCCATGTCGCGCTGACATTGAAGTCGCCAATGTGGTGGGCCATGAAGCTGGCGCGCGGGCTGAAGATGGTCACGTCGCTGCCGCGCTGCTGCATCAACCTGAGCTGGTTGACCTCGATGCTCTCGCGCAATTCATCGTCGCTGATTTTCAGGTCACCGGCCTTGGGCATTAGCACCGGGTCTTTGATGCCGGCGATCTGCGCGTTGCGCCAGGTCTCAAGCGATTTCGGCGCGGTGGTGTAGTGGCCGTGGCAGTCGATGATCATGTTGGTGTCTCGTGCGGGTGGTTCAGGCGGGCACCATGCCGTGTTGGCGGATGGTGCTTGCGGCTGCTGCCGATGTCATGAAGGTCAACAAAGCATTCACCGCTTGCACCGTTGGCGCTTGCGTGCAAGCCCCGCCCAGCGCGGCGGAAAAGGTGGTGATGTATTCGATGGCCGGTGGCAGCGTGCCGACGACATCAATGCCCGGCAGGTGCATCAATTCACTGCGTTGCTGGAAGCCGAGTTCTACCTCGCCGCTTGCCACCAGCGCGCCCACCGGCACCCCCGGCGGCGCTTGCACGGTGCGGGCACGCAGGGTGTCGGTCAAGCCCCAGCGCTCAAACAGCGCGGCCAGAAAGACGCCGCTGGGGCCGGTTGAAAAGGCCAGGCTGCGCGCTGCCAGCACGGCCTGGCGCACAGCGTCTTCGCTGCCGATGTCCGGCCACGGTGCACCGGCGCGCACGGCGACGGCCACGGGTGAGCGCACCAGGTCGACGCGGCTGCCAGGCTGCAGGTGGCCGGCGGCCATGAGTTTGTTGATGGCGTCAGCGGCCAGCACAACCATGTCAAATCTCTCGCCGGCCTGGACGCGCCTGGCGGCGTCGACACCGCCCACTGATTCGATGGCCACGGCACAGCCACTGCGCTGCGTGTAGGCGGCGCTCAATTCGGCCAGCACCCCGCGGGTGGCCATCGAAGAAATGCCGGTGATCTTCAAGCTCATGGGTTGCGCAGCGTGTGAGTCGGCATTCTTGTGCAGTGCCGCGTATGCAGCAACGCGATTTCAGCACTAGCTGCGATGCCGGTTCGGCATACATTGCGCGCCATGGACTTCAAGCAGATCCAGTACTTTGTGCGCGTCGCCGAAATGGGCAGCTTCACGCGGGCGGCCAGCGTGCTGCGCGTGGCCCAGCCGGCGCTCAGCCGCCAGGTGCGCACACTGGAAGTTGAATTGCGCCAGCCGCTGTTCGAACGCAATGGCCGCGGTGTCACGCTCACCGAAGCCGGCCGGCGCCTGCTGGCCCACGGCCGCGGCATCTTGCAGCAGCTGGAACGCGCGCGGCAAGACCTGGAAGACCAGCGCGGGGCAGCTTCAGGGCTGCTCAGCATCGGGCTGCCGCCCAGCGTCAGCCGCACGCTCACCGCGCCGCTGGTGGAGGCCTTTCGAGCACAGTTTCCGCGCGCCACCATCAGCATCGTCGAAGGCCTGTCGACCTACACGCTGGAATGGCTGGCGCAGGGCCGCATTGACTGCGCGGTGGTCTACAACGCCACGCCCGCCGCGGCCTTCGATTTGATGCCGGTGCTGCAAGAACGGCTGTTCCTGGTGTCGGCGCGCCGGCCACGGGCTGGGGTTCGAATGGGTACGAAAACGAATGCGGGCGCGGGCGCTGCGCTGGTGGGTGGGCCGGTGGCGCTGGCCACGGTGGCCGAGCGCGAACTGGTCATCCCCAGCCGGCCGCACGCCATCCGCATGCGGCTGGAAACGGTGCTGGCGCAAGCCGGGCTGAAGCCGCGTGTGGCGCTGGAAATAGAAAGTGTGCCGGCCATGCTGGACCTGGTGCGACGCCACCCGGCCCAAGGGTTGCACGCCGTGCTTTCGTTGAACGCCTTGCAGGGCAGCGGGCACGAAACGGCACTCCGCGCGCGGCCCATCACCGTCGCACCCGGCCGGCCGCCTTTGGCCACCACGCTGTGGCTGGCGACTTCGGCCCAACGCCCGCGTGGACCGCTGCTGGAACAGACGTTGCCGCTGCTGAAAGCGCTGCTTTTGGCGCGCCTGGGCGTGGCAAACTCAAAGCGGGGCAAAAACCAAGACGCGTGAAAACGCCAGCCCACGCTGGCGCCATGCGCCTTTCGGCGGCGCAATGCTGCGTATCCAGACAGGGCCTTGCCGGCCACCGCTTTTCGGCCATCACGACGACGAGGAGATTTCATGTTCATGCCCAGCCTTACCCTGCAGCCCCTGCACCGCTTTGCCGCTGGCGCGCTGGCCGCCGCCACGCTGGGCCTTGCGGCGCCGGCCTGGGCCGAGAACCACGCCCTCATCATGTGGATAGGCGACTACGGCAACCCGCGCAGCAACCTGCCCGGCATCGACCTGGACGCGGCCAACGCCAAGAAGATCGCGTCGGCGATGGGCGTGCCCGATGGCAACATGACCGAGATCAGCAACGCAGCGCTGACCGGCGAGAACATGTTCAAAGGCCTGATGGGCCTGCACAAGCGCATCAACGAAGGCGACAAGGTTTTCATCTACTACTCTGGCCACGGCGGCCAGATTGCGGGCCGCGACACCACGGCGCGCTGCACCGAAGGTCTGGTGGCCCGCGACGGCCTGTTTCTGGACAGCGATCTGCAGCAGGTGCTGACGGCGCTGGGCAACAAGGCCGGCCAGGTGGTGATGATGAACGACTCATGTTTTTCTGGTGGCGCCGCCACGCGCGGCCTGAAGCCTGCCGAACCCGGCCTGGCGCCGAAGTTCCTGCCGCCCGACGCGAAGACCAATTCGGCGGTGACTTCGGGTTATTCCTGCGGCGACCCCACCAACACCACCAAGATGGCGCGCGGCCTGGGCGCGATGGCCAAGGACGCGCGCGGCCCGCAGGTGTTGTACATCGCGGCCAGCAACGACACGCAGGTCTCGTTCGCCACCGCCAAGGGTAGCCTGGCCACGCTGGCCTGGGCCGCCTGCATCAACGCCGCCGGCGCCGACGCCGACCGCAGCGGACGCATCAACGGTGAAGAACTGGCGGCCTGCGCACAAGGGCTGATAGACCGGCGCGGCACCAAGCAGACCATCACGCTGCAAGGCAACCCGAAGCTGCCACTGTCTTTTGTGCAGACGGCCAGCGCGGCGCCCACGCCAGCCCCGGAGCCTGCACCTGCACCTGCACCCGCACCCGCACCCAGCCCGGCGGCCACGCCCGCTCCGGCGCCAGCCCCCACGCCCGCACCCGCGCCGGCCACAGCCGCCGCGGCGCCGGTCAACGCCGCGCAAGCCCTGCACGACTTGCGCCATGCCGCCGACCGCAGCTACCAGGTGGGCCTGACGCTGGCCCGCGCCAGCCTGCGCATCGGCAAAGACCTGCTCGACTTTTCAGTTGCCACCAACAAAGAAGGTTATGTCTATCTGCTGCAAGTGGGCAGCGACGGCAAGACCTTCAACCTGCTGTTCCCGAACAAGGTCGACGACAACAACTTCCTGCCCGCCGGCACGCACCGTTTCCCGCGTGAAAGCTGGCGCGTGCGCGCCGGCGGCCCGGCCGGCACCAGCTATTTGCTGGCCATCGTGTCGCCGGTGAAGAAGGACCTGGCGCGCAGCATGGATTTGTCTTCGGTCTTCCCTTCCAGCGCGGCCACCACGACATCGACGCGCACGCTGGTGGTGGAAGCCACCGGCGCGGGCAGCGGCGGCGACGGCCGCTACGGCGCCAGCGACGTGACCGCCATCAACGAGACACCGTGATGGAAGCGCTGCTCATCACCGCAGTGCCGGCCCGGGGTTTGCGCAGTGGCTTGCGCAGTGGCTTGCGCAACATCACGGTCGCAGCGCTGGCCTGCTGCGCCGGTGCCGCCGGCGTGGCCACAGCCGCCGCACCCCAGGCCCCGCTCGCCACCGACGCCGCCACGGTCGCCGGCCTGGCCGACCTGGGCCTGGCCATGCTGCGCCAGCCGGGGCCGGCCAACGCCGTGGTCTCGCCGGTGGCCACGGCGGCGGCCTTGGGCATGGTGCATGCCGGTGCCGATGGCGCCACCGAACACGAGATTGAAACGCTGTTCGGCCCACGCGAAACCGGCCCGCGCAGCTTCAAGCTGCGGCTGCCGGCCTTGTTGAAAGAGGTTGGCAGCGGCCCTGCGCCGTCACCCTTCGTGATGGCCGGCCGCGTCTGGCTGGACCAGACGATTGCCGCCGCCGTGCCCGCCGGCTACAGCCACCGCATGGCCACGCGCTACCAGGCCGACGCGACGCGTGTGAACTTCAAGAACAGCGAGGCCGTGCGCGGCCAGATCAACGCCTGGACAGCCGAACGCACCGCCGGCCGCATTGCCGATCTGATGCCACCCGGCAGCGTTTCAGAGGCCACGCTCATCACGCTCAGTTCGGCCATCCACTTTCGCAGCGCCTGGGACCAACCGTTTGACAGTGCAAAGACGGAAGCGCTGCCCTTCAACACCGCCCCCGGCACCGCCAAGCCCGTGCCCACGCTGGTCGACGAACGCAGCGTGCTGCAGGCCCAAGTGAGTGGCACGCAGGTGCTGGCCTTGCCGTTTGGCGGCGCCGGCGGCGCGGCCTTCGCGCTGCTGGTGGCGGTGCCGGCGGCCGACAGCGATGTGCAGGCGCTGGTGAAAGGCCTGAACGGTGCTGAGCTGGCGCGCTGGCAAGCTGCGCTGCAACCGAAAAAGTGCCAACTGGCTTTGCCGAAATTCAAGATCGCCCCCAAGGCCACGGCCTTGCGCCCGTTGCTGGAAAGCCTGGGCATGACAACCGCCTTCAGCCCCGCGGCCGACCTGCGGCCGATGTTGGGCCGCGCCGCACACAAGGTGCACCTGGGGGATGTTTACGCCGCCGCCGGCATCACCATCGACGAACAAGGTGGCGAGGCCGTGGGCGCCGCCGCGGCCACGGTGCAGAGCAAGTCGCTGGCCGTCAGCCCGCCTTGCGTCGTCGACAGGCCCTTCGTCTTTGCCGTCGTGCACCGCTTAACCGGCACGCCGCTGTTCATCGGCCGCGTCGGCGACCCGGCGCTGGCCGATTAAGGCCACGCCAATCAAGTCCCTCGCGGCGCGCGGACTCCATCAGCGTCGCCCCAAGCAAAAAGCCTGCAACCGCAGGCTTTTTTTCTGAGCAAGCAGCGGGCCCTTGCCCGCCGCCGAGCATCAGCTTGCAGCCACCTTGGCCTGGTACTTCTCGTAGGCGCTGTCGATGGCGCGCAGCAAACGGGCCATGGTGGTCTTGAAATCACCCGGCACGACGAGGAACATTTCGGCGGCAAAGGTGGGGTCGCCGTCGCTGTCCAGGTAGGCCTTGATGACCTTGGTGTCGCTGCTGGCGCTGTTCACGCCTTCCAGCCGCTTGGCGCGCATCGCGGCGCTCTTGTCTTCGGCCGAAAAAGACAGCACCAGACGGAAGTAGGTGGGGTCGCGTTCGTCGCAATAAATGACGTAAATCTTGCCTTCGCGGCGGAAGCGCACGTTGCCGCTGGGCGTGATCTCGGGGCGGAAGCCTTCGGTGTTCAGGTAGGAAGAAAACGTCTCTTGCAGTTGCTGCTTGGTGTAGGTCTGGGCCGATGCCGTGGCAGCGCTCAGAACCAGTACGCTGCACAGCGCGGCTTGGGCGAGAAGGGTGCGGGTTTTCATGGCGATGTTTCTTGGGTGGGTGGTTGTGATCTTGGTTTCTTAGAGCTTCTTGATCGCGGCGCGCGCCAGGTCGACGTAGCGCCCGTTCGGGTACGCGCGCAGGTAGGCTTCGTAGTCGGCCTTCTTGTTGCTGGTGGACGCACGGTCCCAGACCTCGAACTCGGCCTGCGGGTTGTTCGCCGCGGGCGCAGGCGATGGGGCCGGTGTCGCCACCGGGGCTGGCGCGGGGCTGGCGGCCAGGCCGCTGAGCGTGTTGCGGGCCAGCGGCACGAAGCGCCCTTCCGGATATTGCGACAAGTAGCGCTCCAGCGAAGCGCGGGTGCCGGCTGCTGCGGCGGCTTCCCAGGCGTCGAATTCACGCTGCGGGTCGTTGGCCGCGGTTGCTGCGGCCGTCGCCGGCCGCGGCGGGGGCGCCGGTGCGACGTAGGGCGCCGGTGCGGGTGCTGCCATCGGCGCTGGCGTGGGCGCTGCCGGCCGCGGCGCAGGCGCGGGCGCGGGGATCGGTGCTGGCACCGCGAAGGGCGCAGGTGAAGGCGCCGCGCCGCTGCCCGCGGGGTAGAAGAAAAAGTCAGCCGAAGACTCGTCCACCAGCGAAGGCCGCTGCGAGTGGTTGACGCCGGCGGCCGACGACTCAACACTGGTGCGCACGCGCTTGAGCATGTCCGAGGCCGACAAGCCCGCGGTGCGCATCTGCTTGATGAGTTCGCGCGTGAAGAGCCCGTTGGGCACGTTGTCGGTGTTGCCCAGGCGGTCCAGCGCCTGCTGGCCCTTCGACGCGGCCATGATGATCATCGAACCCTTGGGCGGCTCGATACGGCTCAGGCCAGAGCCCGATGGCAGTGAACGGCCGGCGGTGGTTTCGCGGAACGGGTCGTCGCGGCAGGCGTCGACGATGATGAGCGAAAAACGCGCGCGCTTGTTCAGGTCATCGACCACCGATTCCAGCGACAGGCCGTTGCGCTGAATCGAACGCTCGTCGGTGACGCGTATATCCACCGGCAGCAAAAAGGGCCCCATCTGCGGCGGTTGCGAGCCGTGGCCACTGAAGAAGAACACCACCTCGTCGCCCTTTTCAACGCGGCGCAAAAAGCCGCTGAAGGCTTCGTCCAGCGCTTCGCGGTTGGCGTCCAGCACGCGGGTGACTTTGAAGCCGGCGGCTTCCAGTTCACGCGCCAGCGACTGCGCGTCGTTGCGCGCGTTGCGCAGCTTGGTGACGTTTTGGTAGTTGTCGTTGCCGACCACGATGGCCAGGCGGCCGGCGCTGGCGTCAAAAGCCATGCAGGCAGCGGCAATGGCCAGCGGCAGCAGCAGCCGGGCGCGTGCCAGATCAAGCGGGGGGCGAAGGCGCTGTTTCACGGTGGGTCAACCTGCTCTGTGAAAAACCTTGACAGATTGTGACGGCCAACACCCTGCGCCGGGGCCTGTGCAACGGTGGCTCGCCGTGCAAGACGTGGCAGACATGGCAGGCACGGCATGCTTCATTCCGGCGCCTTGCGAATTTCAACGCGGCGGTTCTGGCCGTCGGTGGGCTGGTCGGCGGCCAGCAGCCGCGTGCTGCCGAAACCATAGGCCGACAGGCGCTGCACGGCCACGCCCTTGCCAGCCAGGTAGCGGCGCACCGCCAATGCGCGGGCGCACGACAGTTCCAGGTTGATGCGTGCTTCGCCCGTGCTGTCGGTATGGCCGGCCACGGCAAAGCGGTCTTGCGCCAGGTCGGCCGTCAGCAAGGCCTTGGCCAGGGTGTTCAGCAGGGCCTGGTCGCTGGCGGTGAGGCGGTCTGAAGCGGTGGCGAACTGCACGCTCAAGTTGACGCCCGGCGTGGTGTCGCCGGCATAGGGCACGACTTCCAGGTTGCGCGATGTGGCGCCGCCTGTGCTGGTGTTGCCGGCGTTGCTGCCGGTATTGCCGCTGCGCGAGGCCGGGGCAGCAGCCTGGCCATTGCACAGGCTGCTGCCCGCTTCGGGCGGCAGCGTGCGGCGAAAAGAACGCGTCGCGGGGCCGCTGCCACCGAGTGCCGCCACCAGGGCCTGCACATCGGTATGCACCAGGGGCTGCTGGGCCCACGCGGCGCTGGCACTGGCAGCCAGCACCAGCGCAGTGGCCAGTGCGCGCAGCGGGCGGGCTGAACCTGGGGTGGGGCTGGTGTGCATGGTGCGGGGTCTGGCGTGGATGGTAGGAAGCACGGCGTGGAAAGCACGAAACAGGACGGGGCTGTGGCGACGCTGGCGGTGGCGTCCAACGCGCCGACTGCTCTGCGTATTGCAACATGCCTCCTGCGCTTGTGCCTTGTTGGTTGAACGCAGAAATTTGCCGTGCCAAAGCTCAACTGGCAGCTACAGCGGGCGAAGAAAGCGAAGACACCGCGTGGCGCTGGAAGCTGGCCCGCGCAGTCTTGCCGCTGCGAAGCGAGCAGGCCAGACGCCAAGCGGCTAGATTCGCGGCATGGCTGAAAAGTGGTTGGCGGTGCTGGGCTTGGTGGCCTGCCTGGGCGTGTGGGCCGGCATGGCGCTGGGGCCTGTGCGGCGGGCACGCTGGCTGGCGCGCTGGCAGCGCGTGCGGGCGCGCTGGCAGCGCGTGCGGGCGCGTGTTCAAGCGCGTGTGCAAGCGCGTTGGCGCACGCTGGGCGCTGGCTTGAAGGCACGGGCCCAGCGCCCACAACAGTCGCGCGACGCACAGCAACAAGCCGCCGACGCCATCGAACGCGCGCGCCGCCGGCCCAAGGTCGACCGTGAAGGCAACGTCTACCGGCCCGACGCCTTCAACGGCAAGGCCGACGACAAGGGCGACGGCAGCGACAAGCTGCACTGATCGCCAGCCACCGGGCCGGCACAAACCCGACTGCGCACAAGGCCCGGCGCCGCGCATCATCATGCGGGCCGAATACAACCGCAGGAGACGACCCCATGGCGCGCTTGAATGTCAACGGCCAGGTGCATGAGCACAACGCCGAACCCGACACCCCGCTGTTGTGGGTGCTGCGTGAACAACTCGGCCTGACGGGCACCAAATACGGCTGCGGCGTGGCCCAGTGCGGCGCCTGCACCGTGCATCTGGACGGCGCGCCGGTGCGCAGTTGCGTGCTGCCGGTCAGCGCCGTGCAGGCGGGCCAGAAGGTCACGACCATCGAAGGTCTGTCACCAAAAGGCGACCACCCCTTGCAAAAGGCCTGGGCCCGGCTGGACGTGCCGCAGTGCGGCTACTGCCAGAGCGGCATGCTGATGGCCGCTGCGGCGCTGCTGAAGACCAAGCCCCACCCCACCGACGCCGACATCGACGCCGCCATCACCAACATCTGCCGCTGCGGCACTTTCAACCGCGTGCGGGCCGGCATCAAAGAAGCTGCGGGTGGCGTGAAGACCGCCGGGCTGGACATCATTCATGTCGTCAGGAGCGTGTCATGAGCGCCACCCTCAACCGCCGTGAATTCATCGGCGCCGCGGCTGCCGCGGGCTCGCTGGTCATCGGCTTTCCGACGGCCGCCACCGCGCAAGGCCTGGCGCCCGAGATCAACGCCTGGGTGGTCGTGCAGCCCGATGAGAAAGTCATCATCCGCATCGCGCGCAGCGAAATGGGCCAGGGCACGCTGACAGGCCTGGCGCAGCTGGTGGCCGAAGAACTCGACTGCGACTGGGCGCGCGTGACCACCGAATACCCGACGCCCGGCCAGAACCTGGCGCGCAAACGGGTGTGGGGCAACTTCAGCACCGGCGGCAGCCGCGGCATACGCGAGAGCAACGAGTACGTGCGCAAGGGCGGCGCCGCGGCCCGCATGATGCTGGTGCAGGCCGCGGCCGACGAATGGAAAGTGCCGGTGGCCGAATGCACGGTTGACAAGGGCGTCATCAGCCACGCGGGCAGCAAAAACAGCACCAGCTACGGCCGCGTGGCCGTGGCCGCCGCCAAGCTGGCCGCACCCACCGAAGTACCGTTGAAAGACCCCAAGACCTGGAAGCTGGCCGGCAAGCGTTTGGCGCGGCTGGACACGGTCGACAAGACCACCGGCAAGCAGGTCTACGGCGCCGACCTGAAGATGCCCGGCATGCTGAACGCGGCCATCGCGGCCTGCCCGGTGTTCGGCGGCAAGGTCAAGGCTTATGACGCCGGCACCGTGGCCAGGATGCCTGGCGTGAAGAAGGTGTTGACGGTGGGGGACAACGCCGTGGCCGTGGTGGCCGACACCTGGTGGCATGCCAAGAAGGCGCTGGACGCGCTGCAAATCGACTGGGACTTCGGCCCCAACGTGGGCGTGCAGCAGGCCGACATCAACGCCCTGTTGAAAGCCGGCCTGGACGCCGACAGCGCCGTGGTCGGCAACAGCAACGGCGATGCGCGCGCCGCGCTGGCCGGCGCCGTGCGCAAGGTCGAAGCGGTGTACGCCTACCCGAACTTGAACCATGCCACGATGGAGCCGATGAATGCGACCGCCCGGTGGACGCCCGAGCGGTGTGAAGTGTGGACACCCACGCAAAACGGCGAAGCGGCATTGGCCGCCACGGCCGAAGCCGCCGGCCTGCCGGCCGCGCAGTGCGAGGTCTACAAGATCTTGCTGGGTGGCGGCTTTGGCCGCCGTGGCGCCGTACACGACTGGGTGCACCAGGCGGTGGCCATCGCCAAACAGATGCCGGGCATTCCGGTGAAGATGCTTTGGAGCCGTGAAGAGGACATGACCCACGGCCGCTACCACCCCATCACCCAATGCAAGATGACGGCCGGGTTGGATGCACAGGGCAACGTCACGGCGCTGCACATGCGCATCAGCGGCCAAAGCATTCTGGCCAGCGTGGCGCCGCAGAACATCGTCAACGGCAAGGACCCGGTGGTCTTCCAGGGTCTGAACAACGGCGGCGGCGAGGCCATGATCGGCTACGGCTTCCCGAACCTGATGATCGACCACGCCATGCGCAACCCGCATGTGCCGGCCGGCTTCTGGCGCGGCGTGAACCTGAACCAGAACGCGATTTATCTTGAGTCGTTCATCGACGAGATCGCCCACGCGACGCAGCAAGACCCGCTGGCGCTGCGCCGCAAGCTGATGGCGAATTACCCCAAGCACCTGGCGGTGCTGAATGCGGTGGCAGCCCGCTCGGGCTGGGGTTCGCCGGCGGCGGACGTGGCTGGGCAGAAGGTCTTCCGTGGCTTGTCGGTGACGCATGGCTTTGGCAGTTATGTTGCGGCCTGCGCCGAGGTGTCGGTCAGCCAGGAAGGCGCTTTGAAAGTGCACCGCATCGTGGCCGCCACGGACCCCGGCCATGCCGTCAACCCGCAGCAGATTGAAGCCCAGATCGAAGGCAGCTTTGTCTATGGCCTGTCGGCAGCGCTGTATGGCGAATGCACGGTGAAGGACGGCCGCATCGAACAGCGCAACTTCGACACCTACCCTTCGATGCGCATCGCGCAGATGCCCAAGGTCGAATCCATCGTCATGCCCTCGGGCGGCTTCTGGGGCGGTGTGGGCGAGCCCACCATCGCGGTGGCCGCACCGGCGGTG
>JANMJI010000211.1:0-9879 GCA_031371275.1 Betaproteobacteria bacterium
AAGCTCACATGAACGTGCGGCCCGCTTGCGCCAACTGCACCAGCAAAGGCGCCGGCTGCCACGAAGCATCTGCGCCCGGCTCGGCCGCGAAACGGCGCAGCGTTCGCACCACGTTCGGCAGGCCGACGGTGTCGGCATACAGCATCGGCCCGCCACGGTGCAGCGGGAAACCGTAGCCGTTGAGGTAGACGATGTCGATGTCGCTGGCGCGCGCTGCAATGCCTTCTTCCAGGATGCGCGCGCCTTCGTTGACGAGCGCGAAGATACAGCGTTCAACGACCTCGTCGTCGCTGATCTTGCGCGGCGTGATGCCTTTCTCTGAACGGTATTGCGCGATCAAACCTTCGGTCACCGGGTCGGGAATCGGGTCGCGCTTGCCGGCCTCGTAGCGGTACCAACCCGCACCCGTCTTCTGGCCAAAGCGGCCGCCATCGCAGAGCATGTCGGCCACCACGGGCTGCATCGCCACACCGGCCTCGGCGGCCTTGCGTTTGCGTGTGGCCCAGCCGATGTCCAGGCCCGCCAGGTCACCCATGCGGAAGGGGCCCATGGCGAGGCCGAATTTCTGCAGCGCACCGTCAATCTGCTGCGGCAAGGCGCCGGCGTTGACAAGCCCGCTGGCCGCCGCGCCGTAGCGCGCCAGCATGCGGTTGCCTATGAAGCCATCGCACACGCCAGAGACGACGGCGATCTTCTTGATCTGCCTGGCCAACGCCATCGCGGTGGCCAACACGTCGGGCGCAGTCTGCGCGCCGCGCACCACTTCGAGCAGGCGCATCACATTGGCCGGGCTGAAGAAGTGCAAGCCCACCACATCGCCTGGGCGCTGGGTAAAACTGGCGATCGTGTCCAGGTTCAGGTAGGACGTGTTGGAAGCCAGGATGGCACCGGGCTTGCACACCGCGTCGAGCGTGCGGAAGACCTTCTCCTTCACGTCCATGTTCTCGAACACGGCCTCGATAACCAGGTCGACATCGCTGAAGTCGTCGTAATTCAGCGTCGGCGTGATGAGTGCCATGCGCTCGTCCAACTTGCCCTGCGTCAGCTTGCCTTTCTTCAGCGAGTTCTCGTAATTGCGGCGGACGATGGCAATGCCCTTGTCCAGCGCTTCCTGCTTCATCTCGAGCAGCACCACCGCAATACCGGCGTTGAGAAAATTCATCGTGATGCCGCCGCCCATGGTGCCGGCGCCGATGACGCCGACCTTTGCGATGCGCCGCAGCGGCGTATCGGCGGCCACGTTGGGCAGCTTGGCGGCTGCGCGTTCGGCGGCAAACACATGGCGCAGCGCGCGCGACTCGGGCGTGTTCATCAGCGCCACAAAGGCCTCGCGTTCCAGGCGCATGCCTTCGTCGAAAGGCTTGCTCACCGCATGGCCTACCGCCTCCACGCACTTCAGCGGCGCGGGAAAATTCTTCACCGCGGCGGCCACGGTGTTGCGCGCAAACTGCAGATAGGCCTCGGCCTGCGGGTCTTGCACTTTCAGGTCGCGGACGCGTTTCAGTGGCCGGCCCTCGGCCACCACCTTGCGCGCCAAAGCCGTGGCCGCGGCCACCACGTCGCCATCGGCGATCTCGTCGATCAGCGGCGTGCCCTGGAACTTGATGGCGGCCGTGGCTTCACCGTAGACGATGATGTTCAGCGCCGCTTGCAGCCCCAGCAAACGCGGCAGGCGCTGCGTGCCACCAGCACCCGGCAGCAGGCCCAGCTTGACCTCGGGCAGGCCGAGTTGCGCGTCTGGCGTGGCAACGCGAAAGTGCGCCCCCAGCGCCAGTTCCAGCCCGCCGCCCAGGCACGCGCCAGAAATGGCCGCGACCACCGGCTTGGGGTTGTTTTCCAGCAGCGCAATGACGACCCGCAGATTGGGTTCGGCCAGCGATTTCGGGGTGCCGAATTCGGTCACATCAGCACCGCCAGAGAAGGCTTTGGCGGTGCCCGTCAAGACGATGGCTTTCACATCGGTATCGGCGTTGGCCTCGTCCAGCGCCGCGGCAATGCCGGCGCGCAACTCGGCGCCCAGGCCGTTCACAGGGGGCTTGTTCATGGTCACGACGGCCACTTCGCCGTGTACCGTGCTGCTGACGAAGGGGTGGTTCATGTTCAATCTCTCCGCAAAGATGATGGGATTAAATCGTCACGCCGGGATCGCAAATCTAGCTCAGCTTGTCGCTGCGGTAACGCCCGAACTCCATGCGTGCAATGGCCCTGTTATGCACCTCGTCAGGCCCGTCGGCCAGGCGCATGGTTCGCATGCTGGCGTATTGCTTGGCGAGGCCGAAATCGGTGGTCACACCGGCGCCGCCGTGGGCTTGTATGGCATCGTCGATGATTCTCAGAGCCATACGCGGTGCGGCGACCTTGATCATCGCAATTTCCAGCTGCGCGCCCTTGTTGCCCACCTTGTCCATCATGTCGGCGGCTTTCAAACACAAAAGGCGCGTCATCTCGATGTCGGTGCGGGCCTGGGCAATGCGCTGTTCCCACACGCTTTGTTCGCTGATGCGTTTGCCGAAAGCCACCCGCGACTGCAAGCGTTTGACCATCTTTTCCAGCGCCACTTCGGCACTGCCAATGGTGCGCATGCAGTGGTGAATGCGCCCGGGCCCGAGGCGGCCTTGGGCGATCTCAAAACCGCGGCCTTCACCCAGCAGCAGGTTGGCCGCCGGCACACGCACATTGCGAAACACCACCTCGGCATGGCCGTGCGTCGCGTCGTCGAAACCAAACACCGGCAGCATGCGCACGACCTCGATGCCCGGCGTGTCCATGGGCACCAGAATTTGTGATTGCTGCGCATGCCGCGGTGCATCGGGGTCGGTCTTGCCCATCACGATGGTGATCGCGCAGCGCGGGTCGCCGACGCCCGAGGACCACCATTTGCGGCCGTTGATGACGTAGTGGTCACCATCGCGCTGGATGGCGGTTTCGATGTTGGTGGCGTCTGACGAAGCCACGTCGGGCTCGGTCATCAGAAAGGCCGAACGTATCTCACCGGCCAGCAGCGGGGCCAGCCAGCGCGCCTGCTGCGCTTCGCTGCCGTAACGAATCAGCACTTCCATGTTGCCGGTGTCGGGGGCTGAGCAGTTGAAGACTTCCGAGCCAAAACCCACGCGCCCCATTTGCTCGGCGCACACCGCATATTCCAGGTTGGTCAGGCCGGCGCCGCAGTAAGGGTTGTCTTCGGCCAGGCCGCGCACCGAATCCAGCGGCAGAAACAAATTCCACAAGCCCGCGGCGCGGGCCTTGGCCTTCAGCGCTTCCACCACCGGCACCACCTGCCAGCGCCGGTCGCCAAAGTCGTTCATCTGCTGCGCGTACACCGGCACGGCCGGATACACATGCGCGTCCATGAAGGCCATGACGCGGTCGCGCCAATGGGTTTGTGTGGCCGAGAAGCTGAAGTCCATGGTCTCTCCTGTGTGCTGTCGCGCCGGGCGCTGGCACCCGCTTTCAGGCACCTTAGCAGAGGCTTGGGGCGGCCCAGGTCACCAAGGCGTCAGGCTTCAGTCGGCCGCGGCGGCGCCCGGGCGTGCGGCGTTTTCTGCAATGCCGGCAGCGAAACGCGGCAGCAGGGCATCGGGCAAATCATGGCCCATGCCGGGGATGAAATCGCCCACCGCGCCGGCAATGCGCGCTGCCAGGTCGTGCCCCGCAGCCACCGGCACCAGCGGGTCGGCCTGGCCGTGGATGATGCGTGTGGGCGCCTTGATGCGCGGCAGCAGCGCGCTGCGGTCGCCGTCTGCGGCCACCGCCACCAGCTGGCGTGCCGTGCCCGCCGGGTGCCAGGCGCGCTGCACCATGGCGGCCAGCCGTGCGCGCAGCTGTTCTGGCTCGGGCGGGTAGGCCGGGCTGCCGATGATGCCCATCACACGCAGCAGGTGCGCCACGACCGCAGCAGGCTCGCGCCCGCCGGGCCGCGACATCAGCGCCCGCTGCACCGCCCAGCCGGGCTGCGGCAGGCGGCGGGCACCGCTGGTGGTCATCATCAGCGTCAAACTCTTGACGCGCTGCGGGTGCTTGGCGGCCAGGTGCTGGGCGATCATGCCGCCCATCGAAGCGCCGCAGACATGGGCACGCTGCAAGCCCAGGGCGTCCAGCACGCCACGCGCGTCTTCGGCCATGTCGGCGATGCCGTAGGGCGAGCTAACGTTCAAATGCAGCGTGTGACGCAGCGCCGACCAGGTCAGGCTGGGCACGCCGGCGTCGTCAAAATGCTTGCTCAGGCCGGCGTCGCGGTTGTCCATGCGGATGACGCGAAAGCCGCCTGATACCAGCATCTGCACCAGCGCTTGCGGCCAGCCCGTCAACTGCATGCCCAGGCCCATGATGAGCAACAAAGGCTCGCCAGCGGGCAGGCCCTGGTCGTCGATTTCGATGCCGATGCCGTTGGCGACGATTTGCATCTACGGCACCCGCGCCGCGGGCTGTGTTGCTGCCTGTGCCCCTGCCTGTGCCGCGGCTTGCAGGCCCGCGGGCTGCGTCGGCTTGTAAAACCACTTGCGCGCACCCGTGACATCAAAGCGCTGCCAGTCTTGCGGGTCTTGCGCCAGCCGGTCGGCCAGGGCGTACAGCGCCAGCGGGTTCATGCCCATGCCGATGTGGCTGGCGTGGACCTCGATGTTTTCGGTGTGCGGCGCGGCTTCATTGATGCTGCACTGCCAGGCCACGACACCGTCGCTCTTGCTGTAAATCGACGTCGTCGGGCACGGCGGCGCGCCGCGAATCCGTTCCATCAACGCCGGGTCGTGGGTGCGCTGCCCGCTGACCAGCTCATAAAAACGCCAGGCATTGGTGGCCCGCGGGTGGCCGGCAAAGGGTGTGCCTAACGTCACAACGCAGCGTGCATGGGCGGGCTGTTCCTTGGCCAGTTCACGGGCGTACAAGCCGCCCAGGCTCCAGCCGATGAGGCTGACGCGCGTGCGGTGTTGCGTGGCCACCTGGCGAAGTTGTTCGCGGCAGGCTTCCAGCACGCCACGTTTGGGGCCGAAGTTGAAGCCCTGCTGCCACGCATAAGGCGCATAGCCCCGGCTGCGCAGGAAGTTGCGCAAAGGCAGCGTGGTGAAGTCGGCCGCGCCCAGGCCAGGGTAGACGATGACGGGGTGGCCATCGCCCAACGGCAGGCGGTTCAGCAAAGGGGTTGCCGCCAGCATGGCGGCGTATTCCCACGGTGCTCGCGCTTCGAGCATCAACAACCAGGTGCTGGGCGCCTGGACCGGGTCGTCAATTTCGGGGCTTGCAAAAGGACTGGGCGCAGGCCGGGTTGGCGTGGCCTCTAATGCCGGCTTGCGCCGGCGCATCGGTAAGCTCATGCAGGCATTGTCAGCCAGCGCGCTGGCGCTTGTTTGGAGCGCTTGCCCTAGGTTTCCTTGTCACCTGCGCGACAGCCGCGTTCACCGCGCTGCCCATCACCTTCTTGGCCGCCCGGCCCACTGCACCCGTCACCGCGCCGGTGATGCCGCCTGCAATGCCGGTTGCCATGCCGCTTGCCACACTGTTGGCGATACCACCGGCCAGCCGCTTGGTGGCCTGGGTCACCAGGCTGTCGTCGGATGTGTCGCCATGGCCGGGTTCGCCGGGTTGCGGCAAGGCACGCAGATCGTCGAAAGCGATCGCGATGGCGTCGGCCAGTTCGCGCACATCGGGCATCGCCGCGGCGTCGGCCATGAGGCCGAAGTCCAGGCTCTTGTCGTAGCTCTGCACGGTGATGTTGAGTGCCAGCCCGTGCACGATGATCGAAGCCGGGTAGTTCGTAATCATCTTCGCACCGGCCATGTACAGCGGCACCGGCGGGCCTGGCACGTTGCTGATGACGAGGTTGGCGACCTGCGGAATGCGGTCTGCGACCTTGGCCTTGCCATACAACGCGGTGGCCGCTTCCATCAACCAGGGCACGCCCAGCGAAGGAAAGTCGGTGGGCAGGATGCTCTTGACGCTGCCCATGGTGTTTTTCATCGCCGCGGTGGCGGCCTTCACATGGGCCAGGCGCTGGGCGGTGTCGGCGATGTGGGTGCCCAGGCTGATGAGGCTCATGCTGGCCTGGTTGTCGGCCGTGGTGTCGCCTTTTTCGCGCAGCGATATCGGCACCGCCGCCACCAGGCTCTTGCGCGGCAGGCCGCGCTTCTTGGCGTAGTAGCGGCGCAGCGCGGTGCTGCACACCATCAGCACCATGTCATTGATGGTGGCGTTATGCACGCGGCCCAGGGCTTTCAATTCGGGCAACGACAGCGTCACGCATGCGAAGGCGCGGCCGTTGGTGATGGAAGCGTTGAGCGGCGTGCGCGGCGCCAGCGTCAGGTTGCTGACACTCTTTTTGCCCGTAAGCAACTGCGAGCCTGCCACCACCGAAGACGCGGCGTTTTTCAGCGTGCCCACGGTGGCCGGCAGGTTGCGCACGATCTCGGCCACCTTCTGCGCCTGGTTGCCCAGTACACCGCGCAGCATCTCCGTCATCTCAAGGCGGAAAGTCTTGGCGCGTTTGGAAGGCGCAGCTTCAATCACCCGCGGCTCGGGCGTCACGTCCAGGATGGCATTCGCCAGCGCCACCGCAGCCTGGCCGTCGACCGCGGCGTGGTGCAGCTGGGTGTACATGGCCACCCGCTTGGCACCGTTGGGCGATGGCGCCAGGCCCTCGAAGATATGGAACTTCCACAAGGGCTTCTTGCGGTCCAGCAGCACCGGGTGCAACTGGCCGACCTGCGCTTGCAGGTCGGGCATGGTCGCGCCCTTGGCCAGTTTCACCTCGACGATGTGCAGCTTCATGCTGGGCTCGGCGTCGACCCAGGCCGGGTTGGCCAGGTTCAGCGGCATCCACCACAGTTTGCGGCGCAGCACGCCGGCCACCGGCAAGCGGCTTTCGATGTGCTTGCGCAGCGCAGTGACGAACTTGCCCTTGTAGCCCGGCGGCAACTCGAACACATGCAAGGCGCCGACATGCATCGGCATCTCTGGTGTTTCAAGGTATAAAAAAGTGGCGTCCAGACCAGAGAGTTGCTTCATGCGGGCTCCTGCGCAGCCCAGGGCTGCATGTCCGGATGCTAGGGCGCGGGTGCCACCGCCCCGCCCCGTGCTCACCCTGAGTGCGGGTGAGCAAGCCAACGCAAGGTCAGGCCCCCGAACGCCCTGCCCGCTTGCGCTCGTGCTCGGTCAGGAAGCGCTTGCGCACGCGGATGCTCTTGGGCGTGATCTCCACCAGTTCGTCGTCTTCAACGAACTCGACGCCGTATTCCAAAGTCAGGTCGATGGGCGGTGTGACCTTGATCGCGTCTTCCTTGCCGCTGACGCGAAAGTTGGTCAACTGCTTGGTGCGCGTGGCGTTCACCACCAGGTCGTTGTCGCGGTTGTGGATGCCGACGATCATGCCTTCGTAAACCGGGTCGTTCGGCTTCACGAACATGCGACCACGGTCGTCCAGCTTGCCCAGGGCGTAGGTGAAGATTTCGCCGGCGTCCATGCTGATGAGCACGCCATTCTTGCGGCTGGCGATGTCGCCCTTGTGCGGCTCGTAGCCATCAAAGATATTGCTGATGAGGCCAGAGCCGCGCGTCAGGTTCATGAACTCGTTGCTGAATCCGATCAGGCCACGCGCCGGAATGCGGTACTCCAGCCGCACACGGCCACGCCCGTCGGGTTCCATGTTCACCAGTTCTGCCTTGCGCTCACCCAGCGCTTGCATCACGCCGCCCTGGTGAATTTCTTCCACGTCCACCGTCACCAGTTCTATCGGTTCATGGCGCACGCCTTCCACGTCATGGAAGACCACGCGCGGCTTGCTCACCGCCAGCTCATAACCTTCGCGGCGCATGTTTTCCAGCAGGATGGTGAGGTGCAATTCACCGCGACCCATGACCTCGAAGATGCCGTCTTCGCTGGTTTCGCTGACGCGCAAAGCGACGTTGCTTTGCAGCTCTTTTTGCAGCCGGTCCCAGATCTGGCGGCTGGTCACGTACTTGCCTTCACGCCCAGCCAGCGGGCTGGTGTTGACGCAGAAGTTCATCGTCAGCGTCGGCTCGTCGACCTTCAACATCGGCAGCGGCGCCGGGTTGGCCGGGTCGGTGACGGTGACGCCAATGCCAATGTCTTCCAGGCCATTGATAAGCACGATGTCGCCCGGGCCGGCCGACGTGACCTGCACACGGTCCAGGCCATGAAAGGTCAGCACCTGGTTGACACGGCCCTTGCTGGCCTTGCCCTGTGCGCCTTCCATCACCAGCACATCCATACCGGGCTTGATGGTGCCCGCGCCGATACGGCCGACGCCGATACGGCCGACGAAGGTGGAGTAATCCAAGGCCGAGATCTGCAACTGCAGCGGCGCATCGGGGTCGCCTTGTTGCGAAGGCACATGCTTCAGGATGGTCTCGAACAGCGCCGACATGTCGGGGCCCCACTGCTCACCGTGCGCGCCTTCGGTCAGCGAAGTCCAGCCGTTGATGCCCGAGGCATAGACGACCGGAAAGTCGAGCTGTTCGTTGGTCGCGCCCAGTTTGTCGAACAAGTCGAATGCGGCGTTGATGACGGCGTCAGGCTTGGCACCCGGCTTGTCTACTTTGTTGACGACCACGATCGGTTTCAGGCCCAGCGCCAGCGCCTTCTTGGTGACGAAGCGCGTCTGCGGCATCGGGCCTTCTTGTGCGTCGATCAACAACACCACGCCATCGACCATGCTCAGCGCACGCTCGACTTCACCGCCGAAGTCGGCGTGGCCCGGCGTATCGACGATGTTGATGTGCGTGCCTTGCCAGCTCACCGCGCAGTTCTTGGCCAGGATGGTGATGCCGCGTTCGCGTTCAATGGCGTTGCTGTCCATCACCGTGTCGATGATTTTTTCGTGGTCGGCAAAGGTGCCGCTCTGGCGCAGCAACTGGTCGACCATGGTCGTTTTGCCATGGTCGACGTGGGCGATGATGGCGACGTTGCGAATGGCTCTGATACTCATAAAGGGTGTTCCTGGACTTCGATGGGGCTCAGCAGGCGGTCGGCAATCAACTCACCTGCGGTGATGTGGGCGGTGCCGAGAAAAGCACGCGACAAAGCTGTTGAAGTTGTGCCTGCAGCGGCGGCGGCCGGCCCCAAACGGTAGACACGCACGCCGGCTGCATCGGCCAGCGCCACGCGGCGGCGCAAGCCACATAAAAACCGGCCCGCTTCGTCATCGGGCAAGCGAACTTCGGGCCAGGCTGACAGCAAGATGTCGGCGGGCTGCAGCATCGCTTCACGCTCCGTGGCTGTCATCGCCTGCAGGGCTTCGATGGTCACGGCTTGGCGCAGATCAAGCAGCCCGCTGCCGGTGCGCCGCAGCGCGCTCAGATGCGCGCCACAGCCCAGCATCTCGCCGATGTCTTCGGCCAGCGTGCGGATGTAGGTGCCTTTGCTGCACACGACGTCAATCACCAATTCGGCATCGTGCCAAGACACGATGTCGATGCGGTGAATCGTCACCGGCCTTTTCGCGCGTTCGATTTCAATGCCGGCACGGGCGTAGTCGTAGAGCGCCTTGCCTTCGTGCTTCAGCGCCGAATGCATCGGCGGCAGTTGTTCAATGGTGCCGGTGAATTCGTGGCAGGCGGCTGCTATGGCAGCGCGATCGGTCAACACCGGGCGCTCTTGCACCACCGCGCCTTCGCGGTCGCCAGTGCTGGTGCGCTGGCCCAGCTTCAGCGTGGCGGTGTAGCGCTTGTCGGCGTCCAGGCTGGCCTGGCCGAACTTGGTGGCGGCGCCGAAACACAGCGGCAACAGGCCCGTGGCCAACGGGTCCAGCGTGCCGGTGTGGCCGCCTTTTTCAGCACGCAAGATGCCCTTGGCTTTTTGCAAGGCGTCGTTGCTCGTCCAGCCTATGGGCTTGTCGAGCAACAGCACGCCGTGCAAAGGCTTGCGGGGCAG
>JANMJI010000251.1:0-1891 GCA_031371275.1 Betaproteobacteria bacterium
ACACCGCGCCCGTTTTTTACCCTCTCGCCCCACCATGCAACGCCGCCACCTGCTGCTGTCACCCACCGCCCTGCTGCCCTTTCAAACCACCGCCATGGCCGCACCCGCTTCACGCCCCCGCAGCGGCCGCACGCTGCTCGAAGAAACGCCGGCCACCGTGCTGGCCGCAGCGCTGGCCAACGGCAAGCTGACGGCCGAACGCCTGGCCCGGCAGTGCCTGTTGCGCATCAACGCGGTGGACCGCCACGGCCCGCGGCTGAACAGCGTCATCGAAATCAACCCCGACGCGATGGCCATCGCCAAAGAGCGTGATGCCGAACGCCGTGCGGGCCACCTGCGCGGCCCGCTGCATGGCCTGCCGGTGCTGCTGAAGGACAACATCGCCACCCACGACCGCATGCGCACCAGCGCAGGGTCCTTGGCGCTGGCCAACGTGCATGCGGTGCGTGACGCGCATGTGGCGCAACGCCTGCGCGACGCCGGTGCGGTCATCCTGGGCAAGACGAACTTGAGCGAATGGGCCAACATCCGCAGCACGCGCAGCAGCAGCGGCTGGAGCGGGCGCGGCGGCCTCACGCGCAACCCCTATGCGCTTGACCGCAGCACCAGCGGCAGCAGTTCGGGCACGGCCGCGGCCATCGCGGCCAGCCTGGCGCCGCTGGGCGTGGGCACCGAAACCGACGGCTCCATCGTCAGCCCCGCCTCCATCAACGGCCTGGTCGGCCTGAAGCCGACGCTGGGGCGTGTCAGCCGCAGCGGCATCATCCCCATCGCCCACAGCCAGGACACCGCCGGCCCCATGACGCGCACTGTGGCCGACGCCGCGTTGCTGTACGCGGCGATGGCCGGGCCCGATGCAGACGACGCCATCACCAGCACCGCGCCGACGGGTGACACGCCCGCGCTTGCGCTGCCACTGGATGCACTGCGCGGCGCGCGGCTGGGCATTGCGCGCAACTACCTCAACCCCTTCGGTGAAATCAACGCGTTGTTCGACCAGGCCGTGGCCGCGTTGCGTGCTGCCGGTGCCGAGGTCATCGACGACATCGGTCTGCCCCTGCCCAGCTACCGAACTGCCGAACGCAGCGTGCTGCTGCACGAGTTGAAGACCGATCTGGCGTTGTGGCTGAAGACCTACGCACCGCACGCGCCGGTGCAGACGCTGGCCGATGTGATGGCCTTCAACAAGGCCCATGCCGACACCGAAATGCCATGGTTCGGGCAAGAGTTGTTCGAGCAGGCGCAGGCCCTGGGCGGGCTGGACAGCGCGGCCTACCTGGAAGCCCGCGCGGCCTGCATCAAAGGCGCGCGTGAAGAAGGCCTGGATCGCGTTTTCGCGCAGCACAAGGTAGACGCCATCATCGCCCCCACCAGCGGCGTAGCCTGGCTCACAGACCCGATTGCCGGCGACCATTTCGGCGGTGGCTTTGCCGGCCCTGCGGCGGTTGCGGGCTACCCGCACCTGACGGTGCCCGCGGGCTTTGTGCGCGGCCTGCCGACGGGATTGTCTTTCGTCGGCCCGGCCTTCAGCGAATGGCGGCTGCTGGCGCTGGGCCATGCTTTCGAGCAGGCCACCAAACACCGCCGCGCGCCGACCTACTTGCCGCGCAGCGTGCCGGCGTAGTTGCCAGCGCCGTTGCCGGCGAGGTTGGCGGCGAAGCTACCAATCAAGGCGCGCTGGCGCGACGCGCCGGCGGCAGTGGCGCCGAATGGTCGTTGTTCTGTCCGGGCAAGGGCATGGCGGTCGATTCCTCGGCCCGCGACATCGATTTGTTGGCCCGGCCGGTGCTCGCATCGGCCGCCGAAGCCTGCGTCGCGGGTGCCATCACCGAAGCCGCTGAAGGCACCGATGCGTCGGTGCCTGAAGGCGCCGGCACTTCCAGCGGCGGTG
>JANMJI010000256.1:0-4691 GCA_031371275.1 Betaproteobacteria bacterium
GATGACGCTGCTCTTGATGTTGCCGTGGTGGCGGCGGCCGATGCGCAACAGGTGCTTGTCGCTGCGGGTGTCGAATTCGGCGCTGACCTGGGCGTCTTTCAGCGCGCTTTGCAAGGCCGTTGCGCTGGCTTGCGCGCTGGCAGCCGTATCCAGGTCGAGCGTCAGGCCGCTGGCGATGGCGCGCACGGCGTCCAGGTCCATCCAGTTGCTCAAACGCGTGATGATGCCATTGGCCAGCAGGTAGCTGCGCGCCAGGCTTTCCAGCGCGCTGCCTTCGATGGCGGTGCGGCCGCCTGGGGTGGTGCCATCGGGCAGTACCGAAGCGCCGTCCAGCGCCACCTTCAGCAAGAAAGCATCCAACGCCAGCCCGTCCTTCAGGTATTCCTCGTGCTTGCCCAGCTTGACTTTGTACAGCGGCGGCTGCGCGATGTAGATGTGGCCGCGTTCCACCAGCACCGGCATCTGGCGGTAGAAGAAAGTCAGCAGCAGGGTGCGGATGTGGGCACCGTCGACATCGGCGTCGGTCATGATGATGATGCGGTGGTAGCGCAGCTTGTCGGCGTTGAAATCCTCGGCGCCGATGCCGGTGCCTAACGCTGTAATGAGCGTGACAATGCTGTCGCTGGAAAGCAGCCTTTCGTAGCGCGCACGTTCCACATTCAATATCTTGCCGCGCAAGGGCAGGATCGCCTGGAACTTGCGGTCGCGGCCTTGTTTGGCGCTGCCCCCGGCGCTGTCGCCTTCAACGATGTAAATCTCGCACTGCGCCGGGTCTTTCTCCTGGCAGTCGGCCAGCTTGCCGGGCAGGCCCAGGCCGTCCAGCACGCCTTTGCGGCGGGTCATTTCGCGGGCTTTGCGGGCGGCTTCACGGGCGCGGGCGGCGTCAACAATCTTGCCGCAGATGATCTTGGCATCGACCGGGTTCTCGAGCAGCCAGTCGGTCAGCAGTTTGCTGACGATGTCTTCCACCGGGCCGCGCACTTCGCTGCTGACGAGCTTGTCCTTGGTCTGGCTGCTGAACTTGGGCTCAGGCACCTTGACGCTGACGACGCAGGCCAGGCCTTCGCGCATGTCGTCGCCGGCGATTTCAACCTTGGCCTTTTTTGCAATCTCGTTGTCGTCGATGTATTTGTTGATGACCCGCGTCATTGCCGCACGCAGGCCCGTCAAGTGGGTGCCACCGTCGCGCTGCGGAATGTTGTTGGTGAAACAGAGCACGTTCTCGGCGTAGCCATCGTTCCATTGCATCGCCACTTCAACGCCGATGTTGGTCTGCTGGTCGCTCATCTTGTCGCCCATGGCGTGGAAGATGTTCGGGTGCAGCACTTTCTTGCCGGTGTTGATGAAACCGACGAAGCCTTTCACGCCACCAGCGAAGGCAAAGTTGTCTTCCTTGGCATTGCGTTCATCGACGAGCTTGATCTTCACGCCGTTGTTCAGAAAGCTCAGCTCGCGCAGGCGCTTGGCCACGACATCGTAGTGAAAGTCGATGTTGCTGAAGATCGTGTCGTCAGGCAGGAAGTGAACCTCGGTGCCGCGCTTTTCTGTCTCGCCGGTGATCTTCATCGGGCTGGTTTCCACCTGCCCGAAACCGCCATCGCGCATCTCGATGACGCGGTCTTGCGTGAAGCCGCGTTTGAATTCCAGCGCATGGACCTTGCCCTCACGCCGCACCGTCAGGCGCAGCCACACGCTCAAGGCATTCACGCAGCTGACACCCACGCCGTGCAGGCCGCCGCTGACCTTGTAGCTGTTCTGGTTGAACTTGCCACCGGCATGCAATTCCGTCAGTGCAATTTCGGCGGCAGACCGCTTCGGCTCGTGCTTGTCGTCCATCTTCACGCCGGTCGGAATGCCGCGGCCGTTGTCTGTGACGCTGATGCTGTTGTCCGAGTGGATGGTGACGACGATGTCGTCGCAATGGCCAGCCAGCGCTTCGTCGATGGCGTTGTCGACGACCTCGAACACCAGATGGTGCAGCCCGGTGCCGTCAGACGTGTCGCCGATGTACATGCCAGGCCGTTTGCGCACCGCTTCCAGGCCTTCGAGTATCTGAATGTCGCCTTCACCATAGGCCGCACTGGCTTCGTTGCCGGTGGACGCGGCCTGGCCTTGTGCAGTGGGTACGGCGCGCTGGGTGACGCCATCGTCTGAAGTGCCGGGGGTGGGCTTTTGCGGGTCGGTCATCAAGGGCTTTCTGGGGCCTGGGCCGGCGCATCCATCGCGGAATATCGGCCCATCAAAAACGCTGAAGCGGGCCGTGGCCCGCTGCGGTGGTGGCTGTCTGAACAGGCCGGCGCTAGATGCGCATCGGCATCACCACGTATTTGAAACCGGGTTGTTCGGGCACGCTGAACAAGGCGCTGGCGGCGCTGTCTTGCAGTTCCAGCTTGACCATCTCGTGCGGGCTGTTGGCCAGCACGTCGATGAGGTAGGTGACGTTGAAACCGATCTCGATGCTGTCGCCGTTGTAGTCGACTTCCAACTCTTCCTTGGCTTCTTCCTGCTCGGCGTTGCTGCTGGCAATGCGCAGCAGGCCGGGTTCGATGTTGACGCGCACACCCTTGAACTTTTCGCTGGTCAGGATGGCCGCACGCTGCAGGCTGGCCAGCAAAGGCACGCGGCCCAGCGTCACCGCGTTTTTGTGGTTCTTCGGGATGACGCGGTTGTAGTCGGGGAACTTGCCTTCAACCAGCTTGGTGACGAATTCCATGCCACTGAAAACGAACTTGGCCTGGTTGTTGGCAAAGCGCATTTCTATCGCTGTTTCTTCGTCCTTCAACAGGCGCTGCAATTCCAGCACCGTCTTGCGCGGCAATATCACTTCTTGCTTGTTGGGCATGTCCTGTTCAAGCTGCGCCTGGGCCAGGGCCAGACGGTGGCCGTCGGTGGCCACCAGCGTCAGCGTCTTGCCTTCGGCGATGAACAAAATGCCGTTCAGGTAGTAGCGAATGTCGTGCACCGCCATCGCAAAGTGAACCTGGTTGACGAGCTCGCGCAGCGTCTTCTGCGGCACGCTGAAGGTGGGGCCGAAGTCGACACTTTCGTTGACCAGCGGAAAGTCATCGGCCGGCAAGGTCTGCAGCGTGAAACGGCTTTTGCCACCTTGCAGCGTCAGCTTGTTCTGCGCCGCGCTCAAGGTCACCACCTGGTCGGCTGGCAGGCTGCGCAGGATGTCGATGAGCTTGCGGGCGCCCACCGTGGTGCTCATCTGCCCCGCATCACCGCCCAGTTCTGCATTCGTTCGCACCTGGATTTCCAGGTCGCTGGTGGTGAACTCGATACTGCCGCCGTTCTTGCGCAGCAGCACATTGGCCAGGATCGGCAGCGTGTGCCTGCGTTCGACGATGCCCGCCACCGACTGCAAGGCTTCGAGCAGATTGGCTTGCGCTGCTTTGAGAACGATCATGCCTTTTCCTCTTTTTTAACTTGGTAGTAGCTGGTAGAGCCGCACCGAAACTGGGGACAACGCTATTTTCGCCTTTTCCATCAAGGCCTTAGCAGGCGGGCAACCCTGTGGGCCAGCCCCCGCCGCCGCTGTACCGCGAACGGGGACAAGATGCCGGCGGGCAGCCGGTCTGTGGACAAGCCGGGTGTTGTGCCGGTTTTCTCCACAGGCTTGTCATTGCGCTCGTCTTCACGCCTGTCTTCATGGTTGTCAAGCCGGTGTTCACCAGGCGTGATTCTGAGGCCTTGGTGTGGCCGCGCCGCAGCAGGCTGCCAGCGTGGCCGCGCCGCTGCACAGACGCTTCGGCTTCACCCCTTGAGGGTTTGTTCCAGCACATGCAGCTGCTGGTTCAATTCAGGGTTGGTGGTGCGCTCGGCGCCGATTTTGCGTACGGCGTGCAGCACCGTGGTGTGGTCGCGACCGCCGAACAGTTCACCGATCTCCGGCAGGCTTTTCTTGGTCATGTCCTTGGCCAGGTACATCGCAATCTGGCGCGGCCTGGCAATGCTGGCCGGGCGCTTTTTGCTGTACATGTCGGCGACCTTGATCTTGTAGAAATCAGCCACTGTCTTTTGAATATTCTCGACCCCGATCTGCCGGTTCTGGATACTCAACAAGTCCTTCAGCGCTTCGCGCGCCAGGTTGATGTTGATGTCCTTGAGGCTGAAGCGGCTGTAGGCCAGCACCTTGCGCAAGGCACCTTCCAGTTCACGCACGTTGGCGCGCACGTTCTTGGCAATGAAGAAGGCCACGTCTTCGGGCATCTCGGTGTTCTCGGCCGTCGCCTTGCGCATCAGGATGGCGACGCGCATTTCCAGCTCGGGCGGCTCGATGGCCACCGTCAAACCGGCGTCGAAGCGGCTGGTCAATCTTTCGTCGATGTCCACCAAGCCTTTGGGGTAGGTGTCGCTGGTCATGATGATGTGGGCGCGTTTGGTCAACAGCGCCTCGAAAGCATTGAAGAATTCTTCTTGAGTGCGGTCCTTGCCGGCGAAGAACTGCACGTCGTCGATGAGCAGCAGGTCCAGGCTGTGGTACTTGGCCTTCAGTTCGTCGAAGGTCTTGCGCTGGTAGTTCTTGACGACGTCGGAGATGAACTGCTCGGCGTGCAGATACAGCACGCGCGCCCCTGGGTTGTCTTTCAGCAGTGCGTTGCCCACGGCGTGCACCAGGTGCGTCTTGCCAAGGCCCACGCCACCGTAAATGAACAAAGGGTTGTACATCGCACCCGGTGCGCCGGCCA
>JANMJI010000264.1:0-15671 GCA_031371275.1 Betaproteobacteria bacterium
TCAACCGGCGGCCAAGCCCGCTGAACCCGTCAACTGGCGACCAAGCCCGCCAGGTGGACATCAAACACCGCGGCCCCGGTCTTGCGCAGCGGGTAGGCCGCGGGTTCCAGCATCCAGTTCTGGATCAAGCCGTCCAACAGCGCGTGGATGCCAATGGCCATTTGTCGGGCCGACGGCGTGGCCTTCACTTCGCCGCGCTTTTGCGCCAGCTTCAGCGTGCGTTCCAGGTGGGCCTGGTATTCACCGCGTATCTGCAGCCGGCGCGTGCGCACGGCGTCCAGTTCTGCCACGTATTCGATCTTGCTGGTGGCGATGTCGACGACGCGCTGCACCTGTGCGTCACGCACCACGCGGGCCAGCACGTCCAGCAGTTGCGCTCGCAGCGCGGGCAGGGCGGCGGCGGTGGCGTCGCGGCCGAGTTGGGCGCCGGCTTCTTCCATCGGCAGGCACACCCGTTCCATCATCGCGTTGAAGAGGTCGGCCTTGTTCTTGAAGTGCCAGTACACCGCGCCGCGGGTGACGCCGGCGGCGCTGGCGATGTCGTGCAGCGAAGTGCGTGAAACGCCCTGCGCCTGGAACAGGTGTTCGGCGGCGTCCAGAATGCTGCGACGGGTGGCGAGGGCTTCTTGCTTGGTCTTGCGAACCATGGTCACGTCCGGTGGCAATGGAAGAAGCATACATGCACGGATGTATGTATACTGGAATTGTGGTATAGATTCATGCGAGCCACGGCGCGTGGTGGCGATGGCGTGCCGGTGATCGGTCGCTGATTTGCCAGTGTCTTGCCGGTCATACGCCGGTGTTTTGCCGACACACCGCGCACCCCGCCACCAGCGCCCGAACTCTCCAGCACAAGGTTGACCGCCCGTGATGCCACGCCCTTTGTTCGTTACAGCCCTTGCCGCGCCGGCCCCGGCACTGCTGTTGGCTGCCGCCTTGCTGCTGGCCGCCTGTGGCGCCAAAGATACCCCGGCCGGCGCCGCGCCAGGTGCCCCCGGTGGTGCAGGCATGCCCCCGCCGCCAGCGGTGGGCGTGGTGATGGTGGCGCCGCAAGCCGTGGCGCTGCAAAGTGAATTGCCCGGCCGGGTAGAACCGCAGCGCGTGGCCCAGGTGCGCGCGCGTGTCAACGGTGTCGTGTTGAAGCGCCAGTTCACCGAAGGCAGCGAGGTCAAGGCCGGTCAGCCGCTGTTCCTGATTGACCCCGCGCCCTACCAGGCGGCCCTGGACAGCGCCAATGCGCAGTGGGCGCGCGCCCAGGCCGTGGCGGCCCAGGCCACGGCCACGGCAGAACGCTACAAACCGCTGGCCGAGGCCAAGGCCATCAGCCAGCAGGACCATGTGAATGCGCTTTCAGCGCAGCGGTCTTCCGAGGCCGATGTGGCCGCCGCCCGCGCCGCGGTGCAACTGGCGCGCATCAACCTGGGCTACACGCAGGTCACCGCGCCGATTGGCGGGCGCATCGGCCGCGCGTTGGTCACCGAAGGCGCACTGGTCAGCGCGACAGAGGCCACGCCACTGGCGCTGGTGCAGCAGACGAGCAGGGTCTACGTCAACTTCACGCAGTCCAGCGGCGAGGTGCTGCGCCTGCGCAAGGCCATCGCCAGCCAGCAGCTACGCAGCCTGGGCAACGCCCAAGGAAAAGGTGCGGTTGCGGTGCAGGTGGTGCTGGAAGACGGCAGCCTGCTGCCAGACACCGGCAAGCTGCTGTTCAGCGACCTGAGCGTGGACGCCACATCAGGCCAGGTGACGCTGCGTGCCGACGTGGCCAACCCCGAAGGCCTGCTGCTGCCCGGCCAGTATGTGCGGGTGCGCCTGGCGCAGGCCGAGTTGCCGTCGGCTGTGCTGCTGCCGCAGCAGGCTGTCACGCGTTCGGCCACGGGCGACACGGTGCTGGTGGTGGGCGAAGGCAACAAGCCCGGCCGGCGCCCGGTGAAGATCAGTTCTGGCCAGAACGGCCAGTGGGTCGTCACCGAAGGCCTGAAGCCGGGTGACAAGGTCATCGTCGACGGCTTCCAGAAGATGATGGTGCCGGGTGCGCCGGTGACGCCGGTGCCCTGGACGCCGCTGGCGGCGGCCTTGGGAGTTGCCACGCCGCTGGCGGCGGCCTTGGGAGTTGCCACGCCGCTGGCGGCGGCGGCTTCAGCAGCCGTGCCCGCCTCTGCGCCGCGCCACTGAACGAGCACCCGAACATGGCCCAGTTTTTCATCGACCGCCCCGTCTTCGCCTGGGTCATCGCGTTGTTTGTGCTGGTGGTGGGCAGTGTGGCCATCACGCAATTGCCGGTGGCGCAATACCCGCCTGTCGCGCCACCTTCCATCGTCGTGTCTGCCGCCTACCCGGGTGCTTCGGCGCAGACGCTGGAAGACAGCGTGTTGTCGGTGATCGAACGCGAGATGAATGGCGCACCCGGCTTGATCTACATCGAATCGGTGGCGCAGGCCGATGGCAGCGGCAACATCACGTTGAATTTCCAGCCCGGCACCAGCCCGGAGCTGGCGCAGGTCGACGTGCAAAACCGCCTGGGCCGCGCCACGCCGCGGCTGCCCGCGGCGGTGACGCAACAGGGCGTGCGGGTGGACAAAGCCAACCCGAGTTTTCTGCTGTTCACGATTATTTCCAGCAGCAACCCGGCGATAGACCCGATTGCGCTGGGCGACTACGCCAGCCGCAATGTGCTGCCTGAATTGCAGCGCGTACCCGGCGTCGGCCAGGCGCAGTTGTTTGGCACCGAACGCGCCATGCGCATCTGGGTCGACCCGGCCAAGCTGCAAGGCTTCAAGCTGGGCATGGCCGATGTCACGGCGGCGATACGCGTGCAGAACGCGCAGGTGGCCTCGGGCAGCATAGGTGATCTGCCCAACATCACCGGCCAGAGCATTGCCGCCACCGTGGTCGTGAAGGGCCAGCTGTCGTCCATCGAACAGTTCGGCAACATTCAATTGCGTGCCAACACCGACGGTTCCGGCGTGCGTTTGAAAGACGTGGCGCGCATCGAGCTGGGGGCACAGAGTTACGCCACATCGGCACGTTTGAACGGCAAGCCTTCCACCGGCATTGGCGTGCAACTGTCGCCCACCGGCAATGCGCTGGCCACCGCCACCGCGGTGAAAGCCAAGCTGGAAGACCTGAAGCGTTTCTTCCCCGAAGGTGTGACCTACACCGTGCCCTACGACAGCTCGGGCTTTGTGAAGATCAGCATCTCGCAGGTCGCCGAAACGCTGGTCGAAGCCGTGCTGCTGGTGTTCGCGGTGATGTTCTTGTTCTTGCAGAACTTGCGCTACACGATCATCCCGACCATCGTCGTGCCGGTGGCTTTGCTGGGCAGTTTTGCGACGCTGCTGACTTTGGGTTTTTCTATCAACGTGCTGACCATGTTTGGCATGGTGCTGGTCATCGGCATCGTCGTCGACGACGCCATCGTGGTGGTCGAAAACGTCGAACGCATCATGAGCGAGGAAGGCCTGGCCCCGCGTGACGCCACGCGCAAGGCGCTGTCGCAAATCTCGGGCGCCATCGTCGGTGTCACGGTGGTGTTGATTTCGGTGTTCGTGCCGCTGGCTTTCTTTGCCGGTTCGGTGGGCAATATCTACCGCCAGTTTGCAGCCGTGATGGTCAGCTCGATTGCGTTTTCTGCCTTCATGGCGTTGAGCCTGACACCGGCCTTGTGCGCCACGCTGCTCAAACCCGTGCAAGCCGGCCACCACCTGGAAAAGCGCGGCTTCTTCGGCGCCTTCAACCGCTTTTTCAAGCGCACCGCGCAGGGCTACGAAAGCCTGGTGTCGCGCATGCTGCGCGGTGCGGCGCGCTACCTCATCATCTACGGCGCCATCATCGGTGTCGTCGCGTTGGTCTACCTGCGCCTGCCCACTTCTTTCCTGCCTGCCGAAGACCAGGGCAACCTCATCGTCAACGTTCAGTTGCCGCCTGGCGCGACCCAAGAACGTACCCGCGCCGTGATGCAACAGGTGGAAGCCTTCATGCTCAAACAGCCCGAGGTGCAAAGCATCGTGGGCGTATTGGGCTTCAGTTTTTCTGGCCAGGGCCAGAACTCGGCGCTGGCTTTTGTGACGCTGAAAGACTGGAAGGACAGGCCGGGCGAAGGCAGTTCGGCCCAAGCCCTGGCCGGCCGCGCGTTTGCTGGCTTGATGGGCATTCGGGATGCCTTTATCTTCCCGTTGAGCCCGCCGCCGATACGCGAATTGGGCACTGCCTCTGGCTTCGCCTTCCGCCTGCAAGACCGCGGCGGCAACGGCCACGAAGCGCTGGTCGCCGCGCGCAACCAGATGCTGGGCATGGCGGCGCAAAGCAAGGTCTTGTCGCAGGTACGGCCCGACGGCCTGGAAGACGCGCCGCAGTTGCAGATCGACATCGACCGCGACCGCGCGGCGGCGCTGGGCGTCAGCTTTGATTCGATCAACGCGACGCTGTCCACGGCGCTGGGGTCTTCGTATGTCAACGATTTTCCCAGCGCCGGCCGCCTGCAACGGGTGGTGGTGCAAGCCGACGCGCCGGCCCGCATGCAGCCCGAAGACCTGTTGAAGTTCAACGCCACCAACGCCCAGGGCAACCCGGTGCCGCTGTCGGCCTTTGCCAGCACGCGCTGGATCACCGGCGCGATGCAGACCGTGCGCTACAACGGCTACCCGGCCATGCGCATTGGCGGCAGCGCGGCGCCGGGCTACAGCACGGGTGCGGCGATTGCCGAAATGGAAGCGCTGGCGGCCCAGCTGCCACCGGGCTTCGGCTATGAGTGGACGGGTTTGTCGCGCGAAGAGAAGTTGGCCGGCTCACAAGCACTCATCCTCTACGGCTTTGCCATCCTGTCCGTGTTCCTTTGCCTGGCTGCGCTGTACGAAAGCTGGAGCATTCCTTTTGCGGTGATTTTGGTCGTGCCGCTGGGTGTGCTGGGTGTCGTGCTGGCCACGCTGTTTCGGGGTTATGCCAACGACGTGTACTTCCAGGTCGGCCTCATCACCATCATCGGTTTGTCGGCCAAGAACGCCATTCTGATCATCGAATTTGCGAAAGCCTTGCAGGCCCAGGGCAAGAGCGCGGTGGAAGCCGCGCTGGCCGCAGCGCACCTGCGCTTTCGGCCCATCGTGATGACGTCCATGGCCTTCATCCTGGGCGTGATGCCGCTGTTCCTTTCAACTGGCGCCGGTTCGGCCAGCCAGCGCGCCATCGGCACCGGCGTGGTCGGCGGCATGATTACAGCGGTGGTGCTGGCGGTGTTCTTTGTGCCCATCTTCTTTGTCGTCGTGCGGCGCCTGTTCAAGCCCAGCGAAAGGCAGCGCCAGCGTGACGCGCGCGAAACGCCCAACGCCAATCTGAACCTGCCGCTGGAGGACCGTTGAGATGAAGCGCTCCAAGCCTTGGCCATCCATCCGCCGCCTGCGCGGCGCCACTGCCGTGGCGGCCACGCTGCTGGCCGGCTGTTCGTTCATCCCGACCTACCAAAGGCCTGAGGCGCCGGTGGCCGCGGCCTTCCCGCAGACTGGTGCCGATGCCGGCACGGCAGCAACCGAGCTGCCCTGGACCGACTTCCTGCCCGACGCCCGCCTGCGCGCGCTGGTGGACATGGCGCTGCACAACAACCGCGACCTGCGCGTGGCGGTGCTGAATGTCGAACAGACGCGGGCTTTGCTGGGCGTGCAGCGCGCCGACCAGTGGCCCAACGTGGGCGCCGGCTTCACCGCCAGCCGCGCCCCCGGGGCGAATGGCAAAGAGGTCAGCAGCTTCTCGCTCGGCCTGAGCGTCAGTGCCTTCGAGCTTGACCTTTTCGGCCGCGTCAAAAGCCTGAGCCAGGCCGCACTGGCGCGCTACCTGGCCAGCGACGAAGGCCGGCGTTCGGCGCAGGTGGCGCTCATCGCCAGCGTGGCCAGTGCCGACCTGGCGCTGCGCGCCGATGATGAGTTGCTGGCGGTGACGGCACGCACGCTGGCTTCACGCGAGGAAGGCCTGACGCTGGTGCGCGTGAAGTTTGACGGTGGCGTTGTGGCCGAACCAGAACTGCGGGCCAGCGAATCTTTGGTGGCGGCGGCGCGCGCCAGCCTGCTTGCGCTGCAACGCCAGCGCCAGCAAGACCTGAATGCGCTGGTGTTGCTGCTGGGCCAGCCGCTGCCGGCCACGCTGCCGGTGGTGCCTGCACTGGCGGCTACGGTCTTTGCCGATTTGCCCGCGGGCCTGCCGTCTGAAGTGTTGCTACAGCGGCCCGACGTGCGCCAGGCCGAACAGTTGCTGATCGCCAGCAACGCCAACATCGGCGCTGCACGCGCGGCGTTTTTCCCACGCATCTCGCTCACCGGCAGCGCCGGCGTGGCCAGCAGCCAGTTGTCTGGCCTGTTCGACAACACCGCGTACAGCTTCAGCGGCGCCTTGCTGGCGCCGCTGTTCGACACCGGCCGCAACCAAGCCAACCTTGACGCCACCCGCGCCGCGCGCGAGATGGCCGTGGCGCAGTATGAAAAGGCGGTGCAAACGGCCTTCCGCGAAGTCGCCGACGCGCTGGCCGGACGCGCCACGCTGGGCGAACAATTGGCCGCGCAGCAAGCCCAGGCCGATGCCGAAGCGCGCCGGCTGGAATTGGCCGAATTGCTGTACCGCGGCGGCGTCGCCAGCCAGTTGGACCGGCTGGACGCCGAGCGCAACACGCTGACCGCGCGCCAGGCCGTGGTGCAGTTGCAATTGGCGCGGCTGCAGAACGCGGTGCAGCTGTACCGCGTGCTGGGTGGGGGTGCGCCGGCAGCGGCGGGCGCGAAGGGTGCTTCGAATTAGGGCGACGCTGATCAAGTCCCCGCGGATGCGCAGTGCCTTGATTTGGGATGCGCTGTAAGGCGCAAACCGCAGACATAGCCCAGCTATGGCGAGGATTTGCAACGCCGCAGAGCGCCCAAAGCGAGGTGCTGCGCGCCGCGAGGGACTTGTTCAGCGTTGCCTTAATGTGGAAGTGTTCCATGATCCGGGGCGCTGCCCCGCATCATGAAACTTAGGTGACACCGACGCTTTCCAGCACGCCTTGCCGCTTGTCTTTGTAGCTGTCTACAAACTTCGCGAAGATGGGGCTGCGCTTGAAAAAGCCGCTTGCGTTTTGCGCCTTGAAATCGTAGCGGCCTTGGGCATCTTTCAGAAGCTTCAGCGCCTCGCTGGCCATGATGTTGTCGGGTACCCCTTGCGCAGCGCTGAGGCAGGCTTTGTAGGCCACGATCTCTGCCCGTGTGGCAAAAAGCACACCGGCGGCACCACTTTGCTCAATGCCTAGCTTGGCCCAGTCCACCGCTGCATTGGCGTGCTTGAGCGCCGAGGGCAGGTCGCCCGCACTTTCACGCAGCGCGGCGCGCTGAAGCGAGCTGTAGGCCAGATTGTTGAAAACCTTGGAACGTGTCTTCATTGATTGGTTGCCTGAAGTCGCCTGCATCAGTAGAGCCACCGGCGCGTCAATCTCGCGTTCCAGTTTCAGCCGCTCATCCGCGTTCGCCTTGGCCGAGGCAAGTTCGATGATGTCCAGCAGCACCACAGCGAGATTGCTGGCAGCGGGCACGTACACGGGGTTGATCTCGTGCGCGTCACGGAAGCGTTTCATGGCCGAATTCAGGTCTTGGCCGTTGCCCCACATGCTGTGGCGCTGGTACAAGGTAATGCCCAGCATGTTGTGCACGTGGGAAAGCAAACGCGACTTGTCGGCCGGCGCCAGCGAAGCGTTTTGCACCTTCGTTTCAAGTTCCAGCCATTCCTTTTCGATGTTGGCGAAGTCGGTAATGGGAATTTTGTTTCCGGCGGTGGGCTCAGCCTCGCCCACCACAGTCAGCAGGTGCTGAATGGCCTCGTACTGCAGCGCCATCATTGTCAGCTCTGCGTCCATCTCGGCCGTGTTTTTGCCGGGGGCTTGGCGCAGGGCCTGGATCATTTTCAGGTTGGAAGCCACCACTTCAGTTTGCGAGCGGTCGGTGTCCCAGAACCAGCGCGTGCTGGCGCCGTCCATCACCGCGCTCAGGTCGTCGCGCGCCATGCGCAGGACGTGCGCGCTGTACGAATCCACCAGTGCTGTGACGCGCTTAAGGTTTGTATCGGCCATGCTCGCGCTCTCGCCCAGCTCTTTCAATTTGCCAACACTCCAGAACCCGCCTGCCCCTGTCGCCACAGTAATCAAGACCATGAATAGCGCGTGAACTTTTGTCAGCGTCCTGACACCGCCGACTTCCCTCTTTAACTCGTCAGAAAGGGTCTGTCGCCTGGAGTCGACATCGTCAATCACCTTCTCCAGTTTGTCGGTACTCTCGCGAATGGACCTTTGCAGCAGGCGCGCCGAGTTGCGAAGTTCCAGCAACACAGCAGCGCGCGCGTCGGTCTTGTGATCTTTAGAATCCAGCAGGAAGTGGATCAAGGTTTTCTTGCACACATCGCTGGGCAATGGAATCTTCCGATCCTCGAAGTACTGAAGCAATTCTTCCAGCGTCACCTGGTCCAGGTAGTTGTTGATGTCTTCTTCCATATCAACCTTTCTTGCGCCACAGCGCGCAGTAAGCCGGTGCACTGGCCATTTGCAGCAGCGCCGCGGCGAGCCAGATTTGTGCAACGCAAGCGCCGCTGCCCAGCACCATGGCGGCCAGCAAGGCGCCGGCCGATGACAAGGCCATGCCTGCAAAGCTGGAGATGGAATACAGGGTGGCGCGGTTGCGGGCCACGGTGTGGTCGGTCAGCAGCTTCAGGCGCAGCGGTTCGGCAAAGCCGTCGAAGAAACGCACCGCGGCGTAAAACAGGCTGGCCACCAGCGCCCAGGCGCTGGCCTGTGGCAGCGTCGGGGCCGCAATGGCGGCCAAGGAAAATGCCGCCAGCAAGCCGGCACCGGCGACCACGGCCAGCGTCAACAAAGGCGCGACGCAAGGGCGGTTGAAGGCGCGGCCGGCGCAGGCGTTGCCCAAAGCGCGGGCGCCGTAAGCCAGCGCCCAGGACAACATCAGCCCGGCCATGCCGGCCCGATGGATGCTGCCGCCGCCGCCGCCGCCGCTGCCGCCGCCACCAGCTTGCGCAGCCACGCCGCGCGACAGGTAGTAGGGCCAGAAGTGCACCAGCAATTGCAGCAGCGTGAAGCTCACCGACGACAGCACGATGAGCTGGCGCAGGCGCTTGTCTTGCAGCGAACTGCGCAGCGCCGCCAGCAGCGCCAGCCGCGCCAGCCGCGCCGGCCCACGGGTGGCCGGCGTGGGCGCGCGTGCACTGGCCTGTTCTTCGGCGCTGCGCTGCATGAAGCACAAGGCGTGCACGAAGGTACAGACCATGGCCAAGGTGGCCAGCGCAAAGGTGTTGATGCCGCGCGATCCAGCGAACTCGAAGTAGACAAAGATGCCTGCTACACCGGCGACCAGAAAGGCCACGTTCTTGGCCGCCTGGCCAGACGCCAGGATGCGCCCCACATCGGCCTGCGTGTGCAGGGCCGCGTTGACCACCCAGGCGTCCAGGGCGCCCGAGTAAAACGTGAAGGCCATGGCCAGCACGGCTTCACCCAGCGTGGCCAGAACCAGCACGGTGCTTGCCTGTTGGTCGAGTTGCAGGAACAGCGGCATGCCGTAGACCGCGGTGCCCAACACCGACAGCCCGCAGGCCGCCAGGAAGCTGCGGCGTTTGCCCTTGAGGTCGGCAAACAGGCCACTGGGAATTTCCATCAACAAGGTCACGGCCAGATCAACGGCCAGCAAATAGCCCGTCCACGCCAACGGCAGGTGCAGCACATCGACCAGGTACAAGATGACGGTGGACTGCACCAGCGCGCGCGCAGCGTTGAATGCCGCGGTGTAGGCGATGTATTGCGAAAAACCTGCGCTGTGATGCAAACGGGGGTTCATGGCCGCCTTGTAGAACCTGTCATTCGTCGACGTAAGCAGGCAATGTAGGCAAGCCCTGGGCGCGGCGCCAGCGCCACCGTCCCCCGCGTTGGGGACGCAACGGCACAATCGCCGCCCATGCATCCCACGCCCGTATGAGCAGCACGCCCGCCGACGAACACGCCATGCGCCTGGCGCTGGCCCAGGCCCACAACGCCTGGCTGGTGGGTGAGGTGCCGGTGGGCGCCGTCATCGTGCGTGATGGCAAGGTGGTGGCCACCGGCTACAACCGGCCCATCACCACCCACGACCCCACGGCGCATGCAGAAATCGTGGCCTTGCGCCACGCCGCCACGCTGCTCGAGAACTACCGTCTGCCCGAGTGCGAAATCTTCGTCACGCTCGAGCCCTGCGCGATGTGCGCGATGGCCTTGCTGCACGCCCGCTTCAAGCGCGTGGTGTTCGGCGCGCCCGACCCCAAGACCGGCGCTGCGGGCTCGGTGCTGAACCTGTTTGAAGAAGGCCGGCTGAACCACCACACATCGCTGTTAGGTGGTGTGCTGACCGCGCCCTGCGCCGCACTGCTGAGCGATTTTTTCGCGCAACGCCGTGCGCAACGCAGGGCCGAGAAGGCGGGGTCTGAAACCGGCGCAGCGGCGGCCGAGCCCGTGTATCCCATTCCCGCCGGTGACGCCACCGAGCTGCTCATCGAAACCCCGCCACCACCGGCCCCTCTCTGAAACCCCCATGACGCTGCTGACCCTGTATTCACCCGCCGGCGTGGTGCCCAAAGCGCCGGTGTTGCGGCTGGCCATTCGCCGCTTGCACGCGCTGGGCTTCGACATGCAGATGGACGAAAGCACCAAAGCCCGCCATCAACGTTTCGCCGGCAGCGACGACACCCGCCTGGCCGCGCTGCACCGCGTGGCGCTGGCCGCGCCATCGATCGCCATGGCCACCCGCGGCGGCTATGGCCTGACGCGGCTGCTCGACCGTATCGACTGGCCCCTGCTGGCGCGCAGCGTCGATGCAGGCACGCGCTGGGTCGGCTACAGCGACATCACCGCGCTGCAAATGGGCCTCTTGGCCCACAGCGGCGCCGAAAGCTGGGCCGGGCCGATGGCGCTGGACGATTTTGGCCGCAGCGATGAAGCCGGCGGCGTGGACGAGGTGACGCGCGACTGCTTCATGGAAGCCATGAGCGGCGAGCTGGAAGCGGTGGGCTTTCGCACCGCAGCGGGTTTTGATGGCCTGGGCGTCAGCGGCCGTTTGTGGGGCGGCAACCTCAGCATTCTGTGTTCGCTGTTGGGCACGCCGCACTGGCCCGATGCCAAGCTCGTCAAAGGCGGCATCCTGTTTCTTGAAGATGTCAACGAACATCCTTACCGCGTCGAACGCTGCCTGCTGCAGTTGCATCAAGCCGGCGTGCTGGCGCGCCAGAAGGCGGTGGTGCTGGGGGCCTTCAGCGCCTGGAAACCTTCGCCGCTGGACCGCGGTTTTGCGATGAAGGCGGTGGTCGAGCAACTGCGCGCCACCACACCCACGCCGGTGCTCACCGGCCTGCCTTTCGGCCATGTCCATCCCAAGGTGACGCTGCCTGTGGGCCGCCGTGTGCAGCTGCTGGTCGAAGGGCGCAACGTGCTGATAGGCTGGTAGTGCGCGGCCGGTAGTGCGCGGCCGGTAGTTGGCGGCAGATAGTTAGCGGCAGATGGTTAGCGGCAGGCAGCGCCCGCCCGCCAGCTACGGCCCTAGAATGATTGTTCGCCTTCCGGCGCGCCAGGCCATGAGTTTGGGGGTCCGTGAAGGCGTTTGTATGAACGGCATCGCCCAGCCCAGTCACCCTGCGGCGCGACACGATTTTTCTGGAGGCCGCATGCGCGGACCGAGTTTCGAGTGGCGTCTTGCAGCGCGCCGTTGGCTGCTGGCGGGCGTGGCCTTGTTGGCCACGGCTTGCGACAACAACCCGTGGCCCAGCCAGGCCGCGGCGACGAACACGCTGTTCACGGCGGTGATTGAAAACTCGCCGCGCCATCTGGATTCGACCGCTTCGTACTGGAGCAACGAAACCACTTTCACCTACCAGATACTGGAACCGCTGTACGGCTACCACTACCTGAAGCGGCCCTTCCAGTTGGTGGCGAAATCAGCCGCCGCGGTGGTCAAGCCGCACTACATCGACAAGAACGGCCAGCCGCTGCCTGATGACGCACCGGGCGAACTGGTGGCCGAAAGCATCTACGACGTGGCCATCAAACCGGGCATCCTGTACCAGCCGCACCCGGCTTTTGCCAAGGACGAACAAGGCCGCTATCGCTACCACACGATGAAGCCGGGTGAGTTGGGCGAACGCCGCAAGCCGCAAGATTTCGAGCAGCAGGGCACACGCGAACTGGTCGCCGACGACTTTGTCTATGCGCTCAAACGCCAGGCCACCACGCGCATCACCGCGCCCATCTTCAGCACCTTCGCTGAATACCTGATCGGCCTGAAAGCCTACGGCGACCTCATCAAGCAAGAAGACGCCAAGTTGCGCCAGGGGCTGGACCCTTCCAGCCAGGACCGGCCTTTCCTCGATTTCCGCAAGTGGCCTTTGGCCGGCGCCAGCGCCCCAGAAAAGCATCTGCTGCGCATGCGCATCAAGGGCAAGTACCCGCAGTGGAGCTACTGGATGCAGCTAACCTTTTTGGCCCCGGTGCCGTGGGAGGCCGATGCCTTCTATGCCCAGCCCGGCATGGCCGAACACGCGTTGACGATGGACAGCTGGCCCATAGGCACCGGCGCCTACATGATGTGGGAGAACGTCAAAGACCGCCGCCATGTGATGAAGCGCAACCCCAACTACCGTGGTGAGCCCTACCCATGTGAAGGCGAGCCTGAAGACAAGGCGGCGGGGCGGCTGGACGATTGCGGCAAGACGATGCCCTTTATCGACACCATCGTGGCCACGGTGGAACGTGAAGAGATATCGCGCAAGGGCAAATTCCGCCAGGGCTTTTACGACCTGGAAGTGTTCGAGCGCACCGACACCGGCATGGACTACCTGGTCGGCATGCAGGACAGCGAAGCCGTGCGCGAGGAGTACCTGCAAAAAGGCTTCCGGCTGAACCGCGGCAGCGATGTCAACAGCTACTTCATCGCCTTCAACATGCTCGACCCGGTGATCGGTGACGGGCCCGACGGCAGCGCCGCTGAGCAGCGCGCGCGCAACCGCAAGCTGCGCCAGGCCATCAGCATTGCGATGGATTGGGAGGAATACAGCAAGGTCTTTCCGCGCAAGGCCGGCCAGACTGCGCAAGGCCCGCTGCCGCCGGGCATTTTCGGTTCACGCGAGGGCACGCCCGAGGGCCTGAACCCGCTGACGCACAAGTGGACAACGTCCAAAGAGGGTGGCAAGCCGGTGCGCCTGCCGATTGATGCCGCCAAGAAGCTGATGGTTGAGGCCGGCTACCCCGACGGCCGCGACGTGAAGACCGGCAAGCCGCTGGTGCTGAATTACGACGTGTATTACCCGGCCACGCCAGAACGCAAACCCGAAATCGACTGGGTGGTGCGGCAATTCGCCAAGATAGACATCCAATTGGAAGTGCGCGCCACCGACAACAGCCAGTTCCAGGACAAGGTGCGCAAAGGCAAGTACCAGGTCTTCTGGCTGGGCTGGAATGCCGACTACCCCGACGCGGAAAATTTCATGTTCTTGTTCACCACCGCGGCGGGCAAGACCAAGTTCGACGGCGAGAACACAGCGAATTACGCCAACCCGGTGTTCGACAAAATCTTCGAGCGTATGAAGCTGCTTGACGATGGTCCCGAGAAACAGCAGCTGATTGATGAAATGGTGGCCATCGTGCGCAACGACGCGCCGTGGACGATGGGCTTTTTTCCCTATGCATCGGCCGCCGCGCAGCAGTGGGTTCACAACTTCAAGCCCGCGGTGCTGTTCCGCGACAACGGCCGCTATTTGCGGCTGGACACCCCGCAGCGCGTGGCGGCACTGGGCAGCTGGAACCGCTCGGTGTGGTGGCCCGTCACGCTGGTGCTGGTGGCCGCGCTGGCGCTGTTCTGGGTGGCGCGCCGACAGTTGCGCCAGCGTGAACGCACCAACGCGCGCGGCGAGGTGCTGGCCTGATGTGGGCCTACCTGTCACGCCGCGTGGTCTACGCGGTGCTGGTGCTGCTGGGCGTGAACCTGGCCACCTTCATCCTGTTCTTTTCGATCTACACACCCGACGACATGGCACGCCTGAACCTGGGCGGCAAACGGGTGACGCAATCAGCGATAGAGAAATGGAAATCTGAACGCGGTTACGACAAACCGCTGTATTTCAACGCCCAGCGTGAAGGGGCTGAAAAGGTCACCGATACGGTTTTCTGGGACCGCTCGGCGTCGCTGTTCGCGCTGAAGTTCGGCCGTGCCGACAGCGAAAGCGCAGGCGACATTGGCGCCGAGGTTTCTGCGCGCATGGTCGTCAGCGTGCAATTGGCGCTGCCGCTGTTTGTGCTGCAAGTCATCGCCAGCACGGCGTTTGCGCTGCTGCTGGTGATGTTCCGCAATTCACGGCTTGATTTCTGGGGCGTCGTCAGTTGCGTGTTGATGCTTTCCATCAGCAGCCTGTTCTACATCATCGTCGGCCAGTTCTTGTTCAGCCGCGTGCTGAAGCTGGCGCCTTTGTCGGGCTATGCACCGGGCCTGGACGCCTGGCGTTTTCTGGTGCTGCCGATAGGCTTGTCTTTGCTCGCCCGGCTGGGTGGTGAAGCGCGTTTGTACCGTGCCATGTTCCTCGAAGAAATCGGCAAGGACTATGTGCGCACGGCGCGTGCCAAGGGCCTGACCGAGGCCGCCGTGCTCTACCGCCATGTGCTGCGCAATGCACTCATTCCCATCGTTACCAGTGCCGGCAGCTACCTGCCTTATGTGTTCCTGGGCAGCCTGGTGTTCGAGAGTTTCTTCGGCCTGCCGGGCCTGGGCGCCTATGTCATTGAAGCCATCAGCAAACAAGACTTCGCGGTCGTACGCACCATGGTGTTTGTTGGCTCGCTGCTGTATGTGGCCACCTTTGTGTTGATCGACGTGGCCTACACCTGGGTCGACCCGCGCGTTCGTTTGAGTTAGCGCGTTTGAACCGAAGCGTCTGAATTCACCCATGCCGAAATTCGTAATCTTGTGGACCGACGCGGCCATCTGGCTGTTGCTGTTGGCGGTGCTGGCCTATGCCGTGATGGTGTTGCGCAAGCCGCAACTGGCGGCCAACTGGGGCCGTGTGTTTCGCAACGCGCCGGCGCTGGCTTCCAGCATGGTGTTGCTGCTGTGCCTGCTGGTGACGCTGCTGGACAGCGTGCACTACCGGCCGCGTTTGCGGTCTTTGCCGGATTCACCGGGCGTGAACAATGCCGCCGTGGCCTATGAAGCCCGCACGCTGTCGCTGCTGGACGCGGCGCTGCGCGGGCTGGTGGATGCACGCGAAGAAACCTATTCACGGCCGCTGTCCTACCTCGGCTTCACCAAGGCATCGTTGCTCGTCAACGGCGAAGTTCAACGTGTGGCACCGCGCTTGCAGTTTGGTGGCGTGCATCTGAAGCATCCCGAAACCGAATGGGCTGGCGACCTGGCCGTGCGCGGCGCCAAAGGCCTGGCCTTGGGGCTGGTTCTTGCGCTCGCGGTGGGCGCCCTGGGCGTGTGGCTGGTGGCCCGCGGCGCCGGCCAGCCGCTGGCCGCCACCTGGCAGCGCATCCGCACGCGGCAAACCGCCGTGCCCTGGCATGTGGCCCTGCTGACGCTGGCCGCCATGTGTCTGCTGGCCGGGCCGGCGGCGATGCTGTCTGGCCCCTACCATCTGCTGGGCACCGATCTGACGGG
>JANMJI010000310.1:0-3373 GCA_031371275.1 Betaproteobacteria bacterium
GCGGTTCGCAGAATCCGGACACGGTAAGGCCGTGTCGCAGCGGTCATTTGAAGCACTTGCTCACCAAGCTGGTAGCAACGCTTACACGGCTGGCTTCAAGGATGGCTGGAAACGACCGAAAGACCTGCGATAACCCGCCGCCGGCAGAACGTTCGCCAGCGGCCCTCTGGCGCACTTCTTTCCCGGAAAAACGTCCATGCTCGGTGACCACTTCAAGGTCCTTTCAATGTCAACCCTTGCCTGCGTGCTGTCCAGCGCGATCGTCGTGGCCTGTGGCGGCGGCGCGGCGGCAACCGAAACCGCGGTGGCCACGGCTCAAACTGCGGGCAACACGGGCACGGCCGCCGCTGCTGCCGTGCCCAACCCGGCGGTCGTCAGCGACACCGCAGCCCTGAACACGCCGCTTGAAATCGCCGCTGCCAACGCTGCATCTTGGCCGTTTGCACAACCGTCGCTGGCCACGCTGCGGGCGTCGCCGAAGAAGGTGTTTGCGCACTACTTCACGCCCTTTCCGGTATCGATAGACAACAAGACGGCGGCCACCGATTACTACACCAGCGAATACATGTCGCCCCAGGGCGAAGGTGGCAAATTCGCCGGTTCGGGCGGCTTCATCAAGCAGCGGCCGATGCCGCGCGCGGTGATCGGCAGCGCCACCTGGGACCAGACCGACGCCACACAAGACGTGCGCCGCGCCGCAGCGCTGGGCATAGACGGCTTTGCGGTCGACCTGCTGGCCAGCAGCGGCGTGAACTGGAGCCGGGCCAAGCGCATGCTCGACATTGCCGACGCCACCGACACGGGCTTCAAGATTCTCTTGATGCCCGACATGGAAGCCGAATTCAAGACCCAGCCCGAGAACCTGCTCGCCGTCGTTCGCGCGCTGGCCAACCACCCCGCGGCCTATCGCATGGCCGACGGCCGTCTGGTGCTGTCGCCCTACAACGCGCAAAACCAAAGCGTGGCCTGGTGGACGCAGCAACTGGCCACGCTGCGCGCCGAGGGCATCGCGATTGCCTTTTTCCCGGTCTTCCAGGGCTGGGGCAAATACGCTGCCGCCTATGCGCCGATCAGCGCCGGCATGTCTGACTGGGGCGACCGCAGCCCCGGGGCCAACGCGGCCTGGGCCGGCGTGCCCGCCAAGGCCCACAGCTACAACACGCTGTGGATGAGCCCGGTGTCGCCGCAAGATGCGCGCGCCAAGGACCTTATTTTCTGGGAAGCGCGCAACAGCGAAAACTACCGCGTGATGTGGCAAACCGCGATCAACGGCGGTGCCGACTGGGTGCAGATCATCACCTGGAACGACTATTCCGAAGGCACCGAAGTGGCGCCCTCCAGCGGCACGCAATGGTCCTTCTACGACCTGACCGCGTACTACACCGCCTGGTTCAAGACCGGCGCCCAGCCGGCCATCACGCGCGACGTGCTGTACTACTTTCACCGCAAGCACGCCAGCACGGTGGCACCGGCCGCAGACAAGCAAACCCGGCCCTACAGCACCATCCAGGGCAGCGACGCCGTGGCCGACGACGTTGAACTGCTGGCCTTCACCACGGCCCCCGCCACGCTGCGCATCACACTGGGAACACAAGTCAAAGAGCAGCAGGTGGCTGCCGGCCTGAATACCGTGCGCCTGCCGCTGGCCGAAGGCACGCCCACGTTCGAGCTGGTACGCAGCGGCACCACCGCCACCAGCGTGCGCAGTGGCTTCATCATCAACAACAGCATCGTTTATCAGGACATGTTGTACCGAAGCGGGTCCAGTGCACGCGCACTGGTCGCGCCACAGTAACGCCTGCCATTTACTATCCGCCTGCGACTGCCACCGCTGGCCGTCACGGGAGAAATGGGTGTGACAGTGACAGGGTTCGATGGAATGAAGAAGATGGCTGCGGGCTTGATGTTGGGCCTGTCATTGGCCCTGTCATTGGGCATGCTGCAAGGCTGCGGCGGCGGTGGCCGCGAAAGCGCTGCGGCTGGCATTGAAGCCAGGTTGACCGCCAGCAGCGGTGCACTGGCCGGCGAGCCGGTGATGCTGGACGCCACCGCCAGCGTCTTGCCCAGCGGCGCCGTCAGTTACCTCTGGCGCGTGAATGCGCCCGATGGCAGCGCGGCGGTGGTCTATGACGCAGCCTCAGCCAAACCGTATTTCCTGCCCGCCGTGGCCGGCACTTACCAGGTGCTGCTGGCCATTACGGTGGCGTCCCCGCCCTATGCCGTCAGCAGCCCTGTGGCCACGCTGAATGTCGACGTGCAAGCCTTGGTGCCACCCACCGCCGCACAGGCCCGCGCCCGCTTGCTGGCACTGGCCAGCGCGGCCAGCCCGATGCTGCCGCCAGACAGCACATCGCCCGTCATCACCGTGGGCTTGCCAGGCGCTGGCAGCAACATCACCGAAAGCCGGCTGCTGGGCTGGAACAGGCCCGAGTTCATCTACGCCGGCGCCGTTGAACAAGCCGGTGGCGTCTACCCCGACTATCTCTTTGGCACCAACCGGGCCGTCAGCTACGCCGCTGCGCAAAGCAGTGGCAGCTTTCTAAGCATCGACTTCGTCACCGACGCCATCGAGTTCGAGATCCTGCAGAAAGGGCTGGGCTACAACAGCCGCATGCGCGTGGTCGTGGATGGCCGCCTGGCCAGCGCCACGCCGACACAACTACCGGCAGACGGCGCCCTGTATCTCACCCATGTGCGCTTCGCCAACAAGGCCGTGCGACACATCCGCCTGCTGGGCACCAGCCCGTATTTCGGCGGCATCCGGCTGGGCCCTGCTGATGCCGTCAGCCGGCCTGCCGCCGGCACGCGCTTGCGCACACTGTTCTTCGGTGATTCGATCACCGAAAGCGCGGCTGGGCAGGACGCCGCGGCATCGTATGCACCCCGCAGCGCCGAACTGCTGGGCTGGGCCGACGCCTGGGTCTCGGGCGTCGGCTTCACGGGCTACCTGGCCGCGCCCAGCCCGAAGTTGACGCTGCGCCAGCGCTTTGCCGCCGATGTCAAACGCTTCACACCCGCGGTGCTGGTGGTGGCCGCCGGCGTCAACGACACCACATTCACCGACGGCGCCGTGCAGGCTGAAGCCGCGCTGTTGTTTGACCAGATTCAAGCCGACCTGCCCGACACGCTGGTGTTCGTGATGGGCCCACTGGCCACGACCAACCGCGTGCGGCCCGGCATCAACAGCGCCTTGAAAGCCGCCGTCGGCAGCCGCAGCAATTTCTACTGGGTGCCTAACGTCGATGAAGCATGGCTGACGGGCACAGGCAACGCCGGCAGCCCGGCCGGAAACGGCAATGCAGACATCTACATCAGCGCCGATGTCACCCACCCCACGCCAGCGGGCATTGAGTACCTGGCGGGCAAGCTGAAC
>JANMJI010000343.1:0-3549 GCA_031371275.1 Betaproteobacteria bacterium
GCTTGCGCCGTGAGTACGGTGCTGAAGACTTGCGATGTTGACGTCGTATGCCAGAGCCACGCATTGGGCTGTGTAATGACTCTCAGGTCGGGAATGATCCACTGCCGGTCGAACGACCGATATCCATATCTCACGGGAGCCAGGCCCGGTCCGGTTTCGTCAATCAAGGGTGCTGTGGCCGGCGGGTAGCCTGGAATTGAATCGGTGGTCACCGAACGAATGTGGCGATCCGCGGGTACGCCATTTCGCAGAGTCGGATGGAACAACGCTTCTTTCCCTTCGGGCTCGGTCGCGACGAGTCGTTCCCAGCGCTTCTTGAGTGAGTCGGCATCCGGTGCGATCACCCACACCCGTTTCGGTTGAACGCCCGAACCGTTGTAGTCGAAGAAGTCTTGCAAACCCGGGTACGTTGCCCACGCACCCACGGACGCCGGCAGAAACGGCGCCCGCCCCTCACTCGGGCAGTCCACCCAGCCCGGCGCATCGAGCGATAGCGCCGCCAGTGCTTCGAACTTGCCGCTGCGGTGCCCCGCAGGCAAGGCGCGCCATCGCACATGGGCCAGCGCAGCCTTGGGCCCGCCTCGCCAGCGTGCGGCCATGACGATGCACACCGGCTGCTGCACGGCCTGGAAGATGCGCGTGGCGGCTTCGGGCTGGTGGCCTTCGGGCGAGCAGTCGATGACCCATATCTCATGGCAGCGCTGGCGCAGGTCTTGTCGCATGCGCTCGAACCCCGGGCCGCTGAGAAAGCCAGCCACAGTGATGAAGGCCACGATGCCGCTGCCGCCACCCGGCGCCTGGCCGGGGATGTCCTCAAAAACCTTGCGGCTGGCCCAGCGCCAGAAGTAGATGTAGAGGTTGCGCAGGTGCTTGGCGTGCACGCCCAGGTGCCAGGCTGGCAGTGGTTGCCAGTCGTTCAGCGGCGCGTACTCACCCTTCTTGCCGCCGGCCCCTTCAACCCAGCCGCCCAGGCCCTTGGCCTTGTCCTTGTAGGGTGGGTTGCCGATGACCACGGTGATGGGTTGTTCACGCTTCACGCGGTTGGCGGCCTTGCGCTGCTGGCCAATGGCCGCGGTGAAGCCTGGGAAGCTGCCGCCATCGTCGTGCGGGTTGCTCAAGGTGTCTGTCACGTACATGCGCGGCGCGGTCTTGGGCAATTCGCCGGTCAGCGCCAGCACTTCAGCCAGCAGCCGTAGCTGGGCCACGGCGAAGGGGCCCAGTTGCAGCTCAAATGCCACCAAGCGCTTCAGCGCGGATTCAACAGCCGCCGGCACCGCCCCTTCGCCTTCATCGTCGCGCACACGCGCCGCCAGGTGGCGCAGCACGCCCAAGACAAAGGTGCCGGTGCCGGTAGCCGGGTCGGCCACCGTGACGCTGTCAGACGCCAGCCCGCGCGGCAGGCCGAAGCCCGGGCGCTTCAGCGCTTCATCCACCAGCGCCACCATCGCACCCACGACCTCGGGCGGCGTGTAGTAAGAACCCGTCTGCTTGCGCAGCGTGTTGTCGTAGATCTCCAGAAAGTCTTCGTAAAAGTACAGCCAGGCGTCAGCCTTGCCTTTGCTGAGGGCGGGCCAGTCCACTGCATCCAACACCCGTTCCAGCGTCGTCAGCGCGGTGTTCAGCGCTTGGCGTGTTTCCTTGTTGTCGGTCAGTAGCTGCAGCGCCGCGCCGATGAGCGATGCGGTGTCCTTCAAGCCTTCGGCGACTTTGTGCAAATCGTTGCCGATGGCAATGCCACGCGCCCGCGCCATCAGAAGGCCGAAGGTCACGGCCTGGGCGTAGCCGTCTGCAAATTGCGCGTCGCTGGCTTGCGGAAAAAGCAAGCCGCGCCAGTCGTGGGCCAGCGTCGTCAGCGCTGCGGCCTTGCGCTCCAGCGCCTCAACCACCTCGTCGCGCAGCAGCCGGCAAAGCCGCGCCGTGGTCTCGGCCAATTCTTTCGCCGACCGCGGCGCGATCGGCTTCCACTGCAGGAAGAAGTCAACCAGCGCCAGCAGCTCGGGCCCCGCGCCGAGCGCTGCACCCGATGTTTCGACATCACCGTGCAGGCGCACCACCGATGTTGCAAGTTCGCCCTGCTGCCACAGACTGAATTCGTTGCCGTCGCTGTAGATCAGGTTGGGCAGTGACTGCAACCGCTGCCACTGTGCCTTGTCGTGCCCTGACTTGAAACGACGCGGGTCGCCGCCCTTGCCAGGCGCCTTGAGTTCAATGAAACCCACCAGCGCACCGGCCACCGTGACCGCGTAATCCGGCCGGGTCTTCAGGTCAGCGACCGAAGATTCGCCCACGGTGACTACAGCCCCGGGCTTGAAACCGCACAGCAGCGCCAATTGCTGAAGCAGGTTTTCGAAGGGCCCGCGCAACTGGTCTTCAGGCTCGCCGCTGGCCGCTGCACTGGCAAGCCGCGCGGTGGTGGCCTTGCCAAATGCTGACACCGCTTGTGCAATTGCCTTTTGATTCACTGGTCCCCTTTGCAGCCTCGTCAGCATGTCGCCCGCAACGAGGATAACCATCAGCCGCCACGCACTTCCAGTGTCCGCCGCGCTACCAAGGTGGCGGGGTCTGCAACCCCGCTGGACATGTCACCGCAGGCTAAGTATTATGTATGATAATACCAAGCAATCAACACCCGCCACCCACCATGACCATGACTGTCAAGCTCGACGCAGCACTCGAACAGCGCCTGCGCCTGCGTTGCGCCGCTTTAGGCCGGCCGGCCGGCGAGGTCATTCGGCAAGCGCTGCAGGCCTGGCTGGCCGATACACCCGACTTGGCACCTTCCGCGCATGCGCTGGGTGCCGACCTGTTCGGTCGCCACCGCGGCGCGCCCGATCTGGCCAGCAGGCGCAAATCGGCAGCCGCCGAGGTGTGGGCCGACAAACACGCCCGCCGCGGCTAAAGGCTGAATCGCCCATGGTCACGCGCGTGCTGGCCCGCGAGCCTTCGGCCATCTACTTGGCTGTGGGCCGCGTGCTGGTCGACAGCGGCCCGCTGATCGCGCTGTTCAACGGTGCCGACCGCTGGCACGCGCCAGTGTTGAAGTGGCTGCAAGCCCACCCGCAGGCCAAGCTCATCAGCACCTGGCCGGTGGCCACCGAGGTCTGCGCGCTGCTGGCGCGGCGCATTGCCAACGAAGCCGCGCTTGACTTTCTGCGCTGGGCGCAACGGGGTGCGCTGACGTTCGACAAAACCGAGGACAGCACATTGCCCGAAGTGTTGACCATCAGCGAGCGCTTTGCAGACCTGCCATTTGACCTGGCCGATGCATCAATTGCCGAAGCCGCCGCGCGCCTGCAGCTCAAACACATTCTCAGCATCGACGCCGACTTTGACGTTTACCGCGACCGCGCTGGCAAGCCTCTGCTGAACCTGCTGAACCTGCTGAAGACCTGAACCCGTCTGCGCAGCATCAGCCCGGCGTGACGGCTGTCTGCACCGTCACCTGGCCGCGAATTTCGCCGCCGGGATAGGCCACCGTGTGGACGTTGAAGTACCACTTGCCAGCGCCCAATTCGGCGGCCTGGGCGGGGGTCAGTGTCACGCTGCCGA
>JANMJI010000353.1:0-2354 GCA_031371275.1 Betaproteobacteria bacterium
TGGCCAGCGGTGATGTCTTGGTGTCCATGGGCACGGCTCCGGGGTCTGATCGGCTGGACATCATAGGGGCCGCGAAAGCCCCGCACCTATAATCAAAGGTTCTTGAAAATCAAGCACTTGCAAGCAAATTCGCGTTGTGCGCTGGGTCACAAACACGCCAGAAACACGCCACAAACGCGCCACAAACGCGCCACAAACACGCCAGAAAGCCGTTCCATGAAAGCCGCAGAGATCCGTTCCACCTTCCTGAAGTTCTTTGAGGGCAAGGGCCACACCGTGGTCGCCAGTTCGCCCGTGGTGCCTGGCGACGACCCGACGCTGCTGTTCACCAACGCCGGCATGAACCAGTTCAAGGACGTGTTCCTGGGCTTTGACAAACGGCCCTACAGCCGCGCGGTCAGCAGCCAGAAATGCATACGCGCAGGCGGCAAACACAACGATCTGGACAACGTGGGCTACACCGCGCGCCACCACACTTTCTTCGAGATGCTGGGCAACTTCAGCTTTGGCGATTACTTCAAACACGACGCCATTCAATTCGCTTGGGAATTGCTGACCGAACACTTCAAGCTGCCCAAAGACAAGCTCTGGGCCACGGTCTATGCCGAAGACGACGAGGCTTATGACATCTGGCTGGGTGTCATCGGCCTGCCGGCAGAACGCATCGTGCGCATTGGCGACAACAAGGGTGCGCGTTACGCATCAGACAACTTCTGGATGATGGGCGACACCGGGCCTTGTGGCCCGTGCAGCGAAATCTTCTTCGACCACGGGCCCGAAATCGCCGGCGGCCCGCCCGGCAGTGCCGATGAGGACGGCGACCGCTACATCGAAATCTGGAACAACGTCTTCATGCAGTTCAACCGCAGCGAAGACGGTGTCATGCACAAGCTGCCCAAGCCGAGCGTGGACACCGGCATGGGGCTGGAACGCCTGGCCGCGGTGCTGCAGCATGTGCACAGCAATTACGAGATCGATTTGTTCGTTTCGTTGCTGGCAGCGGCCAAGCAGGCGGTCGATGCGGCGTCACCCGCCGGCAATGATTGCGACGCGGCAAGCCCCAGCCTGAAGGTCATTGCCGACCACATTCGCGCCTGCACCTTCACGGTGGTTGACGGTGTCATCCCCGGCAACGAAGGCCGCGGCTATGTGCTGCGCCGCATTGCGCGGCGCGGCATCCGCCACGGCTACAAGCTGGGCGCACGCAAGCCCTTCTTTCACAAACTGGTGGCGCCTTTGGCCATCGAGATGGGCGACGCTTACCCGGAACTGAAACGCGAGCTGCTGCGCGTGACCGAGGTGCTGAAGACCGAGGAAGAACGGTTCTTCCAGACGATTGCCAATGGCATGGAAATTCTTGATGCCGCGCTGGCGAAGTTGGCAACGACGGGCAGCAAACAGGTCGACGGCGACACCGCCTTCAAGCTCCACGACACCTTCGGCTTCCCGCTCGACCTGACCGCAGACGTGTGCCGTGAACGCGGTGTCACGGTCGACGATGCCGGCTTCAACGCCGCCATGAACCGCCAGCGCGAACAGGCCCGCGCGGCGGCCAAATTCAAGGTCGCCGCGGGCCTGCATTACGAAGGCGATGCCACCCACTTCCACGGTTATGAACACCTGCTGTGCGAACACAGCAAGGTCACCGCCATCTACAGCGAAGGCAGCCCCGTGCAGCGCGCCAAGGCCGGCGACGACGTCGTCATCGTGCTCGACCACACCCCGTTTTATGCCGAGAGCGGCGGCCAGGTGGGCGACACGGGTGAGCTGCGCAACCCGCGTTCGCGCGTCATCGTCGAAGACACCGTGAAGGTGACGGCCAGCGTACACGGCCACCAGGGCCGCATCGTCGAAGGCGAGGTTGAAATCGGCGATGTGTTGGTGGCCCGCGTCGACGCCTGGCAGCGTGCGAAGACCGTGCGCAACCACAGCGTCACACACCTGATGCACAAGGCGCTGCGCGAGGTGCTGGGCGCGCATGTGCAGCAAAAGGGCTCGCTCGTCAACGCCGAGCGCACACGCTTTGACTTCGCGCACAACGCGCCCGTGACTGACGCACAGGTGGCGCAGGTGGAAGGCATCGTCAACGCAGAAATCCTGGTCAACGCGGCCACCACGGCGCAGGTGCTGCCGATAGAGCAAGCGCAAAAGCTGGGCGCGGTGATGTTGTTCGGCGAGAAGTACGGAGACGTTGTGCGCGTGCTGGACATCGGCAGCAGCCGCGAGCTGTGTGGCGGCACCCATGTGCAGCGCACCGGCGACATCGGCCTCTTCAAGATCGTTGCCGAAGCTGGTGTGGCCGCGGGCATACGGCGTGTCGAGGCCGTCACCGGCAGCAATGCGCTGGCCTATGT
>JANMJI010000024.1:0-35315 GCA_031371275.1 Betaproteobacteria bacterium
CTTGTCAACGGCGGCTTTTCGCCGCGTGACGGACCGAAGTGATGAGCGGATCGAGGGCCAGACCTTCGATCTCCACGACGGGCCTTGAGCCCATCCCGAGCGGTGCGGTCTTGAACCGCACCTGTACAGCAATGCAACGGCCCGACCGTCGCAGCGCCGGCTGATCTCCGTCATCGGATCAACCAGAAGTGTGCGAAGCACACCCCTTGGACCCTGGGTCAATGGTCCCCGCGTGTGTTGTGCCCACAGGCACGGCACGCGGCGCCAGCAGCGCGTGCAACGCCGGCGAGCAGTAAAGCAACTTGCACAAACGGGAGTGGTGTCCCGCGTCCCTTGTGATTCCCGCCGCGCTGCGGCGCGCGGGATGGACAGAAACACTTACCCAACCCCTTGGCACCGTGCAGTACCGAAGACCTTTGCGGCTCGATGAACGGAACGGATGAGAAAGGAAACGACCATGCCCATGCAACCCGAGGCGCGCCATGCGTGACCTCAACCACGACTTCAAGAACCTGTGCCAGCGTAACCGCGATGGCTCGTTCGCTACGCAACATGATCGAGAGAGCATCCTGACCTTGATCGCCAACCAGCTCGACGAGGATGGCTTCCGGCATCTGCGTGCGCCCGGCGTGCGCTCGAAGCATGTCGAGTACCTGGTCGAGCGCTGGCATGCAGAGGAGATCAGCGCGGGGACGTTCAAGAATCGCATGAGCGCCTTGCGTTGGCTGGCCGAGAAGATCGACAAGCAGAACATCGTGGCGCGCGACAACGCGGCCTATGGCATCGCCGAGCGGCGCCATGTCACCAACGTGTCCAAGCTCGACGCCGACAAGCTGGCGGCCGTCTCCGACCCCTACACAGCCCTGTCGCTGCGCTTGCAGGAAGCGTTCGGGCTGCGGCGCGAGGAGAGCATCAAGCTGCGGCCGGCCTGGGCGGACCAGGGCGACGTGCTGCACCTGAAGGCCAGTTGGACCAAGGGCGGCAAGGAGCGCGACATCCCGATTCGCAGCGAGGCGCAACGCGAGGTGCTGCAGGACGCCAAGCAGCTTGCGACTTCCGGCAGCTTGATCCCGGCCGAGATGTCGTACAGGGATCAGCTCAATCGCTTCAAGGCACAGACGGCGCGAGCCGGCATCGATCGGGTCCACGGGCTGCGGCACCACTACGCGCAGACGCGCTACACCGAGCTGACGGGCTGGAAGGCACCGGCTGCGGGCGGGCCGACAGCCAAGCAACTGAGCGCGGATCAGAAGGTGATCGACCGGCAAGCGCGGCTGATGATCTCGCGCGAGCTGGGGCACGAGCGTGAGCAAATTACAGCGGTCTATCTGGGGCGATGAGTCTAGGCCGGCGTGACACTGAGCCGCAGGCCAACGGCGTGTAGCACCTTGTGCACCGTGGCAATGGTCGGGTTCCCGTTTTCCGAGAGGGCCTTGAACAGCGTCTTCTCGCCCAGCTCGGCCCGGCGTGCTACTTCGGCCATGCCGTGAGCCTTGGCAACCTGGCGCAGTGCTAGCAGCAGCGCGGCCGGGTCGTCCATCTCGATCACGGCTTCCAGGTACGCAGCAGCCTCAACCGGGTCGAGCAGCGCGGCGTCCAGTGACTCGTCATAGCTCTTGTCGCGTGCGTTCATGGTTCACCTCGTTTTCGCCAATCCTTCAGGTAGGCCACCGCTTGTTTGATCGCGGCGGCCTGTCCAGACTTGTCGCTGCCACACAGCAAGAGCACGACGACCGGCCCCTGCCGGCTCAAGTACACCCTGTACCCAGGCCCATGGTCGATTCGCAGTTCTTGCACGCCATCCTGCAACGGCTTGAAGTCACCGAAATTGCCGGCTTGCACCCGTGCCAACCTCGCTCTGATTCGCGCCCTGGCCTGCACGTCGCGCAGCGCTGCAAGCCACTCGTCAAACGGCGCCCGTTCATCGGCCGTAAGGTAGGTTCGCAACTCGATCACATGGTACTCTAAAAGATACCATCAGGGCCGTGCAGCTTTTATCGAGATCACGCTGCCCTTCCTGATTTCTGGATTCGCGCAGAAGACGGCCCAGTCCTTCATCAGCCGGCGCCGCTTCTCGAACAGGTCGCCTCGCCGGTACGCCGCTTCCACCTTGTCGCCGATGGCATGTGCCAGCGCCATTTCGGCCACTTCGCGGGGATAGTTCGTGCGCTCGGCGCACCACTCCCGGAAGCTGGAGCGAAAGCCATGCGGCACGGCGTCGACTTTCATCCGGCGCAGCACGGCGGTCAGGCTCATGTCCGACAACATGCCGCCACGGGGCGACGCAAACACCAGTGCCTTGCGGTCTTCGTGGGGCAGGGTGTTGAGGACGGCCTGCGCGGCATCCGACAACGGCACACGGTGTTCCTTGCCGGCCTTCATGCGTTCGCCGGGCACGGTCCACGTCGCGGTGTCGAGGTCGATTTCGGTCCAGCGTGCGCCGCGCACCTCGCCGGACCGTGCGGCGGTGAGGATCGTGAATTCGAGCGCCTGCGCGCTCATGCCGGCCTGGCTGCGCAGCGTCTTCATGAAGGCCCCGATCTCACCGACGGGCAAAGCGCTGTGATGGCCCGCATTCGCCACGGTACCCGCTGCTGGCAGCACGGTGTCGAGGTGGCCCTTCCAGCGGGCAGGGTTCAGGCCCGCGCGGTAACCGCGCGTCGTGGCCCAATCCAGGACTGATTCGAGTCGGCCACGCAGGCGCGAAGCGGTCTCCGTCTTCTTCGTCCAGATCGGTTCGAGCACGGCCAGCACGTGCGGTAGTCCGATGTCACGCACCAGCAAGTCGCCGATGAGGGGGTAGGCGTAGGTGTCGAGCGTATTGCGCCACTGCTGCGCGTGTTTGGCGTTGCGCCAGCCGGCCTCGTGGGTGTCGATGTATGCGAGCGCGCAGAACTTGAAAGTCTTGGCGTGGGCCTGATCGGCTTTTATCGCGCTTCGCAGCGCTCGCGAATTGGCGACCGGATCGATGCCGTCCCTGACCTTGGCACGCGCCGCGCGCGCGGCCTCGCGCGCGCCGGCGAGCGAAACATCCGGGAACCCACCCAGACCCATGTCGCGACGCTTGTCGCCGACCTGAACACGAAGAACCCAACTGCGAGCGCCGCGGTCATTGACCTGAAGCGCCAGGCCTGCAACGCCGCCGACGAAGTGAAGGCCAGGCGACGCCAGCCGGCCTACTGCAAGCGGTCCCAACTCTTTGGCCTTGCGTCCCATCGAAAGCCTCCGCCGTTTTCCGTACCCATCATCGTACCCATCAATTCTGGTGCGATAAAATGGTACGCCGTGAAACGGCCGCACGCAACAAATTTGGCTGAAAGCCAGCATTCATGCGGATTGGAGGCGGTATTGGCGGGGTGCCGTGAGACCACATGCAACGTCGTCCTGGCGGAAGCGGTGAGATTCGAACTCACGGGCCCTTGCGGGCCGCCGGTTTTCAAGACCGGTGCAATCGACCACTCTGCCACGCTTCCTGACGTGCCGGATTCTAGGGCCCGGTGGCCTGCGCCTGCGCGCAGGGCACCTGCAAGACATCACGCCGGCCGCCGTCCACGCGCGCGGCGCTGAGTGTGCCGCCCCAGACGCAGCCGGTGTCCAGGCCCAGCAAGTCGGGCCGGTTGACCAGGCCCAGCGTGCTCCAGTGACCGAAGGCCATGGGCTGTGCGGCGGTGCGGCGGCCGGGCACGTCGAACCAGGGCTGGAAGCCGGGCAGGGCGCCGGCTGCACCCTCCTTGGTTTTGAAATCGAGCGTGCCATCGGCGCTGCAAAAACGAATGCGGGTCAGCGTGTTGACGACAAAGCGCCAGCGCTCTGCGCCTTGCAAGGTGTCGGCCCAGCGGCTGGGCTGGTCGCCGTACATCACGGCCAGGAAATCGGCCAACCCAGGCCCACGCAGCGTGGCCTGCACTTCGGCGGCCAGGGCCAGTGTCTGGGCGGTATCCCATTGCGGCACCACGCCAGCGTGGACACACAGCCAGCCGGCTTCGATGTGGGCCAGCGGCTGCTGGCGCAGCCAGTCGATCCAGGCTTCGCAGCCAGGGGCTTGCAGCACATCGGCCAGGGTGTCACCGCGCCTTGCGGGGCGCACGCCGTGGGCCACTGCCAGCAGGTGCAGGTCGTGGTTGCCCAGCAGGCAGGTGGCGGCACTGCCCAGCGCGGCCAGGCGCTGAAGCACGGCCAGTGAGGCCGGGCCGCGGTTGACCAGGTCACCCAGCACCACCAGCCGGTCGCGCGAGGGCGAGAAATCCAGTTCTGCCAGCAGTTGCTGCAACGCGTGGTCGCAGCCCTGCACATCGCCCACCAGGTATTGCATGGCTTGATTCTGCTACGCTCGCGCGCCCCGATTCACAGCATCCGCCGGGCCGTTCTTGCGCAGGCAAGACAGTCAACCGGCGGCGCGCATGGACTTCACACTGCTGGTATTTCTGATCCTGCTCAACGGCCTGTTTGCGATGTCGGAAATGGCTTTGAGCGCCAGCCGCAAAGCCAGGCTGCAGGTGATGGTGGAAAACGACGATCCTGGCGCGCAGGCGGCGATGGACCTGCACGACAACCCGACCAAGTTTCTGTCGACCGTGCAGATCGGCATCACGTCGATAGGTGTGATGAACGGCATCGTGGGCGAAGCGGCGTTCAGTGAACCCGTGGCGCAGTGGCTGTTGCACACCTTCCCGATGAAGCCCGGCGCCGCGGCCATTGGTGCCACCGCGCTGGTGGTCATCATGATCACGGTGTTGACCATCATCTTCGGCGAACTGGTGCCCAAGCGGGTGGGCCAGATCTACCCCGAAACCGTGGCCCGGCTGGTCTCGCGGCCGATGAATTGGCTGTCGCTGGCCGCGCGCCCGTTGGTCGCGCTGTTGAGCTTTTCGACGACCACGGTATTGCGGCTGCTGGGCATACGCGGCGGGCCTTCGCGGGCGGTCACATCCGAAGAAATTGCCGCCAGTCTGGAAGAGGGCGTGGACGCTGGCGTCATCGAAGCGCAAGAGCACCAGATGGTGCGCAATGTGTTCAGGCTGGACGACAGGCAGATCGGTTCGATGATGATTCCGCGCGCCGAGATCGTCTGGCTGGATGTCAGCGACAGCACCGAAGCGCTGCTGGCCACGATCTCCGCCGCCGGCCATTCGCGCTTTCCGGTGTGCCGCGGTTCGCTGGACGATGTGCAGGGTGTGCTGAATGCCGCACGGCTGTTGCAACCGCTGGCCAGCGGTCGCGGGCTGGACATCACCGAACACATGCAGCCCGCCGTGTTCGTGCCCGAAACCTTGTCGGGCATGGAATTGCTGGAGCAGTTTCGCGTCTCGCGCACCGACCTTGTTTTCGTCGTCGACGAATACGGCGCGGTGCAGGGCGTCATCACCGAACGCGACCTGCTCGAAGCCATCACCGGCGAGTTCGGTGCGCCCAGCGACGAAGACGCCTGGGCCGTGCGCCGCGCCGACGGCAGCTGGTTGCTCGACGGCCTGATTCCGGTGCCTGAAATGAAAGACCGGCTGGACATGAAAGAGCTGCCCGAAGAAGGCCGGGGCCGCTACAACACGCTGGCTGGCATGATCATGCTTTTGCTGGGCCGGCTGCCACGCACCACCGACACCGTTGAATGGGACGGCTGGCGTTTTGAAGTCGTGGATCTGGACGGCAAACGTGTCGACAAAGTGCTGGTGTCCCGCACAGAAAACCCTGGAGAAAAGACTTGATCAATCAGAACCTGCACAAGCAGCCCACGGCGCTGGACAGTGTGGCCCACCGCAACCTGAAGCTGAAACTGCCGCTGACCGACTGGCGCGTGGGCGACAAGCTGAATGCGATGTTTGTGGCCGCCGCCGAATTCGGCGAGGTCTGCCGCGAATTCCCCATCGTGTTCGTGAAGGCCGGCAAGGAAACCGATGGCACCGACGCCATCGCCCCCATCGCCGTCTTCGGCCTCGTCGAAGGTGAGAACCTCTACCTGGCCGGCGAACGCTGGCGCGCACAGTACATGCCAGCGGTGTTGCGCGCCTACCCGTTTTGCATTGCGCGTATCGATGAAGCCCGTTTTGCCATTTGCGTCGACACCGCCTGGCCCGGCACCAGCGTGCTGGAAGGCCAGGCGCTGTTCACCGAAGCCGGCGAGCAGGCACCGTTGCTGAAAGAGATGTCGGCGCACCTGGAACAGCTGGAAGCCGAGATCCAGCGCACCCGCCTGGTCGGCAAGCGCCTGCTGGAATTGGACGTGCTGCGCGAGATGCGTTTCGACGCCACCATGCCCGACGGCCGCCAGCACACGGTGGACGGTTTCTTGACGGTGGACGACAAGAAGATGACCGAGCTTCCCGACACGGTCGTGGCCGAACTGCACCGCAGCGGCGTGCTGGGGCTGGTGCACTTGCACTGGGTATCGCTGGGCAACATGCGTCGGCTGGTGGACTGGCATGTGGAACGTGCGGCGGCCACGGCGCCTGCGGTGGCGCTGCCCACGGCGACCGCGGCGCCGACGGCGGCCTGAACGCGTCGGCCATTTGCAAACAACGCCGGCGCTTGGGCCGGCGATGTTGTTTCAAACGGTCGCGCTCGGGCCCGGGTTCGGGGCGCTTGAAGGCGCCGGCGCCCGCAGTGTCTGCAGTGCCTGCAGCACCTGCGCGGCCTGTGGCTGCGTACGCGCCACCCAGTCGTCAAACTGCTGGCGCGCGGGGGCGCCGTAGCGCTTGTAGATTTTCATGCCCACCCAGGCCACCAGCGCCAGCACCAGCAGCGTTCTGGCCGCGCGGGCCCAGGCCACCAGCACGGCAATGCCCATGCCGAAGGCCACCCATTTGAACCACCACTGACCGTGGTAGGTCATGGCGTTGATGGCGCCTGTCAGACCGATGACCCACAGCGCCTTCAGCGGCATCAGCACGGCGTCGGCCAGGTTCTTGACGGGGCGGATGATGAACTTGAACATGGTGGGCTTTCTGCTGCCTGATAGGGACAGGCAGTGCCTGCATGTTGTCGGCATCGGGGCCGCCGCGCGCGCCGGCTGCGACAAAGCGGGCACGCTACCGCGTGAATCGACAGCCGCGCGGTGCCAGGCGTTGCGGCGGGGTTGCGGCCTGGGGTTGCGGTCTGGGGTTGCGGTCTGGGGTTGCGGCCATGCGGCGCGCCACGCCTGACGACACAATCGCCGTCGCCACAACCACTTCAAGCCGCATTCCCATGACCGTTCAACTCGCCAAACCCGGCCGCGGCAGCGTGCCCGTGCACACCACCGACCGCAACCAGTTCGCCACGCTTGGCGCCGGCCTGGACCCGGCCGCCAGGCGTTGGTTGCAGACCGTGGGCTTTGTCGGCGCGCCCGACAGCCACGCGCTGTTGCCCGGCGCTGATGGCACGCTGGCCGCCGTGTGGGCCGGTGTGCGCGATGCAACCCACCCCTGGGCGCTTTCGGCCTTGCCCAAGACGCTGCCGCCGGGCCGCTACCACCTGGCCGCGCCGGGCCTGGCGATGGACGAAGCCGCTGCGGCCTTGTCTTGGGAACTCGGCAGCTACACCTTCGACCTGTACAAGCCCGCGAAACGCGAGGCCGCGGTGCTGCACCTGCCATCGAACGCCGCCACGCAGCGCGCATTGATCGTGGCCGCGGCTGCGGCGTCGACGCGCGACCTCGTCAACACGCCGGCCGAACACATGGGCCCGGGGCAATTGGCCGCGGCCGTCAAGCTGGTGGCCCAACAGCACGGTGCCACTTTCAAGCAGGTGGTGGGCGACAAGCTGCTGGCCGCCAACTTCCCGGCCATCCACGCCGTTGGCCGCGCGGCCGACGCCGCTTCCGACCGGGCGCCGCGGCTCATCGAGCTGAACTGGGGCCAGCCCAAGCACCCGAAGCTTTGCCTTGTCGGCAAGGGCGTGTGCTTCGACACCGGCGGGCTCAACATCAAGGGCGCTGATGGCATGCGCTGGATGAAGAAAGACATGGGCGGTGCAGCCAACGCGCTGGGCCTGGCGCAGATGGTGATGGCGCTGAAGCTGCCGGTGCGGCTGCAGCTGTTGATTCCGGCGGTGGAAAACGCCATCGCCGGCAACGCCTACCGGCCCGGTGATGTGTTCAAGACGCGGGCCGGCCTGCACATCGAGATCGGCAACACCGACGCCGAAGGTCGCGTCATTCTTTGCGACGCATTGGCTTACGGCGCCGAAAGCAAGCCCGCGCTGATGATCGACATGGCCACGCTGACCGGCGCCGCGCGCGTGGCTTTGGGGGCCCAGTTGCCGGCGCTGTTCTGCCACCGCATGGACCTGGCGCGTGACCTGGTGGACCGCGGCCTGGCGCTGCGCGACCCGCTGTGGCACATGCCGCTGTGGCGCGACTATCACGGCGGCATCGAAAGCGACATTGCCGACATCGTCAACACCGGCAAAAGCGCGCTGGCCGGCGCCATCAACGCCGCACTGTTTCTGAACGACTTTGTGCCGGCCACACTGGACTGGGTACACATCGACCTGTTTGCATGGAACAACGAGAGCCGGCCTGGGCGGCCGGTGGGGGGCGAAGCGCAGACGCTGCGCACGCTGCTGGCTTACCTGGAACAGCGCTTCGGCGCGGTTTGAATGCGGGCGCAAAAGTGAACTGTCGTTGGCCGGTTGTTTGGCGCTTTGCCGCGGCGCGCGCGTGGCACAGTACGGGCACTGAAGGCGACAACCGACCGCACCACTGGGCGGGATACCGGAACCCGTGACCGGCGCCTGAAGTGCTATTTCTTGTTTGCCTCGCTGCCGTGCTGAAAGATGGTTAGGCTGCTCAGCGCGGCATGTGCTTGAGCAGCTCGCGCGCCATGTCTGGCGCCAGCACCGCTTGCTGGCAGCGCGCCTGCGCATCGCAGGCCAGCACCCGCTCGGCGTTCAGCCACAGTCGGCCCAGCACGCGCTCACCTTGCTGCCACTGCACATTGCGTTCGCCCGCGGCGGGCGCGTTGGCCGATGACGCCCAGCGGCCTTGGGCCTGCGTGGCCAGCGCATGCAGCCAGCTGGAAGGGGCGGGGCGCTCGACACCGTCCAGCCGCCATTGCACGGCCGGGCCTGCGGCCAAGGCGGCCAGCCATGGCGCTTCAGGGCGCGGTGCCGCACGCAGCGCGCGTGGCGCCTCGGCGCTCTGCGCGGCCAGGGCCTGACGCTCGACTTGTGTGGCACCGGCGGCATCGGCCATGGCCGATACGGCGGCCGGGGCAGGCGGCGGCGGTGTGAAGGCGGGGCCAGCGGCAGGGGCAGCAGCAGGGGCAGCAGCAGGCATGGGGGCAGGCATGGGCGCAGACACCGACGCGGCGGGCGCTGGGGCCGCGACGCCCAGCGCCACCCTGGCGTCGGGCTGCGCCGCGGGCGCGGCGCTGGTGGTGTCCGGCGCGGCCTCGGCCGGGGGCGCTGCAGCCGCGGTGCGGGTGGCCGGATGCGGGACCGCGCGGCCCTGCGCGCCCAGCTCGGCAGCGCGCATTCGTGGCGCCGGCGCGGCGGCCACTGGCGCAGCGGCTTGCGCCGGTTCCTGTGCAAGCACTGCGCTTGCAGGCGCTGCTGCCGCGGGCGCTTCTTCGCGCGCCGGGCCGGGGGTCTCGCCGCGCCACAGCAGGCCCAGAAAACCCGCCAGCAGCAGCGTGGCAAAGGCACCCGAACCCCCTAACGCCCAAGGTGTGTGCCACCAGCGTGGCTTGCGGCGCGACTGCGCCGCCATTTCGGCGGCGGCACGGTGGCCGGCGGCGATGATCTGCGCGCTCAGATAGTCCGGCGCGCCGATGTCTGCATCGGGCGCATGGCGCAACGCGGCGCGCAGGTGGGCGTCGGCCCCGACGTTCTCGCTGTTCACGATGCCGCCCCTGGCGCCGGCAGGTAGGCGCCCATGCACAAACGCAGCCGGCTCATCGCGTAACGCAGCCGCGTCTTCGCGGTCTCGAAACCAACCTCCAAAGCCTGCGCCACCTCGGCCACGCTCAGGCCGTCTTCGTGTTGCAGCAGAAAGGCCGATTTCTGCGCCACCGGCAGGCCGTCCAGGCAGTCCAGCAGCCGCTGCCCAGCGGCGCGCCAGAAAGCGCGGTCGTCGGCTTGTGGGGCAACGGCTGCGGCCGGCCAGGCGGCCCAGGGTTGGCCTTCGGGTTGCAGCGGCTCGGTGCCTTCACCGCTGCCTTCACCCCTGTCATCGTCACGCGTGTTGCTGACTTCACGCCCGGTCTTGCGCAAACAGTCCACCGCGCGGTGGTGGGCCAGCGTACACAGCCAGGTGCGAAAGCTGGCACCCTGCGGCGCCCAGCCGTGGCGGGCCTGGATGGCGCGCAGCCAGGTGTCCTGAAACACTTCGTCGGCCTGCGTCGCCGCATGGCTGCCCAGCAGGCGGCGCACAAAGCGGTACAGCGCGGCCTGGTGGCGGCTGTACAGGCGCTCAAACGCGGCGCCATCGCCGGCTGCGAAGGCGCGCATCAGGTGGTCGTCCGTGGGCTCGTCCATGGGCGCGGGCAGTGTCTCACTGCCACTGATACGGCCCGACCCTCGCAACGGGGTGAAGATGCTTCAAGCCGCCTCAGCCAGGGCGGGCAAGTGGAACAGCAAATGTTCGATGTCGGCCGCGTCGTTCAGCGTGCGCACCGCTTCGTAGGCCTGTTGCGCAGCCGGGTGGCGGCGGCGCAGCATGTTCAGCCACTGCTTGATGCGGCCACCGCGGTGGCGTGGCGCCACGCGCGCTGCGACAAGGCGGCTGTACAACGCCAACTGTGGCAGGAGTTCGTCCCAGGTCGGCGCTGTGCGGCCACGCAGCGCCAGCGCCAGGCCGGGGTCTGACAACTGGCCGCGGCCCAGCATCAGCGCGTCGCAGCCGGTCTCGAGCATGCAGCGCTGCGCGTCGGCCAGCGTCCAGACCTCGCCGTTGGCAATGACGGGGATGCTCACCGCCTGGCGTATCAGCGCGATACGGTCCCAATGCGCCGGCGGCCTGTAGCCCTGCAGCTTGGTGCGCGCATGCACCACCAGTTCGCTGGCCCCGGCACTGGCTATGGCCGCGGCGTTGTCCAGCATCAGGCTGTCGTCATGGTGGCCCAGCCGCATCTTGGCCGACACCGGAACATCGGCCGGCACCGCGCGCCGCACCGCGGCCACGATGTCGTGCACCAGCCCCGGCTCGTCGAGCAGCACGGCGCCGCCGCGGTGGCGGTTCACGGTCTTGGCCGGACAGCCGAAATTCAGGTCGATGCCGGCAGGCTTCAGCGCTGCCAGCAGCGCGGCGTTGTCGGCCAGGCAGGCGGGGTCTGAGCCGAGAAGCTGCGCACGCACCGGCGTGCCGGCCGGCGTGCGGCTGCCGTGGTGCAGTTCGGGCATCAGGCGCGTGAAGACGCGCGCCGGCAGCAGCTGGTCGGTGATGCGTATGAATTCCGACACGCAGCGGTCGATGCCGCCGACACGGGTCAACACGTCGCGCAGGCTGTGGTCAAGCACGCCTTCCATCGGGGCGAGCAGGATCAGGCGGGGCGGGGTGGGTGCATTCACAGGGGCGGGATTGTCCCAGGTCCGACTCCGGTATCCGGGCTTCTAGAATTAGCCGACCGATTGGTCGATTAACTGCGAATTTTCAAAATCCGTGCAGGAGTTCAACCCGATGCCCGAAGCCTCGATCCTTGTCAGCACCACGGGCGCGGTGCGTGTCATCACGCTCAACCGCCCGGCCGCGCTGAACAGCCTTACGGCCGAAATGCACGGCTTGCTGCTGCCGGCATTGAACGCCGCAGCCGAAGACGTTGCGGTGCGCGCGGTACTCATCACCGGCAGTGGGCGTGGCTTCTGCGCCGGGCAGGATTTGAGCGATCCCGCCATGACCGGCAACGTCGATGTCGGCGCTGTCATCGAACGCTTCTATCGGCCCCTGGCCACGCGCATCCGCAGCATGCCCGTAGCGGTGGTGGCCGCGGTCAACGGTGTGGCCGCCGGCGCCGGCGCCAACTTGGCGCTGTGCTGTGACCTGGTGGTGGCCGCCCGCAGCGCCAGCTTCATCCAGGCCTTCAGCAAGATAGGCTTGGTGCCTGATTGCGGCGGCACCTGGCTGCTGCCGCGGCTGGTCGGCCGCGCTCGCGCCTTGGGTCTGGCGATGACGGGCGACAGGCTGCCGGCCGAAGAAGCGCAGCGCATGGGTTTGATCTGGCAGTGCGTGGACGACGCGGCCTTGATGGACAGCGCGCTGGCCCTGGCCACCCGGCTGGCTGCAATGCCTGTCAAAGCCCTGGCCGAGACCCGCCGCGCGCTGGACGCTGCCGCGCCGATGGCGTTCGCGGACGCGCTGACGCTGGAAGCCGATACGCAGCGCGAACTGGGCCGCCAGCCTGATTTTGCCGAAGGCGTGATGGCGTTTTTCGCCAAACGGCCACCGCTGTTCAAGGACCGCTGATGACGCCGCAGCAGGTCGCCGAAGCCACACGCGACGCCCTGTGGCGCGAAGACCGTGCCAGTCGCGCGTTGGGCATGGCGGTGCAAGCCATAGCCCCGGGCAGCGCCACGCTGGTGATGGTGGTGCGCCAAGACATGCTCAATGGCCACGCCATCTGCCACGGCGGGCTTGTCACCACGCTGGCCGACAGTGCTTTTGCCTTTGCCTGCAACGCCTACAACGAGGCCACTGTGGCGGCAGGTTTTGATGTCAACCTGCTGAAGGCTGCGAAGCTGGGCGATGTGCTCACGGCCACGGCACAGGAAGTCAGCCGCACCGGCCGCACGGGTGTCTACGACGTGGCCGTGCACAACCAGCAGGGCCAAGCGGTGGCGGCGTTTCGCGGCCGTTCCTACACGCTCAAGGGCCAGGCTGTGGTGCCGGGTTTGCCGGTTGGAAAGCCAGGCAAGCCCGGCAGCATCGGCGCAGCCGAGAAAGAGGCCTGAGCATGCCGGTGAAAACAGCCGCCGCGGGCGATCTGGAGCCCATCGAACGCGCCAGCCGCGACGAACTGCAAGCGTTGCAGTTGCAGCGCCTTCAGCACACGCTGCAACACGCCTACAACAACGTGGCGCACTACCGCCAGGCCTTCGATGCCGCGGGCCTGCACCCGTCTGATTGCAAGCAGCTTGCCGACCTGGCCAAGTTCCCTTTCACCAACAAAGCCGACTTGCGCGCGCACTACCCCTTCGGCATGTTTGCCGTACCCCGCGCACAGGTGGTGCGTGTCCACGCCAGCAGCGGCACCACGGGCAAGCCCACGGTGGTCGGCTATACACAGGGCGACATCGACACCTGGGCCGACCTGGCCGCACGCAGCATTCGCGCCGCCGGTGGCCGTGCCGGTGACATCGTGCATGTGGCCTATGGCTACGGCCTGTTCACCGGCGGCCTGGGCGCGCACTACGGCGCCGAACGCCTGGGTTGCACCGTGGTGCCGATGGGCGGCGGCCAGACCGAAAAACAGGTCCAGCTGATCGAGGATTTCCGCCCCGACATCATCATGGTCACGCCCAGCTACATGCAGGTCATCGTCGAAGAATTTCGCCGCCAGGGCAAAGACCCGCGGGCGATGTCGATTGCGGTCGGCATCTTCGGCGCTGAGCCGTGGACTGAAGCCATGCGCCGCGACATCGAAGCCAGCGCCGATATCGATGCGGTGGACATCTACGGCCTGAGCGAAGTCATGGGCCCCGGCGTGGCCAGTGAATGCGTGGAAACGAAAGACGGCCCGGTGGTGTGGGAAGACCATTTCTACCCGGAAATCATCGACCCGGAAACTGGCGCTGTCTTGCCCGATGGGGTCGAAGGCGAACTTGTCTTCACGACGCTGACCAAGCAGGCGCTGCCCGTCGTCCGCTACCGCACACGCGACCTGACGCGGCTGCTGCCGCCCACCGCGCGCAGCATGCGCCGCATGGGCAAGATCGTAGGCCGCAGCGACGACATGCTCATCATCCGCGGCGTGAATCTTTTTCCGACGCAGATTGAAGAACTGGTGTTGCAGCACGGCGCGTTGTCAGGGCAATACCAGTTGGTGGTGACGCGTGAAGCGCTGCTGGACGAAGTGACGGTGCGCTGCGAGGTGACGCCGGCGCACATGCACGCCGACCGCGACGTTATTGCGCGCGAATTGCAGCAGCGTATCAAGACGCTGGTCGGTGTCAGCACGCGCGTCGACGTCGGCTTGCCCGACAGCATCGAGCGCACGTTGGTGGGCAAGGCCCGGCGCGTTGTCGACCAGCGGCCTGGCTGAAGCGCCGCCAGGTTCAGCAAGGTCATTTGCAGCTAACAGGAAAAAAGCATGTACACCCAAGCCATGGATACCGCCCCGGCCGAAGAACGCAAGGCCTTGCGCAGCGCCGACGAAGCACGGCTGGAAGCACGCTTCGAGGCCCGCATCGCCAACGGCGAATTCATCGAAGGCAAGGACTGGATGCCCGAGCATTACCGCAAGACGCTGGTGCGGCAGATCAGCCAGCACGCGCACAGCGAAATCGTCGGCATGCTGCCCGAAGGCAACTGGGCCACGCGCGCACCGACACTCAAACGCAAGGCCATTCTGCTGGCCAAGATTCAGGACGAAGGCGGCCACGGCCTGTACCTGTATGCCGCGGCCGAGACGCTCGGCACCAGCCGCGACCAGATGTTCGACGCGCTGCACAGCGGCAAGGCCAAGTACAGCAGCATCTTCAACTACCCCACGCTGAGCTGGGCCGACATCGGCGTCATCGGCTGGCTGGTAGACGGCGCGGCCATCATGAACCAGGTGCCGCTGACGCGCTGCAGCTACGCGCCGTATGCGCGCGCCATGGTGCGCATCTGCCGCGAAGAAAGCTTCCACCAACGCCAGGGCTTCGATGCGCTGCTGGTGATGATGAAAGAAGGCACGGCTGCCCAGCACGACATGGTGCAGGACGCTGTGAACCGCTGGTGGTGGCCCAGCCTGATGATGTTCGGCCCGCCCGACGCCGACAGCCCGAACACCGCACAAAGCATGCGCTGGGGCATCAAGCGCCTGAGCAACGACGCGCTGCGGCAGAAATTCTTGGACGCCACCGTGCAGCAGGCCCAGGTGCTGGGCGTGACGGTGCCAGACCCGCTGTTGAAGTGGAATGCCGAACGGGGGCAAAACGACTTCGGTCCATTGGACTGGGACGAGTTCTGGCGTGTTGTCGGTGGCCATGGCCCGTGCAACACGGAACGGCTGGCGGCGCGTGTCAAGGCCTGGGATGAAGGGGCTTGGGTGCGTGAAGCGGCATTGGCGTATGCAAGCAAACAAGCGCGCAAACAGGTGGCCAGGCAGGCCGAGAAGGAACAGACGGCATGACCAACGACAGCGATGAGTGGCCGTTGTTTGAAGTCTTCATCCGCGCCAAGGCCGGCCTGGACCACAAACACTGCGGCAGCCTGCACGCCGCCGACGCCAGGATGGCCGTGCAACTGGCGCGCGATGTCTACACGCGCCGCCAGGAAGGCACCAGCGTGTGGGTGGTGCGCAGCAGCGACATCACCGCCAGCGACCCCACCGATAAGGCCATGTACTTTGATCCGATGGAAGACAAGGTCTACCGCCATCCCAGCTTCTACGTGCTGCCGCAGGCCGTGGACCATCTGTAGCGCGGCCGGCCATGAACATCAGCAAAGACGCCAGCGCCGCTTCAATACGTCTGCAAGTCACACCCGCCGTGCAATACCTGCTGCGCGTGGCCGACACCTGCCTCATCCACGCCCAGCGCCTGGCCGAGTGGTGCGGCCACGGGCCGGTGCTGGAAGAAGACATTGCGCTGACCAACATGGCACTCGACCTGCTGGGCCAGGCACGGGCGCTGCTGACGCATGCCGCTCACTTGGAGGGGCAGGGCCGGCCCGCCGTGTTGACTGAAGACGCGCTGGCTTTTCTGCGCGACGAACGCCAGTTCTTCAACCTGACGCTGGTGGAGCAGCCCCTGCGCAAGGCCGGCGCGCACGCGCCAGGCGGTGATTTCGCTGACACGGTGCTGCGCAATTTCCTGCTCGCCAGCTGGCTGAAGGCACTGTGGTCGGCGCTGGGCACTTCATCTGACGAGACCGTGGCCGCCATCGCCGGCAAGGCTTTGAAAGAAGCGCGTTACCACCAGCAACATGCAGGCGACTGGGTGCTGCGTTTGGGCGATGGCACGGCCGAATCGGCGCTGCGTTTGCAGGCCGCGCTGGCGCGTGCCTGGCCCTACACGCGCGAGATGTTTGCCAGCGACGCCGTGGACACCGCCGCGCTGGACACCGGCCTTGGCCCTGCCCGCAGCAGCCTGCGCGCCGCCTGGCAGGCCGAGGTGGCCGCAGTGTTTGATGAAGCACGGCTGCCGCTGCCCGCCGAGTCGCCCTTCATCAGCACCGGCACCCAGGGCCGACACAGCGAACACATGGGTTTCATACTCGCCGAAATGCAATCTTTGCAGCGCCAGTTTCCGGGCGGGCGCTGGTGATGGACGCGACCCTGGCCGACGAGGCTCTCAAAGCCCGAGCCTGGGCCGTGTTGGCCACCGTGCCCGACCCCGAAGTGCCGGTGTTGAGCCTGTGCGACCTGGGCATCGTGCGTGAAGTGCATGTGCAAGCCGAAGGCGGCGTGCATGTGGTGCTGACGCCCACCTACAGCGGCTGCCCGGCCACTGAGGTTATCGCGCAAAGTGTGCAGCAAGCCTTGCACGCCGAGGGCCTGGGCCCGGTGCGCGTGAGCCACCGGCTGGCCCCGGCCTGGACCACCGACTGGATCAGTCAACAAGGCCGCGAGAAGCTGCGTGTGTATGGCATTGCGCCGCCGGGCCGCGTGAACAACACCGTGCACATTCGTCCGCGCAATCTGGCCTGCCCGCGCTGCGAAAGCGCCGATACCGAACGCTTGTCGGCCTTCGGCAGCACAGCCTGCAAGGCCTTGCACCGCTGCCGCGCCTGCGGCGAGCCCTTTGAGCATTTCAAGCCGCTGTGAGCCTGCTGCAATTTCATTCGCTGCGCGTGCGCAGCGTCCACAACGAAACCGATGACGCGCTGGTGCTGGCCTTTGATGTGCCCCCCGAATGGGAAGCGCTGTACCGCTTCGAGCCCGGCCAATACCTGACGCTGCGGGGCAGCGTCGGCGGCCAGGAGGAGCGCCGTTCTTACTCGATCTGCGCCGGGCCCGCCGACGGCCTGCGTGTGGGCGTGCGGCGCGTGCCCGGCGGTGTGTTCAGCGGCTGGTTGCACAGCCAGGCGCGTGCCGGTGATGTGCTGGACGTGATGCCGCCGCAAGGCCGCTTTGGCGCCGCGCTGGCGCAGCGCCCGCGGCGCGTTTTGCTGGTCGCCGGGGGCAGCGGCATCACGCCCATCCTGGCGATCTTGAAAGCGATCTTGGCCGACGACCCGCAAGCCTGCTGCACGCTGGTCTACGGCAACCGCAGCGCCGCCAGCACGATGTTCAAGGAAGAACTGGAAGACCTGAAAAATCGGTATCTGACACGCTTGTCGTTGCACACGGTGTTTTCCCAGGAAGCGGTGGATTCAACGTTGAACAGCGGCCGTATCGACGCCCACAAGCTGGCCACGGTGTTGCGGCTAACTGGCAAAGTGGACGCAGTGTTCGTCTGCGGCCCGCATGCGATGAACGACGAGGTGGAAGCCGCCTTGTGGGCCGCGGGCGTGGCGCCAGCAGCCATCCATATCGAACGTTTTGGTCTCCCGCCCGCCATCGCGGACAGATTGAAGGACAGGCCCGCACACGCTGCGCACGCAGGTGATGCGCCCCATGCCCGCGTGCGCATCGTGCGCGACGGCCTGGCGCGTGAAGTGCCTTTTGCGCTCGGTGATGAAAGCATCCTGGCCGCGGCCACGCGGGCGGGGCTGGACATGCCGTATTCCTGCAGGTCCGGTGTGTGTGCCACCTGCCGCGCCCGGGTGTTGGAAGGCCAGGTGCGCATGGACCGCAATTTCGCGCTGGAACCTGCCGAATTGCAGGCCGGCTTTGTGCTGACCTGCCAAGCCCATCCGTTGACCGAGCGTGTGGTGCTGTCGTTTGATGAACGCTGAATATGGACCCCCAAGCTCGCTTCGCTCGCTGCCCCCCGAGGGGGATGTCAGCTTGCTTGGGACGGCCCGGCGCGCGCTGATGGCCCGCCCCCGTTCAGCCGGTTTTGACGACCAACGCGAGCATATCCTGGCCGCCGCCGCACAACTCTTTGCCAGCCGCGGCTACACCGCCGCGACGATGAACGATGTCGCGGCGGCGTGTGGTGTCAGCAAGGCCACGCTCTACCACTACGTGCGCGACAAGCAGGGCCTGCTGCTGCAGATCACCGCCGGCCATGTGGCGCGGCTTGAAACACTGGTGCAGGCGGTGGCTGCCCAGGGCTTGGCGCCGCAGGCCCACTTGCCGGCGCTGATTCAACGCTTCATGCAGGCCTACGCGCGGGCCGAACACGAACACCGGGTGCTGACCGAAGACGTGAAGTTCCTCGCCGAAGCCGACCGCCATGCCGTGCTGGCTGCGCAGCGGCGCGTGGTGGCGGCCTTTGCGCAGGCAGTGGCGGCGTTGCGCCCCGATTTGCGGGCGGCCGGGCTGCACACGCCGCTGGCCCTGCTGCTGTTCGGCATGATCAACTGGACCTTCACCTGGCTGAAGGCCGGCGGCGCGCTGACCCACGAGACGCTGGCGCCGGTGGTGACCGCGCTGTTCCTGGGCGGGCTGCCGGCGGTGGTGGTGCCTGCGCGGGTGCGGGCGAAACCACCACGCTGAAGCGGCGCGTTCAGCAAGCCGCGTGCAGCGCCCGCCCGGGCTTGTGCTGCCAGGGCGCCAAGGCCGGCTTGCGCCAGCCCTGCGGCGCGCGCCCTGCTTCGGCCAGCGCCCAGCCTTCGGTGGCTTGTTCGGTTTCGTGGTGCAGGGTGCGCACACCGGCCAGACCTTCGGCAGCCGCGCGTTCCAGCAAGGTGGCGGCGGCCACCTCGCCCAGGCTCAGCACGAAGTGTTGCCAGCGCCGCTGCACCCGCTCGTGCAGCCAGGCGTCTTCCAGTGCATGGCGCAGCGCCTGGGGGTTGGGCCCCGCTTCCAGCACGCGCGGGGCCAGCGCGCCGATGAACAGATTGAAGTCGTGGCGCAGCGTGTGTTCCGGCAGCAGCGCGGCCAATGCGCGGCTGCGGGCGCTCCAGCCCGGGGCGGTGAACAGCACTGTCAGCAGCGCCTGCAAACCCTGCACGGCGTTCAGCAAACGCACGCGGTTGGGCGGCAGCACCGCCAGCGGCAGCCGCGCGGCTTCATGAAAGGGCAGCGGCGTCGCATAGGCGCGCAGCGTGGCGAGCCGAAACCAGGCAGCGGCGTTCAGCCCTTGCACGGCCTCACCCGTGTCGTGGGCGCGCCGGGCGCGGCGCAGCGCTTGCAGCACATCCACGCCAGCGCGGGCCAGCGCGGCGCTTTGGCTCATCACCACCAGGTTGCCTGCGGCATAGCCAGCATGCGGGTTCAGGCGTTCGATGACGGCGGCGTCGGGCTGGCCGGCGGCACCGCCCAACGGCGTGCGCAGCACGGGGCAGCGTTCGGTGTGCAATTGCGCCACGTAGTGCGCCGTCACCTGCTGCGCCTCGAACGCGATGCCTTCGCGCCAGGCCTGTACGCGCAAGGCCAGCCACTGGCGGGTGGCGCGGTTGTTGGTCAGTGTGCGGTGGCCAAACACGGCCTTGCCGGCGCGCCAGCCCTGGCCCAGCGGCGTGCCGTCCAGCAGCAGTTCGGGCAGAGGCACCAGGCCGTGGTGGGCGTGGTCCCAGCCGATATCGAAACCCGTGGCGTCTAGGGCCTCTGCGCCAGCGGTTCGGGGGCTGCCGGCAATCGGGCCGGCATCCGCGCCGGCATCCGTGCCGGCAATCGGGCCGGCAATGAGTTCGAGTGTGGCCTGGTTCATCTGCATCTCCATCCGCACCCCGTGCCCAATGCCCGGGGAATGGCAGCAGTTTCCGGCCCGGGTGGCTCATAGCGTGAGCCACCGCCGCTAATTTTTCATCTTTTCGTTTTTTTCTGCAATCCGCCTCCAACAGGCAGCCAGCGCCGGTGCGGCAGCGCCACCAACCACAGCACGGTCAGCGGCCCGCGCCAGGCACGGTGCCAGCGTGTTTCGTGCAACAGTTGGCGCAGGTTCAGGGGCCGGTGGCGCATTGGTCGGCCGCGATCTGCCTGGGCTGCAGGGCGTGTTGAGATATCATCATCGGCTGTTCAGTGACACTTGAAAACGCGGTGTTGCTGCGCACGTTGTGAACAAGCCGGTGTAGCTCAGTTGGTAGAGCAGCGCATTCGTAATGCGAAGGTCAACAGTTCGATTCCGTTCACCGGCACCACCTCAAAAAACGACAGGCATCAAGGCCGGGCCTGAGCTGGGCTGAGCGTTTGACGCACCTGGTCAAGCCCGCGCGCACGCTCGCGGACATCCTCCCGCGCGCAGCACGCCGCTTCAAGCGCTGACTGCGATCAAGGTACCGCGGCACTGTCGCGCACCGCAGTGGCAGGGGTAGTCCTGTGGCAGCGCCTGCTCGACGTTCAGGCTGTAGTCCAGCAGCAGTTCGGCGCCCGCGGCAATCGCCTTCAGCGCTTCGATCTCTATGCGCAGCATGCCGTCGGCGCCCGGCACTTCGTAGGCCACGCAGTTGGGCATGCAGGAATGGTTGATGTGCCGCGTCGCGTTGCCGCCCTCCGCGCCGTCGATCAGTGAACCGTCTGAGACACCGAAGACATACGTCAGCGCGTGGTCCCAGTCGCGCGTGGCGGCTTCGTTGGCGCTGTAGCGGCGGCCTTCGTAGTCGCCTATCAACATGCCGGCGGCAAGGCGTGCGGTGGCAAAAACACCCAGGCCGTGGATGCCGCTGTGGCGTACGGCAATGCGGCTGGATGTGGTCGGGCTGGTGGTGGATTGGACAATCGGCTGGGCGGTGGGCATGGGTCGGTTTGAACTGCGGGGCAGGCCTGGTGTCGGTGGATGCAAGCCACACGAGCAATTCCTGGGCCGGGCCATGCTGGGGCGCAGCAGGTGCTCCCTACAATGCGAGGATGCGCATTCTCATCGCCAATGACGACGGTTATCTCGCACCCGGCCTGGCCGCACTGGTGCAGGCCTGCCAAGGGCTGGGGCAGATCGACGTTTTCGCCCCCGAGCAAAACGCCAGCGGCACGTCCAACGCCTTGACGCTGGGCCGGCCGTTGAACATCTTCAAGGCACGGGGCGAGCATGTGCAGGGTTTCAATGTCGTCAATGGCACGCCTTCTGACAGCGTGCATGTGGCGTTGACGGGCGTGCTGGGCCACCGGCCCGATCTGGTGCTGTCAGGCATCAACAACGGCGCCAACATGGGCGACGACACGCTGTATTCGGGCACCGTCGCCGCGGCCATGGAAGGCTATTTGTTCGGCGTTCCGGCGATTGCGTTTTCGCAGGCAGAGAAGGGTTGGGGCGAGCTGGATGCCGCCGCCGCGGCAGCGCGCGCGGTGATCGAAGAAGTGCTGGCCCAAGCACCACTGGGGGGCACGCCCTGGCTGCTGAACGTGAACATTCCGAACCGGGCCGACGCGGCGCAGTTGCCGCGGCGGGTGACGCGCCTGGGCCGGCGCCACGCCAGCCAGCCCGTCATCCAGCAGACCAGCCCGCGTGGCGATCCCATCTACTGGATAGGCCCGGCCGGTGATGCACGCGAATGCGGTGAAGGCACCGACTTCCACGCCGTGGCGCAAGGCTATATATCCATCACGCCATTGCAGGTCGACCTGACCGACCACGCCGCCCACGGCACCTGGGCCGCGCGCCTGGCCGCAACGTCCCCGCGCGGCACATCGGCATGACGCGTGCGCCGCGCTTTCCGCTGGCGTTGGAACGTGTGCATGCCCGCACACGCGCCGGCACCACCGAAGTGCTGCGCCCGCAAGCCCCGCTCGCACACGCTGCGCAACACGCCGCGCAAGCCGCCGCCACAGTGGCTGCCGGCCATGGCGCGCCGCGCGGCGTGGGGCTGGATTCGGCCGCCGTGCGCCAGCGCATGGTGCAGCGCCTGCGGGCCGGCGGCATACGCCACGAAGCGGTGCTGCAGGCGTTTGCGACGGTGCAACGCCACCTGTTCGTCGACACCGCGCTGGCCACCCAGGCCTACGAAGACACCAGCCTGCCGATAGGCTTGCAGCAAACCATCAGCAAACCATCGGTGGTGGCGCGCATGCTGTCACTGCTGTTTGAAGGTACGACAGCACGCGCGCAAGGCCACCTGGGCCGGGTGCTGGAAATCGGCAGCGGCTGCGGCTACCAGGCGGCGCTGCTGGCGCTGCTGGGCCGCAGCGTGGTCTCCATCGAACGCTTGAAAGGCCTGCACGACAAGGCCCGCGCCAACCTGGCCGAGAGCCGCGGCGGTGATCTGCGCCTGGTCTATGGCGACGGCCGCCTGGGCCATGCGCCGCGCGCGCCTTACGACAGCATCGTGGCCGCCGCCGGGGGTGATGATCTGCCCCAAGCCTGGCTGGACCAGCTGGCGGTGGGCGGCCGTCTGGTGGCGCCGGTGCAAGATGCCACACGCGGTGGCCAGGTGCTGCTGGTCATAGACCGGCAACCCGATGGCCTGCTGCGCCACTGCAGCGATGCCGTGCATTTCGTCCCCCTAAAATCTGGCGCTGAATGAAGACGAAAATCCCCCTGCCTGCCGGCCCGTTGGCCCGCCCCCACGCCCGGCGCCGGTCCCAGTCCCATTGGGGCATGCTGGCCGCTCTGGTGCTGCTGGCGGCTTGCGCTTCACCCACGCAACGCGCGCCGGTGGAAGACCGCAAGCCCGGCGCCGTCAAGCCCGCAGCGCCCGCGCCCGTGGCCGCTGCGCCAACGGCTGCCGGTGGCACGGGCAGCGTCGCTGTGGCGCCGCCCGATGCGGCAGCGGGCAAGCCGCTGCCACCGGGCGCCGAGAACGCCGGCAAGCCCGGCTACTACACCGTGAAAGCCGGCGACACACTGATCCGCGTCGGCCTGGACAACGGCCAGAACTGGCGCGACATCGCACGCTGGAACGGGCTGGAAAACGCCAACCTGATCGAAGTCGGCCAGGTGCTGCGCGTGCTGCCGCCGGGTGCCGATACCAACGGCGTCAGCACCCGCCCCGTGGCGGCGGCCGGCCGTGTCGACAGCCGCCCGCTGGACGCTGCCAAACCGCCGGCCGGTGCAGCCTCGGGCGCTGCCGCAACGCCGCCAGCGGCCACCGCCACCGCACGCGAAGGCGATGAAGACCTGAACTGGACCTGGCCCGCTGCCGGCCCCGTGGCCACGCCTTTTGACGACAACAAAAGCAAGGGCCTGGCCATCACCGGCAAACCCGGCGACCCGGTGCTGGCCGCCGCCGACGGCCGCGTGGTCTATGCCGGTGCCGGGCTGCGCGGCTATGGCAACCTGGTCATCGTCAAACACAACGCCACCTACTTGACGGCCTATGCCCACAACCAGACCCTGCTGGTCAAGGAAGAGCAGGTGGTGCGGCGCGGCCAGAAGATCGCAGAGATGGGTTCCAGCGACGCCGACCGCGTGCAATTGCACTTCGAGATACGGCGCCAGGGCAAGCCCGTGGACCCGGCGCGGTTGCTGCCGCCGCGTCAGTGAAAGCGATTGCCGGCGTGACGATGGGGCACATGCATGGCCAAGCGGGTCACCCCAGCGCCCTCGGTCAGCCCCGGCGAAGCGGCATGCCTGGCGCTGGCCGCGCTGGCGGCGCTGCAAGCCGCGGCGCCTGACGCGGAAGACCTGGCCGGCGACGAACCCGGTCTGGCCGCTGTGGTGGCCGAAGAAGAAACCGGCGCCCCTGTTGACCGGCACAACAGCCACGACGCACTTGATGCTCCAGCACGGGCTGAAGCCGGCGTGTCCCAGGCCTGGCTGGCCGGCGATGCCGAGCACGGCAACACGCTGCAGAGTTACTTGCGCGACATACGCCGCGCCCCGCTGCTGAGCCCTGACGAAGAACACGCCACCGCCTTGCTGGCCCGTGCTGGCGACTTTGCAGCGCGCCAGCAGATGATTGAGCGCAACCTGCGCCTGGTGGTCAGCATCGCCAAGCACTACACGGGGCGCGGTTTGCCGATGACCGATCTCATCGAAGAAGGTAACCTGGGCCTGATGCACGCCATCACCAAGTTCGATCCAGAACGCGGTTTTCGCTTTTCCACCTATGCGTCGTGGTGGATACGCCAGGGCGTAGAGCGTGCGCTGATGCACCAGTCGCGGCTGATACGCCTGCCGGTGCACGTCGTGCGTGAACTGAACCAGGTGCTGAAAGCGCGCCGCACGCTGGAAGCGCAGCATGGTGGCGAGCGCAACATCAGCGCCGAAGACATTGCCTGCCTGCTGGGCCGGCCGGCGCAAGGGGTGGCCGAACTGCTGCACCTGGCCGAACAACCCACGTCGCTGGATCTGCCCAACGAAAGACACGGCGGTGAGGCCGGTGAATCGATGCTCGAACAGGTGGCCGACGACCAGGTCATAGACCCGCTGGGCCAGCGCCTGGGCGAAGAAGCGCAAGCCTTGCTGGAAGGCGGCCTGGCGCAACTGAGCGCCCGTGAACGCGAGGTGTTGACCGGCCGCTACGGCCTGCACGGCCGTGAACCGCAGACCCTGGAAGACCTGGCGGTGCAATTGCAATTGACGCGCGAACGGGTGCGGCAAATTCAGCAAGAAGCCTTGGTCAAGCTCAAGCGCAGCCTGGCCCGCCGCGGTGTCGACCGCGACGCTTTGTTCTGAGGCCGCGCAGAAGCCAGGTTCGGGCTGCCACCACGCGGCTGCCAAACGCCTTCGCGGCGCCGGGATAATCCTGACCATGAGCTCAGGTTTTGATTGGCTGGAGGTCGAGTCGCTCGACCTGGAAGCGCAGGGCGTGGCGCACCGCCCCAACGTTGACGAACAAGGTGATCCGCTGACCGAAGGGCAGGGCAAGGTGGTCTTCATCGAAGGCGCCTTGCCGGGTGAGCGGGTGCGCGTGAATGTGTCGCGCAAGAAGAACAACTGGGAAGCGGGCCAGATGTCGGCGCTGGCGCGCGAAAGCTCGCAACGTGTGCGCCCGGGTTGTCCGCACTTCGGGCTGCACCCGGGTGCGTGTGGCGGTTGCAAGATGCAGCATCTGCACCCGGCCGCGCAGGTGGCTGTGAAGCAGCGGGTGATGGAAGACAACCTGTGGCACCTGGCCAAGGTGAAGGCGCAAACGCTGCTGCGGCCGATTGAAGGCCCGGCCTGGGGCTATCGAGACCGGGCGCGGCTTTCGGTGCGCTATGTGCACAAGAAGGGCACGGTGCTGATCGGCTTTCACGAACGCAAGTCGCGCTACGTGGCCGATATGCAGGTGTGCCCCGTGCTACCGGCCAAAGTGAGTGCCATGCTGATGCCGTTGCGTGAGCTCATTGGCAGCATGGAACTGCGCGAGCAGATGCCGCAGATTGAGTTGGCCGCGGGTGAGCGTGTCACCGCGCTGGTGCTGCGCAACCTGGCGCCCATCAGCCCCAACGATGCCCAGCGCCTGCGCGACTTTGCGGCGCTGCACGACGTGCAATGGTGGCTGCAACCCAAGGGCCCGGACACCGTGCACTTGCTCGACGAAGGCGGGCCTGGGTACAAGCCGCTGTCCTACCGCCTGCCCGAATTCGGTATCACCATGCCCTTCAAGCCGACCGATTTCACGCAGGTCAACCCACACATCAACCGGGTGCTGGTAGACCGGGCGCTGAAGCTGCTGGGGCCGCAAAAGCATGAACGCGTCATCGACTGGTTCTGCGGCCTGGGCAACTTCACGCTGCCGCTGGCCACGCTGGCGAAACAGGTGCTGGGCATTGAGGGCAGCGAAGTGCTGGTGGCCCGGGCCCGCGACAACGCGCGCGCCAACGGGCTGGCCGCAAACACGGCGTTTGAGGCGCGCAACCTGTTCGATCTGAGCGCTGAGGATGTGCGCACCTTGGGCCCCGCCGAACGTTGGCTGATAGACCCGCCGCGCGAAGGCGCGTTTGCGCTGGCCAAGGCCGTGGCAGAACTTCACGAAGCGGGTGACTGGACGCCACCGCAGCGCATCGTCTACATCAGCTGCAACCCGGCGACGCTGGCGCGCGACGCCGGGCTGCTGGTGCACCAGTGCGGCTATCGGCTGAGCCTGGCGGGCGTGGTGAACATGTTTCCACACACGGCGCATGTCGAGTCGATGGCGGTTTTCGACCGGCCATAGCAAAGGGGCCCGCGGGCCCCTTGTTCAATCGGTCTGGACAAGCCGTTCGGACAAGCCGCCCAGCGCGCTCAGTCTTTGTCACCGCCGAAGATGCCCAGCAGCGCCAGCAGGTTGCTGAACACGTTGTACAGGCTGAGATACACACCCAGCGTGGCGCTGATGTAGTTGGTTTCTTCACCGTCCTGCACCCGCTTCAGGTCGTACAGGATGAAGGCCGAGAAGATGCCGATGGCCAGCACGCTCAAGGTGATCATCAACGCACTGCTCTGGATGAAGATGTTGGCGATGCTGGCGACGATCAACATGATCATGCCGATGAACAAGAACTTGCCCATCGAACCCAGGTCGCGCTTGATGACGCTGGACAGTGTGGCCATGCCGAAGAAGATGGCGCCCGTGCCACCAAAGGCCAGCATGATGAGGCTGCCGCCGTTTTTCAGCCCCAGCACGCTGCCCAGCAGGCGCGCCAGCATCAAGCCCATGAAGAAGGTGAAGCCCAGAAGGATCGGCACGCCGGCGGCCGAATCCTTGAACTTTTCAATGGCGAAGATGAAGCCGAAGGCGCCGACCAGGAAGACGATGGCACCCATGCCCGGCGACAGGTTGCGCAGCAGCCCCGTCTGCACGCCAATCCACGCCCCCAACACGGTGGGCACCATGCTCAAGGCCAGCAACCAGTAGGTGTTGCGCAGTACGCGATTGCGTTGGTCGGCGAGCGCGCCGCTGCCGGCTGCGCCAGCATAGTTCTGCACGGTGTCGTCCATGGAAACCTCCGAAAGATGGGTGAAGCATCAACGCTTGATGCGCAGCGCATTCTAGGCCGCCGCCGCGGTGCTGCCCCATGGCCCCACAGCCGCTGCCAGATTGCGCCGGCGGGCGCGCTATCGTCGGGCGCATGAAAACCAAACCCACCCTGAGCCTGGCCGATGTGCGCGCCATCGCCAACGCCGCCGAAACCGAAGCCACCCACAACGGCTGGGCCGTAACACTGGCCATCGTCGACGACGGCGGCCACCTGCTGTGGCTGCAGCGCCTGGACGGCGCCGCGCCCATCTCGGCAGAGATCGCTGCCGCCAAAGCGCGCACCGCGGCGTTGGGCCGGCGTGAGAGCAAGGTCTATGAAGACATGATCAACGGTGGCCGTGTCTCCTTCCTCAGCGCGCCCGTGCTGCACGGCATGCTGGAAGGCGGTGTGCCCATCGTTGTGGAAGGCCAGGTCATCGGGGCCGTGGGCGTGAGCGGCGTGAAGTCGATGGAAGACGCGCAGATTGCCCGCGCTGGGATCGCTGCGCTGGGGGTTTGAGCGCTGTCCACCGAGGGCCGTGGCCGCCGCCACGGCTATACTCCGGCGGTTTACCCGTCAACAACGCAGCGCTTTAGCGAACACCCGCTTCGGTTTCCCCCCGGACCCCTTTCGCCTGACTTTTGGGCGGTAGACGCAGGGCGCGCGCGAACCCCGGAGCTATGCTTTTGCTGCCGTCCTTGCTGCCGTCTTTGCGGCCATCTCTGCCCTCCGCGCTGCTGGCCCTGGCAGACGGCACGACCTTCGTTGGCACCAGCGTTGGCGCGCCTGGGCAGACCGTCGGTGAAGTGGTCTTCAACACCGCGCTCACCGGCTACCAGGAAATCCTCACCGACCCCAGCTACTGCCGCCAGATCGTCACGCTGACCTGTCCGCACATCGGCAATGTCGGCGTCAACGACGAGGATGTTGAATCTTCAAAGGTGCACGCGGCCGGTTTGATCGTGAAAGACATGTCGCTGCGCGTGTCGAGCTTCCGCGCCACGATGTCGCTGCCCGACTACCTGGCGCGTGAAGGCACGGTGGCCATTGCCGACATCGACACGCGCCGGCTGACGCGCAGGCTGCGCAGCACCGGCGCGCAGAACGGTTGCATCGTCACCTTCCCGGCCGACCATGCCGTGACGGCCGAGGACATAGCCGCCGCGGTCGCCGCAGCCCGTGCCGCGCCTGCGATGACGGGGTTGGACCTGGCCAAGGTGGTTTCGGTCGCCGAGCCCTATGAATGGACAGAAACCGAATGGTTGCTGGGCCGCGGGTACGGCACTTTGGGCACCTTGGCCAACGCCAAACACCATGTCGTGGCCTATGACTTCGGCGTCAAGCGCAACATCCTGCGCATGCTGGTCAGCCGCGGTTGCCGCGTGACGGTGGTGCCGGCGCAGACGCCCGCGGCCGAAGTCATGAGGCTCAAGCCCGACGGGGTTTTCCTCAGCAACGGCCCCGGCGACCCCGAGCCTTGTGACTACGCCATCGCCGCCACGCGGGAACTCATCAACACCGGCACGCCCACCTTCGGCATCTGCCTGGGCCACCAGATCCTGGCGCTGGCCAGTGGCGCCAAGACCTTCAAGATGAAGTTCGGCCACCACGGTGCCAACCACCCGGTGAAAGACCTGGACAACGGCCGCGTCAGCATCACCAGCCAGAACCATGGTTTTGCGGTCGATGAAAAGTCGCTGCCGGCCAACCTGCGGCCGACGCACATCAGCCTGTTCGACAACACCTTGCAAGGGCTGGCGCGCACCGACAAGCCGGCGTTCTGCTTCCAGGGCCACCCGGAAGCCAGCCCAGGGCCGCACGACATCGGCTATCTGTTCGACCGCTTCGTGGCCTTGATGGAGAACAAGTAATGCCCAAGCGCACCGACCTGCACACCATCCTCATCATCGGCGCCGGCCCCATCGTCATCGGCCAGGCTTGCGAGTTCGACTACTCGGGCGCCCAAGCCTGCAAGGCGCTGCGCGAGGAGGGCTACAAGGTGGTGCTGGTGAACAGCAACCCGGCGACGATCATGACCGACCCGGACATGGCCGACGTGACCTACATCGAGCCCATCACCTGGCAGGTTCTTGAAACCATCATCGCCAAGGAACGACCCGATGCCTTGCTGCCCACCATGGGCGGCCAGACGGCGCTGAACTGCGCACTGGATCTGCACCGCCATGGCGTGCTGGCCCGCTATGGCGTGGAGATGATCGGCGCCAACGAAACCGCCATCGAAAAAGCCGAAGACCGCATGAAATTCAAGGACGCAATGACGTCCATTGGCCTTGATTCAGCCAAGAGCGGCATTGCGCATTCGATGGAAGAAGCGCTGTTGGTGCAAAAGCAGATACAGGCGCTGATTGGCGGCACCGGCTTCCCGATGGTGATACGCCCCAGCTTCACGATGGGCGGCACCGGCGGTGGCATTGCCTACAACCCCGAAGAATTCGAGGAAATCTGCAAGCGCGGGCTGGACCTGAGCCCGACCAAGGAACTGCTGATCGAAGAAAGCCTGATCGGCTGGAAAGAGTTCGAGATGGAGGTGGTGCGCGACCACGCCGACAACTGCATCATCGTGTGCAGCATCGAAAACCTCGACCCGATGGGCATCCACACCGGCGACAGCATTACCGTCGCGCCGGCGCAGACCTTGACCGACAAGGAATACCAGGTGATGCGCAACGCCAGCATCGCCATCCTGCGCGAGATTGGTGTGGATACCGGCGGCAGCAATGTGCAGTTTGCGGTGAATCCGAAAAACGGTCGGCTCATCGTGATTGAGATGAACCCGCGTGTCTCGCGTTCTTCGGCGCTGGCCTCCAAGGCCACGGGGTTCCCGATTGCCAAGGTGGCCGCGAAACTGGCCGTGGGCTACACGCTGGACGAGTTGCGCAACGACATCACCGGCGGGGCCACGCCGGCCAGTTTCGAGCCCAGCATCGATTACGTCGTGACCAAGATTCCGCGTTTCGCCTTCGAGAAATTCCCGGCCGCCGACCCGCACCTGACGACGCAAATGAAGAGCGTGGGTGAGGTGATGGCCATTGGCCGCACCTTCCAGGAGAGTTTCCAGAAGGCCTTGCGTGGGTTGGAAACGGGCATCGACGGCTTGAGTGAAAGAACGGGTTGCAAGGAAGAGGACCGCGACGAAATCATCGACGAGATCGGCAATGCGGGGCCCGAGCGCATCCTGTTCCTGGCCGATGCTTTTCGCATCGGCATGACGCTTGACGAAATCTTCGAAGAGACAGCAATAGACCCTTGGTTTCTGGCGCAGATTGAAGAACTCATCACGATTGAGAAGCAACTGGCCGCACGCGAATTGGCCGGGCTTTCTGAAGCCGAATTGCGCCATGTGAAGAAGAAAGGATTCTCCGATCGCCGCCTGGCCAAGCTCATGCACACGCACCAGCACGCGGTGCGTGAGCGCAGGCATGCGCTGGGCGTGCGCCCCGTCTACAAGCGCGTGGACACCTGCGCGGCCGAGTTCGAGACGCAGACGGCGTATCTGTACAGCGCCTATGAAAACGCCGATGGCGAGTGCGAGGCCGAGCCCGGTACGCGCAAAAAGATCATGGTGTTGGGCGGTGGCCCCAACCGCATCGGTCAGGGCATCGAATTCGACTACTGCTGCGTTCACGCCGCGCTGGCACTGCGCGAAGACGGCTACGAGACCATCATGGTCAACTGCAATCCGGAAACTGTCTCCACCGACTACGACACTTCAGACCGCCTGTACTTCGAGCCGGTGACGCTGGAAGATGTGCTGGAAATCGTCGACAAGGAAAAGCCTTTCGGCGTCATCGTGCAATACGGCGGCCAGACGCCGCTGAAGCTGGCGCTGGACCTGGAACGTGCGGGCGTGCCCATCATCGGCACGTCGCCAGATTCCATAGACATCGCCGAAGACCGCGAGCGTTTTCAGAAGCTCTTGCACACGCTGGGCCTGAAGCAGCCGCCCAACCGCACCGCCCGCACCGAAGAACAGGCGCTGGTGCTGGCGCAAGAGATCGGCTACCCGCTGGTGGTGCGCCCCAGCTACGTGCTGGGCGGCCGTGCGATGGAGATCGTGCATGGCGACAAGGACTTGCAACGCTACATGCGCGAAGCGGTGAAGGTCAGCGAGAAATCGCCTGTGCTGCTGGACCGTTTTCTGGATGACGCCATTGAAGTGGATGTCGATTGCATCGCCGATGCCGATGGCGCGGTCATGATCGGCGGCATCATGGAACACGTCGAAGCCGCAGGCATCCACAGCGGCGATTCGGCGTGTTCACTGCCGCCGTATTCGCTAAGCCCTGCGTTGCAGGATGAGATGCGCCGCCAGGCCGTCTTGATGGCCAAGGCGCTCAAGGTGGTGGGGCTGATGAACACACAGTTCGCCATCCAGGGTGAAGGTGAAGATGCCGTGGTCTACGTGTTGGAAGTCAACCCGCGCGCTTCACGCACCGTGCCCTTCGTGAGCAAGGCCACGGGCCAGCCGCTGGCCATGATTGCCGCGCGCTGCATGGCCGGGCAGTCGCTGGCATCGCAAAAGGATGCGAACGGCAACGCGCTGGACGAAGTCGTGCCGCCTTACTTCAGCATCAAGGAAGCCGTCTTCCCATTCAACAAGTTTCCGGGCGTGGACCCCATCCTGGGGCCCGAAATGCGCAGTACCGGCGAGGTCATGGGTGTGGGCCGCACCTTCGGCGAAGCGATGTTGAAAAGCCAGCTCGGCGCCGGGTCCAAATTGCCTGACAAAGGCACGGTGGTCATCACCGTGAAGAACAGCGACAAGGCGCGCGCGGTGAAGCTGGCCGCAGACCTGGTGGGCCTGGGCTTCAATGTCGTGGCCACCAAGGGCACAGCGGCGGCGATTGCAGCGGCTGGCATTGCGGTGCGGGTGGTCAACAAGGTCAAGGACGGTCGGCCGCACATTGCCGACATGGTGAAGGCCGGCGAGATTCAACTTGTCTATACAACCGTCGATGAGACACGCACGGCGATTGCCGATTCACGCTACATCCGCACCGCGGCGCTGGCCCACCGTGTCACCTACTACACCACCATGGCCGGCGCCGAGGCGGCCACCGAAGCGCTGAAACACCAGGACGACCTGGCCGTCAGTTCGTTGCAGGAATTGCACGCCGAACTGAATTAGACTCGGGTACTCTTGTCTTCCGCCGCAGGCCGCCCCCACGGGTTCCTGTGGCGGTTTCACTTTCCCCGGGTCCTCACTGCCATGCTCACCATCCCCCTCACGCGGCGCGGCGCCGATTTGCTGAAGTCCGAGTTGCACCGGCTGAAGTCGGTGGAACGCCACGCCGTGATCCAGGCCATCAGCGAGGCACGGGCCCAGGGCGACCTGTCGGAAAACGCCGAGTACGAAGCGGCCAAGGACAAGCAGGGCTTCGTTGAAGGCCGCATCAAGGAGCTGGAGTCCAAGCTCGCTGCGGCGCAGATCATCGAACCCGGTTCGCTGGACGCGGGGGGCAAGGTGGTGTTCGGCACCACGGTCGACCTGGAAGACGACGACAGCGGTGCCAAGGTCACATACCAGATCGTCGGCGACGACGAAGCCGACCTGAAGCAAGGGCTGGTGTCCATCAGCAGCCCGATCGCGCGCGCCTTGATCGGCAAGGAAGCGGGTGACGTGGCCGAGGTGCAAGCACCGGGCGGCCTGCGCCACTGGGAAATCGTGGGCGTGCGCTACGTCTGACGGTTTGATGGCCTTCGCCGAGCGCGCGCGCCGCCTGCTGCCGGGCTTGTGGGCGGGGTGGCTGCTGTGTGTGGCGCTGCTGGCCACCCCAGCGCCTTTCGCATTGCTGGCCCAGGCCGAAGCGGGCCGTGTGGTGGGCCGCATGCTGGCGCAAGAGGCCTATACCAGCCTGGCGCTGGGCCTGCTGTTGCTGGTGCTGGAACGTCTGGTGGCGCGGCGCGCCGCTGCCATCGGCACGGGCTCGCAATTCACGCTGGGCATGGTGCTGGCTTTGGGCGCCGTGTTCTGCACCGTGGCCGGCTACTTTGCGGTGCAGCCGATGATGCCGGCGGCGCGTCTGGGGCAGGGGCCTTTGAGCTTCGGCCAGTTGCACCTGGTCAGCGCGGTGTTCTATGTGGGCAAGGGCCTGCTGGTGCTGACCTTGGCCTGGCGGGCGCTGACGCCGCCACCACCACCCACGTAGAACCGCCGCGGCCGCTTCAAAGGCTTTGCGCCTTCTTCTTGACGCTGACCAGCCGCCGCTTCACGCGTTTGACCTGGCCGCCGGCAGTGACACGTTCGTTGCCAAAGACCTTGATCTTCTTGACCGTGGCGCGGTGGTTGCCACTCTTGGAAAAGCTCACCACCTTCACCGTGCGCGGGCCGGACTGACGGTCGTCGCGCACCACGGCTTCTTTCGGTGGCACGGGGCGCCACAGCACCAGCAGCTTGCCGATGTGCTGTATGGGCGCGGCTTGCAGCTTGTCGGCCAGGCTGGCCAACATGGCTTCACGCGCCGCACGGTCGTCGGAAAACACCCGCACCTTGATGAGGCCGTGGGCGTTGAGCGCCATGTCCACTTCCTTTTCAACGGCGGCGGTCAGACCATCGCCGCCGATCATCACGACAGGGTCCAGATGGTGGGCTTCGGAGCGGTGCTCCTTGCGTTGGGCGGGGGCAAGCTGTATCGCGGTCATGCCCGTATTATCGAGGTGCGAATGAAGGTCGACAGCAAGAGCAAAAAAATCAACAAGGCGTGGCTGCATGACCATGTCAACGATCCCTACGTCAGGCTGGCCCAGCGCGAGGGCTACCGCGCCCGCGCCGCCTACAAGCTCAAGGAAATCGACGAGACCTTGAAGCTGATACGCCCCGGCCAGGTGGTGGTCGATCTGGGTGCAGCACCCGGCGCCTGGAGCCAGTACCTGCGGCGCAAGTTTGCGATGGGCGGCGCGGCAGTGGGTGCACTGCACGGCAGCATCATTGCGCTGGACCTGCTCGAGGTCGATCCCATTGAAGGTGTGACCTTCCTGCAAGGCGACTTCCGCGAAGACAGCGTGGCCCAGGCGCTCGAAGCAGAACTGGCCGGCCGGCCGGTGGACGTGGTGGTGTCAGACTTGGCGCCCAACTTGTCGGGCATCGCAGCCACCGATGCGGCCCGCATCGCCCATCTGGTTGAACTCGCGGTTGATTTCAGCGTCAAGCACCTGCGCGCCGATGGGGCGCTGGTCTGCAAGGCTTTTCATGGCGGCGGTTACAGCGAACTGGTGCAGTTGTTCAAGGACACCTTTCGCGTCGTCAAGGCCGTCAAACCCAAGGCATCGCGTGACAAATCGTCAGAGACCTTTCTTGTAGGCGTGGGACTCAAAGGCCGATAACCTGCACACCTGCCTTGTTTGGGCGGCCACAAAGCCGTGCAAGCGCCACGTTTTTCACCCTGCTACACCGCGTGCTGCCAGCCGCGCTGCCCATCTTGACTGCCCTAGAATCAACCCCATATACCGTGGAATTCGGCTTGCCCATCCCGGCCTGCCGTACCGCCGAACTGCAAAAGGAGCCGCGGTGAACAATCAATGGTTTTCAAAGGTCGCTGTCTGGTTGGTCATAGCCCTGGTGCTATTCACCGTCTTCAAACAGTTCGACCGCAGCGCCACGCAAGGCGGCCAGGTCGGTTATTCAGAATTCCTTGACGAAGTGCGCAACAAGCGCATCAAGCAGGTCACGCTGCAAGAAAACCCGGGTGGCGGCACCGAGATCATCGCCACCACCAGCGACGACAAACGCCTGCGCAGCACCGCCACCTACCTTGACCGCGGCCTCGTCGGCGACCTCATCGCCAACAACGTCAAGTTCGATGTCAAGCCACGCGAAGAGCCTTCGGTGCTGATGACCATCCTGCTCAGTTGGGGTCCGATGCTGCTGTTGATCGGCGTCTGGATTTACTTCATGCGCCAGATGCAGGGCGGCGGCAAGGGCGGTGCTTTCAGCTTTGGAAAGAGCAAGGCGCGCATGCTGGACGAGGCCAACAACACCACCACTTTTGCCGATGTCGCGGGCTGCGAAGAAGCCAAGGAAGAGGTCAAGGAACTGGTCGATTTCCTGAAAGACCCGCAGCGCTTTCAAAAGCTGGGTGGCCGCATTCCACGCGGTGTGCTGCTCGTTGGCCCCCCGGGCACCGGCAAGACACTGTTGGCCAAGGCCATCGCAGGTGAAGCCAAGGTGCCGTTCTTCAGCATCAGCGGTTCTGACTTCGTTGAGATGTTCGTCGGCGTTGGCGCGGCCCGCGTGCGCGACATGTTCGAGCAGGCAAAGAAGAGCGCGCCGTGCATCATCTTCATCGACGAAATTGACGCCGTCGGCCGCCACCGTGGTGCCGGCCTGGGCGGCGGCAACGACGAGCGCGAGCAGACGCTAAACCAGATGCTGGTCGAGATGGACGGCTTCGAGAC
>JANMJI010000146.1:0-4425 GCA_031371275.1 Betaproteobacteria bacterium
CCGAGCCGCGGCTGATGGTGGCGCGCGAGCCCGGTGAATTTGGCGGCGAGTACTACCGGCTGATCCCCGAAGGCACGCTGAAGAACTTCGACGGCCTGACGATCACCACCAACGCCGACCGCGAAGGGCTGGACCTGAACCGCAACTTCCCGGCCAACTGGCGCCAGGAAGGTGAGCAAGTGGGCGCCGGCCCCTACCCGACGAGTGAGCCCGAGGTTCGGGCCATGGTGGGCTTCATCACCAGCCACCCCAACATCGGCGCCGCGGTCAGCTTTCACACCCACAGCGGCGTCATCCTGCGGCCCATGGGCACCTGCAGCGACGACGACATGACGCCCGAAGATTTGTGGCTGTACAAGCGCCTGTCGGACATCGGCGCCAAGCTCACCGGCTACCCGGCCATCAGCATCTGGCACGACTTCAAATACCACCCCAAGGGCTTCATCACCGGCACCCAGGATTGGGTCTACGAGCATTTGGGCGCGCTGTTCTGGACGGTGGAGATCTGGGCCCCCAACAAGGAAGCCGGCATCACCGACTACAAGTGGATCGACTGGTACCGCGAACACCCGGCCGAAGACGACGTGAAGCTGCTGAAGTGGAGCGACGAGCACTGCGCCGGCAAGGCTTATGTCGATTGGTACGCCTTCCGCCACCCGCAGCTGGGCATGGTCGAGCTGGGCGGTTGGGACAAGATGAACTTCTGGCGCAACCCGCCGCCGCACTTGCGTGAAAAAGAGGTCGCGCGCTTCCCGGCCTGGCTGCTGCAAATCGGCCTTTCACTGCCCAAGCTGGAAGTGCTGCGCACCGAAGTGCGGGCCTTGGGCCCCGACACCTGGCGCGTGCGTTTTGCGGTCGCCAACAGCGGCTACCTGGCGGCCTATGTCACCAAGCGCGCGCTGGAACGCAAGACCGTGCGCGGCACGGTGTTCAGCATCCACCTGCCGGCCGGGGTGGCGCTGGTCAGTGGCAAGGAAAGGGTGGCAGGCGCACACCTGGAAGGCCATGCGCCCAAGGCCAGCCTGCAAGCCTTTTTGCCCAGCCGCGAAGTCACGGGCGACCGCGCGGTGGTCGAATGGGTGGTCAGCGGCGCACGCGGCACGCGCATTGCGCTCAGCGCCACGGCCGACCGCGCGGGCACGGTGCACACCGAAATCACACTCGATTAGTGCAGTTGCCCGTGTCGGCTGTGGGCGACAACTTCAGCACGCTGTTTGCGTTTCTGCCGATTGGCGCTTACCGCTCGCAGCCCGACGGCAGGCAGCTGCGGGCCAACCCGGCGTTGGTGCGGCTGAACGGTTATGACAGCGAAGCCGACATGCTGCGCGCCGTGCATAACATCGCACTGGAGTGGTATGTGCTGCCCGACCGCCGTGCCGAATTCATGGCCCGGCTTGAAGCGGCCGGCACGCTGACAGGGTTTGAGAGCGAGGTCTACCGCCACAAGACCCGCGAACGGCTGTGGGTCAGCGAAAACGCCCACGCCGTGCGCGACGAACAAGGCCAGGTGCTGTACTACGAAGGCACGGTGGAAGACATCACCGAACGCGTGGCCGCGCGCGAAGCACTGCGCCGCAGCCAGGCCCAGTTGCAGCAGATCGTCGAGCTGGTGCCGGGCATGGTCTACCGCGTGCTGGTGCTGCCGGGCGGCCAACGCCGGGCGACGTTTTCCAGTGCTGGTTCACGCGCGCTGTTCGGGCTGGAACCGGAACAGGTGATTGCCGACGGCCAGGCCATGCACCGCCTGCGCCACCCTGAAGACCGTGCCCGCATCGAAGCCGAAACCGAACGCACTGCGGCCGCGGGTGTGCCTTTGCACATCGAATTCCGCGCCTTGCTGGACAGCGGTGAAGTGAAGTGGGTGCAGGTCTACAGCGCCGCCGCGCCGCCCGAAGAGGGCTATCCGGTGCGCGTGGGCCTGGCCTTTGACATCACCGCACGCAAAGCCGCCGAACAGGCGCTGCAAGACAACAGCGAACTGTGGAAACAGGCGCTTGAAAGCAGCGGCGACGGCGTCTGGGACTGGCATGTGCAAGCCGGTGTGCAAGTGCTGTCGCCCAAGTGCAAAGCGCTCTACGGTTTTGCGCAAGGCGAGTTGCCCGACACGGCCGATGCGCTGGACAGCCGCACCCACCCCGACGATCTGCAAGCCATGCGCGCCGCGCGTGAAGCGCACTTTGCCGGCCGCACGCCGGCCTATATCAACGAACACCGCGTGCAGTGCACGGACGGGCAGTGGAAGTGGGTGCTGTCGCGCGGCATCGTCATCAGCCGCGATGCACACGGCGGGCCGCTGCGCATGATCGGCACCCACACCGACATCACCGCAGTGCACCAGGCGCAAACGCTGCGCCATGAACGCGACCGCGCCGCCGCGGCCGACCTGGCCAAGTCGCAGTTTCTGTCACGCGTCAGCCATGAACTGCGCACGCCCTTGAATGCCATTCTCGGTTTCGCGCAGTTGCTGGATATGCAGCCTGGTGATGGTGAACGCCAGCGCGGCTGGCTGCGCCAGGTGCTGGCCAGCGGCGCGCATTTGCTGGCGCTGGTCGACGACATCCTGGACCTGTCTGCCGTGCAGACCGGGCAGCTGCGGGTAGCCCAGGAAGCCGTGCCGCTGCGGCCCGTGCTGGCCGAAGTCATGGCCATGCTGGCCAGCAGTGCGGCGGCGGCCGGTGTGTGGGTGTTTGACGATAGCGACCCCGCCGCCACGCTGTCCGTGCGCGGCGACCGCAAACGCCTGGTGCAGGTGTTGAGCAACCTGCTTTCGAACGCCATCAAGTACAACGGCCACGGTGGCTGGGTGCGGGTGCAGGCCGAACAACATGACGACGACATTGAGCTGCGTGTGGCCGACAACGGGCCCGGTCTGAGTGAAGCCCAACGCGCCCGCCTGTTCCAGCCTTTCGAGCGCCTGGAAGCGCAGCGCGGCACGGTGGCCGGCACTGGCCTGGGCCTGGCACTGGCGCGCCAATTTACCGAGGCCATGGGCGGCAGCATCGGCGTGGCCAGCGAACCAGGCGTCGGCTCGGTGTTCAGCCTGCGCTTGCCCGCCGCTTGAGGTTTCTTGCAGCCGCGTTCAGCGCTGCTCGAACTTGTACACCGCCACGCTGGCGCGCAAGTTGGGCCAGCGCCGCAGCACGCGGCCGGCCTGCAGGCCAAAGCTGTCTGTCACGGCCAGGCCGCAGCGCCGCGCCAGCACGCCGAAATCGGCATAGGTGCCTACGCGGATGTTGGGTGTGTCGTACCACTGGTAGGGCAGTGTGCGCGTCACCGGCATACGGCCTGTCAGCACATGCACACGGTTAGGCCAATGGGCGAAATTTGGAAAACTGACAATGCCGATGCGCCCGACGCGCGCTGTTTCACGCAGCATTTTTTCGGTGTTGCGCAGGTGTTGCAGCGTGTCCAGCTGCAGCACGACGTCAAAGCTGCGGTCATCAAACAACGCCAGGCCTTCTTCCAGGTTCAGCTGTATCACGTCAATGCCGCGCTGCACGCTGGCCAGCACGTTGGCGTCGTCCAGCTCGATGCCGTAGCCGGTGCAAGCCTTGGTGTCACGCAGGTGGGCCAGCATCTCGCCACCGCCGCAGCCCAGGTCGAGCACGCGGCTGCCGGCGGGCACCAGGCTGGCGATGACTTCGAGGTCGCTCTTGTCGCTCATGGCGTCACCTCATGGGCGATGCGCTCGAAGCAAGCCCGCATCACGCCCATGTAGCGCGCGTCGTCCTGCAAGAAGGCGTCGTGCCCGTGCGGGGCGTTGATTTCGGCGTAGCTGCACGCAATGCGGTTGTCCACCAAAGCCTTGACGATCTCTCGGCTGCGCGCCGGTGAAAAGCGCCAATCGGTGCTGAAGCTGACAAGCACAAAGCGGTTGTTGCGCGCCACTGCGAAAGCACGCCCCAGGTTGCCGCCATGTTCTTGCGCGGGATCGAAATAGTCCAGCGCCCGCGTAATCAGCAAATAGGTGTTGGCATCAAAGTATTCGCTGAACTTGTCGCCCTGGTGGCGCAGATAGCTTTCGATCTGGAACTCGATCTCTTGCGTCGAATAACTCAGCGCGTGGGCCTTCAATTCACGGCCGAACTTGCTGTCCATCGCATCTTCGGCCAGATACGTGATGTGGCCGATCATGCGTGCCACGCGCAGCCCGCGTTTGGGCACCACGCCGTGGGCGTAGAAGTGGCCGCCATGAAAGTCAGGGTCGGTGACGATGGCGCGGCGCGCCACTTCATTGAAGGCAATGTTCTGTGCCGACAAATTCGGCGCCGTGGCCACCGCCACACAATGCCGCACACTTTGCGGGTAACGCAGCGTCCAGGCCAGCGCCTGCATGCCACCCAGGCTGCCGCCCAGCACGGCCGCCAGTTGCGTGATGCCCAAGGCGCGCACCAGGCGCTCTTGCGCGTCGACCCAGTCTTCCAC
>JANMJI010000156.1:0-33709 GCA_031371275.1 Betaproteobacteria bacterium
GAGTTGAAGATTGCCGACGATCACGGCGGCCTGCTGGAACTGGCGGCTGACGCACCCGTCGGCACCAACCTCCGCGACTGGCTGAAGCTCGACGACACGGTCTTCACGCTCAAGCTCACGCCCAATCTGGCCCACTGCCTGAGCGTGTTCGGCATCGCACGCGAGGTGGCCGCGCTCACCGGCGCGCCGCTGCTCAAGCCTGCCATCGCGCCCGTGGCGCCCGCACACGACCAGCGCCTAACGGTGGAAGTGCAGGCCCCGGATTTATGCGGCCGCTTCAGTGGCCGCGTGCTGCGCGGCGTCAATCCGAAAGCTGCCACACCCGCCTGGATGGTCGCGCGCCTGGCACGCTGCGGTCAGCGCAGCGTCACCGCGCTGGTCGACATCTCGAACTACGTGATGTTCGAGGTCGGCCGCCCTTCGCACATCTTCGATCTGGACAAGATTCACGACAAGCTGGTCGTGCGCTGGGGCCAGCCTGGCGAGACGCTGAAGCTGCTGAACGGCAACACCATCGAGGTGGATGGCGATGTCGGCGTGATTGCCGACACGCAGGGCGTCGAATCGCTGGCCGGCATCATGGGCGGCGACGCCACCGCGGTGAATGCCGACACCACGCAGAACATCTACGTCGAAGCCGCCTTCTGGTGGCCCGAGGCCGTGGCCGGCCGTTCACGCCGCTACAACTTCAACACCGATGCCGGCCACCGCTTCGAACGTGGTGTCGACCCGGCGTCCACCGTGGAGCACATCGAACGCATCACGCGACTCATCATCGACATCTGCGGCGGCCAGGCCGGGCCCCTGGACGACCAGGTTCTGCGCTTGCCCGAACCCACCCCCGTCACGTTGCGTGTGGCGCGCGCGGCCCAGGTCATAGGCATGCCGGTGACGCAGGCGCAGTGCGCCGATGTGTTCACGGGCCTGGGCTTGCAGTTCACGCAGGCACTGGGCGTGCTGACGGTGGTGCCGCCGAGCTGGCGCTTTGATTTGAAGATCGAAGAAGACCTGATCGAAGAAGTCATCCGCGTCATCGGCTACGACAAGCTGCCGAACACGCCGCCTGTGGCGCCCGTCACCGCCCGCGTGCGCCGCGAGGCACGCCGCAGCACGCACGCCGTTCGCCACGCGCTGGCGGCGCTGGACTATCAAGAGACCATCAGCTTCAGCTTTGTCGAAGCCCGCTGGGAGCAAGAGCTGGCCGGCAACGCCGACCCCATCCGTGTGCTGAACCCGATTGCCGCGCCGCTGGCGGTGATGCGGTCCAGCCTGCTGGGCAGCCTGGTGCAGGTGCTGCGCCACAACCTGGCGCGCAAGGCCGCGCGCGTGCGGGTGTTTGAGCTGGGGCGGGTGTTCGTGCGCGACGCCGCGGCAACCGATGGCCCGCTGGCTGTGGCCGGGTTGCGCCAGCCGCAACGGGTGGCTGGCATGGCCTACGGCGCCGCCAGTTCACTGCAATGGGCCAGCAAGGAACAGGCGGTGGATTTCTTCGACATCAGGGGCGATATCGAAGCCCTGCTGGCACCGCGCAAGCCGGTGTTTGCCGCGGCCACGCACCCTGCGCTGCACCCGGGCCGCTGTGCCAGCGTGTTGCTGGACGGCAAGCTGCTGGGCCATGTCGGTGAACTCCATCCCAAGTGGCGCCAGGCGTATGAGTTGCCGCAGGCGCCGGTGCTGTTCGAGCTGGATCTGGACGCCGTGCTGGACGTGCCCGTGCCCGAATTCCAGCCCGTGCCGCGCCAGCAGCCGGTGCAGCGCGATCTGGCGCTTGTCGTGCGCGACGAGGTGGCGCACGACGCGCTGATGGCGCAACTGCGCCTAGACCCACAGGGCCTGGTGCGCAACGCCACGCTGTTTGACATCTACAAGCCGGCGGCGCCAGTGGCCGGCTTGCAAACGGGTGAACGCAGCCTGGCCGTGCGGCTGGAGTTGCGCGACGACGACAGCACACTGACCGACGAACGTATCGATGCCGCCGTGGCCGCCGCCGTGGCGCGCGTGGGTGGTGCATTCGGCGCGCGCTTGCGTGCCTGAAGGAAACGACGATGACCCTCGACGACGACATCGACCGCCCACCCGTCATCCTGTCGTCGCTGGAAACGCCGACGCTGACCAAGGCCGAACTGGCTGAGTTGCTGTTCGACCGCCTGGGCCTGAACAAGCGCGAGAGCAAGGACATGGTCGAAGCCTTTTTCGAGATCGTCCACGGCACGCTGGTGGCCGGCCAGGATGTCAAGCTCTCGGGTTATGGCAACTTCAACATCCGGCGCAAGGCGCCGCGGCCCGGCCGCAACCCGCGCACGGGCGAGTCGATACCGATCAAGGCCCGCAACGTCGTCACCTTCCACGCCAGCCACAAGCTGAAATCCATCGTGCAAGGCGATACGCCAGCGGAAGGGGACTTCGAGTAGAGTCGAGCTTTCTGCACCGATCCCATTGATTTCAATGGAGAAAGCTCTCCCTACCATACCGGCCAAACGCTACTTCACCATCGGTGAGGTGAGCGAGTTGTGCGGGGTGAAGCCGTATGTGCTGCGTTACTGGGAACAAGAGTTCACGCAGCTCAAACCCATGAAGCGCCGCGGCAACCGCCGCTACTACCAGCACCATGAAGTGCTGCTGATACGCCGCATCCGCGACCTGCTTTACGACCAGGGTTTCACCATCAGCGGTGCGCGCAACCGCCTGTCTGACGCCATGCCCAGCGCGGCTTTTGTAGCGATGCAGGCGGCCGAACTGCTGGATGAAGAAGCGTTGTCAGCCAGCGGCCTGGCTGCCGACTGGTCCCCTGCCGGCGAGCCCCCTGCGACGCCTGCTTTGGAGTCCGGCCACCTGCGTGCAGAACTGTTGTCGATACGCGAACTGCTGTCGGCCTGAGGCCGGCGGCCAGTGCCCCAGGCTATACTTCAAGGCTCAGTCGGGGCGTAGCGCAGCCTGGTAGCGCACTTGCATGGGGTGCAAGGGGTCGCGAGTTCGAATCCCGCCGCCCCGACCAAAACAGCTTGAGCCCGGTGTCCAAAAGATACCGGGCTTTTTGCTTTCTGCGCTGCTACTGCGAGGCCGCCGAAGCGGGCGCGGGCGCGGCGGTGGCCATGCTGGCAGCGGGCATGGCCAGTGCTGCGGCGTCCGGAGTCGCCGTGGTCGCGGCAGCGGCCGGCGCATGTTCCGCAGCCTTGGTCGAAGCGCTCATCGGCAACAGCGGCACGATCAACAGCGCCACGATGTTGATGATCTTGATGAGCGGGTTGACGGCCGGGCCGGCGGTGTCCTTGTACGGGTCGCCCACCGTGTCGCCGGTGACAGCGGCCTTGTGCGCCTCGCTGCCCTTTTTGTGCGTCTGGCCGTCGCTGGCAGTGAAGCCTTCTTCGATCAGCTTCTTCGCGTTGTCCCAGGCACCGCCGCCGGTACACATGCTGATGCCGACGAACAGGCCGGTGACGATGGTGCCCACCAGCAGGCCACCCAAAGCAGCCGGGCCCAGCAGCAGGCCGACCAGGATGGGTGCCACCACCGGCAACAGCGAAGGCACGATCATTTCCTTGATCGCCGCCGTGGTCAGCATGTCCACCGCCGCGCTGTAGTCGGGCTTCTTGGTGCCGGCCATGATTTCGCCGCCCTGGAACTGGCGCCGCACTTCGACCACCACCGCGCCCGCAGCGCGGCCCACGGCTTCCATCGCCATGGCGCCGAACAGGAAGGGGATCAACCCGCCGATGAACAGGCCGACGATGACTTCGTGGTTGCTCAAATCGAAGGTGACATTCATGCCGCGCGCCGCCAGCGCGTGGGTGTAGTCGGCAAACAGCACCAGCGCCGCCAGGCCGGCCGAGCCGATGGCGTAGCCTTTGGTGACGGCCTTGGTGGTGTTGCCCACGGCGTCCAGCGGGTCTGTCACGTCACGCACGCTGCTGGGCAGCTCGGCCATCTCGGCGATGCCGCCTGCGTTGTCGGTGATGGGGCCGTATGCGTCCAGTGCGACCACGATGCCGGCCATGCTCAACATCGATGTGGCCGCGATGGCAATGCCGTACAGGCCGGCCAGCGCAAACGAGACCCAGATGGCGATGCAGATGAAGATCACCGGGTAGGCTGTGCTCTTCATGCTGACGCCCAGGCCGGCGATGATGTTGGTGCCATGCCCCGTGGTGGAGGCTTGCGCGATGTGTTTGACGGGGCCGTACTGGGTGCCGGTGTAGAACTCGGTGATCCAGACCATCGCCGCCGTCAGCACCAGGCCGACGATGCAGGCGCCGAACAAGCGCATCTGCGTGCCTGCACCCAGTGCGTCGTCGGGCATGACGATCTTGGTCACGAAAAAGAAGGCCACCAGCGAGATGCCGCCCGCGACTATCAGCCCCTTGTACAGCGCCGGCATCACGTTCTTCATGCCTGGGCTGGCCTTGACGAAGCCGCAGCCGATAATGGAAGCGATGATCGACACACCGGCCAGCACCATCGGGTAGACCACCGCAGCCACCGCCGCGCCAGGCACCACCAGCACGCCGAGTGCCATCGCGGCGATGAGTGTCACGGCGTAGGTCTCGAACAGGTCGGCAGCCATACCGGCACAGTCGCCGACGTTGTCGCCGACGTTGTCGGCAATCACCGCCGGGTTGCGTGGGTCGTCCTCGGGAATGCCGGCTTCGACCTTGCCCACCAGGTCGGCGCCAACGTCAGCGCCCTTGGTGAAGATGCCGCCGCCCAGCCGCGCGAAGATCGAAATCAGCGATGAGCCGAAGGCCAGGCCCAGCAGCGGTTTGAGCGTCGCCGAATCGACGTTCGTTCCGCCAGTGAGGAACAGGAAGAAGATGCCCACGCCGAGCAAGCCCAGGCCGACCACCAGCATGCCGGTGATGGCGCCGCCCTTGAAGGCGACATCCAGCGCCGGGCCTATGCCCTTGGTGGCCGCCTGCGCAGTGCGCACGTTGGCCTTCACCGACACGTTCATGCCGATGAAGCCACAGGCGCCTGACAGCAGCGCGCCGACGACGAAGCCGGCAGCGCTGAGCTTGTCGAGAAACACAAAAATCAACACGGCGAGGATCACGCCGACGATGGCAATGGTTTTGTACTGACGCGCCAGGTAGGCCGCAGCCCCCTGTTGAATCGCGCCGGCGATTTCCTGCATGCGGGCATTGCCGGCGTCCTGGCTCAGGATCCAGCTGCGCTGAACAAAGCCGTAGAGCACCGCGGCCAATCCGCAGGCCAGCGCCACATAGAGCGCCATCGTGGTGGACATGGAAAGGTTTCCTTCCTCGTTCGGTTCTTGTAGGGGCGCGCCGAAGCCGGGCCTTGCGGCTTGCCACAGCGCAAACTTGACTGCGCGCGGATGCTACGGGATGCATCGTGCGGCGCAGCATGGGGTTTGCCAGCGTCCATGTCAGCGTCCATGTCAGCGCCAATGTCGTGGCTGTCGGGGCGTGTCAGGGCGCGCAAAGGTCGGCCACTAAAATGCGGGCATCGCCCCGAACCTGAGCGTCGCAAACACCATGAGCCTGCACAACGTGACCCCCGGCGCCAAAGCGCCAGACGAGTTCAACGTCATCATCGAAATTCCGATGAACGCCGACCCCATCAAGTACGAGGTCGACCACGACAGCGGCGCGTTGTTCGTCGACCGCTTCATGAGCACCGCCATGCACTACCCGTGCAACTACGGCTACATCCCCAACACGCTGGCCGACGATGGCGACCCGGTGGACGTGCTGGTCATCACCCCGGTGCCTTTGATTCCCGGCGTGGTGGTGACGTGCAGGCCCATCGGCATGCTGAAGATGGACGACGAAGCCGGTGGCGACAACAAGCTGCTGGCCGTGCCCATCGACAAGATCTTGTCGATCTACACGCAGTGGCAAAAGCCCGAAGACCTGAACCCGTTGCGGCTGAAGACCATTCAGCATTTCTTCGAGCACTACAAGGACCTTGAAGAAGGCAAGTGGGTGAAGGTGCTGGGCTGGGAAGGGCGCGACAGCGCCATCGATGAGATCAACGCCGGCATGGCCAACTTTGCCAAGCGCAAAGACTGACACCTGGTCTTGCGCCGCGGCCTCAGGCCCTCGATTTTTCGCCCTTCTCGCCTTTCTCGCCCTTGACGAACGGGTTGCGTTCGCGCAGTTCGTCCACGTACTGCTCGATGCCGGCGCCTTCGCCGGCCAGGAAGTCGGCCACCGCGGCTGAAAAGCGTTCGTCACGCAACCAATGCGCTGAAGCGGTGGCCACCGGCAGCAGGCCGCGCGCCATCTTGTGTTCACCCTGCGCGCCGCCTTCAAAACGTTGGTAGCCATGGGCCAGGCACCAGGCCAGCGGCTGGTAGTAGCAGGCGTCGAAGTGCAGGCAGGGCACATGTTCTGTGCAGCCCCAATAGCGGCCCCAGGCGGCACCGCTGTCGGGGTCGATGGCTATCAACGACACCGCAATGGGTGTGCCTTCACGCCGCGCGACGAACATCACCCAATGCCTGGCCATGGTGTCTGCCATGCGCTGGAAAAAATCGCGCGTGAGGTAAGGCGTGCTGTGGTGCGCTTCATAGGTCAACGTGTAGCAGCGGTAGAAGAAGTCCCACAGGCCTTCGCTGATGGCAGCACCCTCGTGTACGGTGAACAGCACACCTTGTTCGGCCACGCGGCGACGTTCCTGCTGAATCTTCTTGCGCTTGTCGCGCTGCATGCGGGCCAGCAGTTCAGCGAAGTCGACCATCGGGTTGGTGTTGTCCTGCGTCCAGTGGAACTGCACGCCCTGACGCAACATCCAGCCTTCGGCCTCGAACGCGGCACGGTCTTCGTCGTCAATGAACAGCATGTGGGCTGACGACAGCTGGGCCTCACGCGCCAGCCGGCCCATCGCCCGCACCAGCAGGCGCTTGCCTTGTGCGTCACGCGCCAGCAGCCGCGTGCCGGGCACGGGCGTGAAAGGCACCGCGCCCAGCAGCTTGGGGTAGTAGCGCAGGCCGTGGCGGCGGTAGGCGTCGGCCCAGGCCCAGTCGAAGATGTATTCGCCGTAGGAATGGCTCTTCAGGTACAGCGCGGCAGCGGCTTGCAGGTGGCCGTCGGCTTCGATGGTGATGAACTGCGCCGCCCAGCCGGTTTCTGCCACCGCGCTGCCCGAGTCGTGCATCGCCAGCAGGTATTCATGGCGCATGAAGGGCGTCGGCGCGGCCTGCGAATCCAGCAAGGTGTTCCAGGCTTTTGCGTCCAGCGCTTGTGGGTCGGCGTGGACCCTGATGACATAATCTTTTTCGGTGTTTGACAACTGCGACATTCGAGGCCCGGCAACGTGGAAATGACAGCGTGAAAGCGGCTCTGGCGCAGATTAACGCGACCGTGGGTGACCTGGCTGGAAACGCAAGTTTGCTGGCCGCTGCGGCCCGCCAAGCCTACGCGCAAGGCGCCCATCTGGTGGTCGCCCCTGAATTGGCCCTGGCCGGCTACCCGCCTGAAGATTTGTTGTTGCGACCGGCCTTCATGCAGGCCTGTGCCGACACGCTGGCAGCGCTGGCAACCGAGCTGGCCGATTGCAAGGGCCTGCATTTGGTGGTGGGTCACCCCCATCAGTTTGCCGGGCAGGCCGGGGTGCGCTCCAAGTCGCATGCGGTGCAGCAACGCTTCAACGCGGCTTCGGTTTTGACGGACGGCGCCATCGTCGGCACCTACTGCAAACGCGAACTGCCGAACTACCAGGTGTTTGACGAACGGCGTTACTTCGCGTCGGGTCGCGACGCCGGGCATGGCCCGCTGGTGGTGGCCGTGGCTGGCGTCCATGTCGGCCTGCTCATTTGCGAAGACGCGTGGTTTGAAGAACCTGCCGCCGCCGCGGTGGCCGCTGGCGCGCAACTGCTGTGCGTGCTCAATGCGTCGCCCTTCCACATCGACAAAGCCGGTGAACGCGAAGCCCGCATGGCCGAGCGTGCGCGTGCCGTGCAGCGCCCTTTGCTCTACGCCCACTTGGTGGGTGGGCAGGACGAGGTGGTGTTTGACGGCGCTTCTTTTGCGATGGATGCGACAGGGCGGGTCACGGCCCGTGCACCTGCCTTTGAGCCAGCGCTGCTGATGCTGGAACTGGCAGCCGATGGTGCGCCGCACGGTGCCATCGCCGCGGTGCCTTCGGTGCCAGCGCAGGCCTGGTCGGCGCTGGTCACGGGCGTGCGCGACTACCTGGGCAAAAACGGCTTTCCTGGCGCGATCATCGGGCTTTCAGGTGGTATCGATTCGGCGCTGGTGCTGGCCGTGGCGGTGGACGCGCTGGGCGCCGACAAAGTGCGCGCGGTGATGATGCCTTCACCCTACACGGCCGACATCTCTTGGCTGGACGCACGCGACATGGCGCAGCGCCTGGGCGTGCGCTACGACGAAATCGCCATCGCGCCGATGTTCGATGCCTTTCGCAACAGCCTGGCGCCGCAGTTCGATGGCCGTGCAGAAGACACCACCGAAGAGAACCTGCAAGCGCGCATCCGCGGCACGCTGTTGATGGCGCTGTCGAACAAGCTGGGCGCCATCGTGCTGACCACCGGCAACAAGAGCGAGATGGCCACCGGCTATTGCACGTTGTATGGCGACATGGCGGGTGGTTTTGCCGTCATCAAGGACGTGGCCAAGACGCTGGTGTACCGGCTGGCCGAGTGGAAGAACCAGCAGCCGACACGCCGCGCCGATGGCAGTGTCGGCGCGGTGATCCCGCAACGCATCATCACCCGGCCACCTTCGGCCGAACTGCGCCCCGACCAGACCGACCAGGACAGCCTGCCGCCTTATGGGGTGCTCGACGCCATCCTGGCGCGCTACATGGAAGAAGACCAGGGCATTGATGAGATCGTGGCAGCGGGTTTTGCGCGTGCCGATGTCGAGCGCGTGACGCGGCTCATCAAGCTCAACGAGTACAAACGGCGGCAAGCACCCGTGGGCATACGAATCACCCACCGCGCATTCGGACGCGACTGGCGCTATCCCATCACGTCGAAGTTCCGTGCTTAAATCAGCCGCAACCGCCCACGATTTCCGGAGTCGCCCATGAAGCAGATCACCGCCATCATCAAGCCCTTCAAGCTGGAAGAAGTACGTGAAGCGCTGGGCGACGTGGGCGTCTCGGGCCTGACTGTCACCGAGGTCAAGGGTTTCGGCCGCCAGAAGGGCCACACCGAGTTGTACCGCGGTGCCGAGTACGTGGTCGACTTCCTGCCCAAGGTGAAGGTCGAAGTGGTGGTGAAAAACGCCGACGTCGAACGCTGCATCGAGGCCATCGTCAAGGCCGCCAAGACCGGCAAGATCGGCGACGGCAAGATCTTCGTCACCTCGGTCGAACAGGTAGTGCGCATCCGCACCGGCGAGACCGACGACGCGGCGATCTGAGGCCGCGGCCCCGGTGCCTCAAATCTTCGAGTAGTCGTCGGCCCCGTCCACCGGGGTTTTCTGCGCGGCCAGGCGCAGCAGCAGTTCCACCGCGTCTACACCCACTTGCAAAGCGCTGTTCTGCGCGGCTGACAAAAAACCTTCTTCAACGGTGCGCGCCATGAAGCGCAGCAGACCGTCGTAGTAGCCCTCGGTGTTCACCAGGCCGATGGGCTGGTCGTGATAGCCCAGTTGACGCCAGGTCCAGACCTCGTACAACTCTTCCAGCGTGCCAATGCCACCGGGCAGCGCCATGAACAGGTCGGCGCGCTCGGCCATCATCTGCTTGCGCGCGTGCATGGTGGGCACCACATGCAGTTCCTGCAGGCCGGTGTGCTGCACTTCCATGTTTTTCAGCGTCTCGGGAATGACACCCACCACGCGGCCGCCAGCGGCCAAAGTGGCGTCGGCCACCACACCCATCAAACCCACTTTGCCGCCGCCGTAAACCAGCTGCCAACCGCGTTCGCCAATGGCTTGGCCCAGCGCTTGCGCCGCAGCTTTGTACGCAGGCCGTGTGCCGAAGCGCGAACCGCAGTAGACACAGATGCTGAGTTTGTTTTGAGGCATGGTTTCAGGTGCGTGGCGGTGTTTGCCAGGTGATGAGGCGGGTGCCGCAGACGGCGTCATGCCAGAACTGGCGTTGTGGGTGCAGCCAGGACAGCGCAGCATAGGTCAGCACACCGCCGAGCAGCATGCCGAAGACGGTGCCGCTGGATTTCAGGCCGACCTGCCCTGCGGTGAACAGCGCCGGCATGAACCACAGCCACGCCAAGAGGTAGCGGCCCAGTGCCTGCAGCTTGGGCACCGGCAGGCCGCTGCGGGTGACGAGGCGGATGCGCCAGGTTTGCATGGCCAGCGTCTGGCCGCTGCGCGACCAGAAGCCCACGAAGTACACGCCCAGCACCGCAAACACGACGGCCTGCAGGCCGTGCAGGCCCACCAATGCGTGCTCTTGCCGCGTTAGCACGCTGTAGACAAGGCCCGCGGGCATCAGTACGCCGAACAGCAGCAGACCTTCGTAGAGAAAGCACGCCATGCGGCGACGCAGCCCGGGCGCCTGTACTTCGCCCGGTGAAACCTCGGCGCCGGTCACGGCTGTTCGGCGGGGTCGGCCGAAGCCGCTGCGCGCACGGCCGCGCCCTGCGGGCCCTTGCGGGGCAGCAGGGTGGCCGGGTCCACGAAACCCGGCGTGGCAGCGATTTTTGGCAGCCCAGGCTGGTGGTGCGGCGGCGGCGCGCTGCGCGTGGACATGGTGGTGGTGGTGGCGCCCGGCCGCGCATGCACCACGGCCGGTGCCACTGAACGTGCGCTGGCGGTGGCGGTGGCCACGCTGGGTGTGGCCAGGTTGTACTTGCGGTTGGCTGCGCTGGCCGCGTCGGCTGTGGCACGGGGCTTGGCAGCGCTGTCAGCGCCCGACGCCGCCTTGGCCGCTGGCTTGGCGCGCTGCGCCAGCGTGCTGCGCTCTTCGGGCGTTAGCGCCTGGTAGGCCTGCCAGCGTTCCTGCCGTTCTTCGGCAGGCAGCCGGCGTGTTTCCTGAAACTGCAGCCGCGCGCCGGCACGTTCGTTCGGTGTCAGGCGCGCCCAGTCGGCCATGCGGGCCTGCAGACGCTGGCGCTCGTCGGCGGGCATGGCGGGAAATTTGGACGCGACCTCTATCCATTTCTGCTTGCGGTTGGTGTCTATCGACGCCCAATCACGCTGCAGCGGCAACAAGGCTTGCTGTTGCGAGACGGTGAGCGATGCCCAACTGGGCGTGCGGTCAACCACCGCTGAAGCCGCAGCCGGGGCAGCGGCCTGGGCCAGGTTACCCAGCAACAACAAACCTGCCACCCAACCCATCAAGGCCCAGGCCGGCAAGCTTGCTGGGCGCAGCCCTGGCGGCATCACGGCGGCGGCGAGCGCAGGAACTCTGCAAAGCCCGGGTCGCTGTAGGCGGCAGGGGGCAGGTTGTCAGACAACAACTGCGCGTCGATGTCGGCCGCGGCCAGCACCTGTTCACGCACCGCCCAGCGTTCTATGGCCACCAGGCCCATCACCAGCACCAGCAGCGGCAGAAACGATGCGGCACGTTGCCACCACGGCACAGAACCGCCCAAGGTGGCGCTTCCGCGCGGCGATACGCCGACCACGCTGATGTCGGCAGCGGCCACCGGCGCAGCGCGGCGCACCTGCTGGGCACGCAACAGCGCCTGTTCGCGTGCGAAGCGCAGACGTTCAGACACATCGTGGGGCAGCAGCTGCGCGTGTGCGGTCAAGCTGCTGGCCAGACGCGCGGCCAGGCGCGCTTCGATAGCAAAAATGTCGGTGTGGCGGCTGTTGCTGTTCATGGCGTGATTCCCTTGGCTCTTAGGGCCTTTGCCAACGCATGCACGGCCCGGGAGCAATGTGTTTTCACACTGCCCTCCGAGCAGCCCATGATCGCTGCGGTTTCGGCCACGTCAAACTCCTCCCAGTAACGAAGCAGGAAGGCTTCCCGTTGACGTCCGGGCAGCGCACTCACCTGGCCATCAATCAAACGCAGGATCTGGGCCCGCGAAACGGCATCCGAAGCGCTCTCTGTGCCCAGCGTGTCTTCCAGCGCATGCAGCGTTTCGAGCAGGTCGAACTCACCATCGTCGCCCCCAGTATCGAACTCGGAGAGGTTTTGCATCACCGCGCCGCGCACTTTTTCGCGGCGAAACCAGTCCATCGTGGCGTTCGACAGGATGCGCTGGAAGACCAGCGGCAATTCCGCGGCCGGCCGGTCGGCGTACTTCTCGGCCAGGCGGATCATGGCGTCCTGCACGATGTCCAGCGCCGCGTCGTCGTTGCGAACCGCATACACCGCACGCTTGAAGGCGCGTTTCTCTACGCTCTTGAGAAAGTCTGACAGTTCTTTGTCGGTGGCCAACGCGGTGCAAGCGGCTACGCCCGGTTTGGGCGCTTGATTATCTCATCGCACCGCCGCTGTGCGCCCGCGTCAGACGGCAGGCAGCAACGCCGGTGCATAATCTTAGGCTTCGCACAACGTTTTTCAGAGTCCGAATTCAACCGTCAAACCCCGACGGCGAATTTTTGACCGCACAGGCACCGAATCGGCCTCACAAGGGCTTGCAAGAGGCGCACCGATGGATTTTCGTCAGAGAAAACCTCAGAGGTTCCCAAATGGATATGTCTGCCGCTGAAGTCAAGCGTGCCGCGACCGTTGACGGTCGAGCAGCCGCTGCTTCTTCTCCCCTCAACACCATCGCTCCCGAGCCCAACGGTTCGGAGATCCTCGTCTGCTGCCTGCAGGCCGAAGGAGTGAAATTCCTCTGGGGCTACCCCGGCGGTGCGGTGCTGTACATCTACGACGCCCTGTACAAGCAGGACAGCATCGAGCATGTGCTGGTGCGCCACGAACAGGCCGCCGTGCACGCAGCCGACGGCTATGCGCGCGCCACCGGCGAGGTGGGCGTGGCGCTGGTCACGTCGGGCCCGGGTGTGACGAATGCTGTCACCGGCATCGCCACGGCGTACATGGACAGCATCCCGATGGTCATCATCACGGGGCAGGTGCCGACAGCCGCCATCGGGCTGGATGCCTTCCAGGAATGCGACACCGTGGGCATCACGCGCCCCATCGTCAAGCACAACTTCCTGGTCAAGGATGTGCGCGACCTGGCGCTGACGCTGAAGAAGGCCTTCCACATCGCCCGCACCGGCCGGCCCGGCCCGGTGGTGGTGGACATCCCCAAGGACGTGTCGCTGAAGACCACCGCTTTTCACTACCCCGACAAGGTGGAAATGCGCAGCTACAACCCGGTGAAGAAGGGCCATGGCGGGCAGATCCGCAAAGCCGTGCAGTTGCTGCTGGCCGCCAAACGGCCCTACATCTACACTGGCGGCGGCGTCATTCTGGGCAACGCGTCGGCAGAGTTGCGCCAGTTGGCCGACATGCTGGGTTTTCCATGCACCAACACGCTGATGGGCCTGGGCGCCATCGCGGCCAGCGACCCAAAGTTCCTGGGTATGCTGGGCATGCATGGCACTTACGAAGCCAACATGACGATGCAAAACTGCGATGTTTTGCTGGCCATAGGCGCGCGCTTCGATGACCGGGTGATCGGCAACCCCAAGCACTTTGCTTCGGTGGAACGCAAGATCATTCATGTCGATATCGACCCGTCGTCGATTTCCAAGCGCGTGAAGGTCGACATCCCCATCGTCGGCGACGTGAAGGAAGTGCTGCTGGAGTTGATGTCGCAGATACGCGAGGCAGCAAACCGCCCTGACGCCAGCGCCTTGAGCGCCTGGTGGAGCCAGATCAACGAATGTCGCAAGAGTGAGTGCCTGGCCTACAAGGGCAGCAGCGACGTCATCAAGCCGCAGATGGAGGTCGATACCCAGTGGCAGCTGACCAAGGACCGCGACGCCTACATCACCAGCGACGTCGGCCAGCACCAGATGTGGGCCGCGCAGTACTACCGCTTCGAGCAGCCGCGGCGCTGGATCAACAGCGGCGGCCTGGGCACCATGGGCGTGGGCCTGCCGTATGCGATGGGCATCAAGCTGGCCAAGCCCGACAGCGATGTGTTCTGCATCACCGGCGAAGGCTCGATACAGATGTGTATTCAAGAGCTAAGCACCTGTCTGCAATACAAGACGCCGGTGAAGATCGTCTCGCTGAACAACCGCTACCTGGGCATGGTTCGGCAGTGGCAGCAGATCGACTACGGCGGCCGTTATTCACACAGCTACATGGACGCGCTGCCCAACTTCGTGAAGCTGGCAGAGGCCTATGGACACGTCGGCATCCTGGTGGAAAAACCATCGGACGTGGAAGGCGCTTTGAAAGAGGCCATCCGGCTGAAGGATCGCACCGTGTTCCTGGACATCCGCACCGACCCGACGGAGAACGTCTGGCCGATGGTCAAAGCCGGGCAGGGCATCAGCGAAATGCTGCTGGGCTCCGAAGACCTCTGAGCAGGCAGGCCACTTTTTCCCACCTTTCCCACCTTTCCCTCAACCTCCCACCGCGTGGCCAAGGGCCCAGGGTTACCGCCCTGATGTCTGAAGAGCGCGCCGGCATAGAGAGCTTTTCATGAAACACATCATTGCGGTGCTGCTCGAAAACGAGCCTGGCGCCTTGTCGCGTGTGGTCGCGCTGTTTTCGGCCCGCGGCTACAACATCGAGAGCCTGACGGTGGCGCCCACCGAAGACGCCAGCCTTTCGCGCATGACCATCGTCACCAGCGGCAGCGACGACATCATCGAGCAGATCACCAAGCACCTGAACCGGCTGATCGAGGTCGTGAAAGTGGTGGACCTGACCGAAGGCAGTTTCACCGAACGCGAGCTGATGCTCATCAAAGTGCGCGCCGTGGGCAAGGAGCGCGAGGAGATGAAGCGCATGGCCGAGATCTTCCGCGGCCGCATCATCGATGTCACCGAAAAAAGTTACACGATGGAGCTGACGGGCGACTCGTCCAAGCTCGACGCCTTTCTGGTCGCCATCGACAGAACGGCGATTCTCGAAACCGTGCGCACCGGCGCCAGCGGCATTGGCCGCGGCGAGCGGATATTGCGCGTCTAGGCCCCCATTTCACACGGAGAACACCATGAAGGTTTATTACGACAAGGACGCTGACCTGAGCCTCATCAAGGGCAAGAACGTGGCCATCATCGGATACGGCTCGCAAGGCCATGCGCACGCGCAGAACCTGAACGACAGTGGCGTGAAAGTCACCGTCGGCCTGCGCAAGGGCGGCGCTAGCTGGAACAAGGTTGTGGCTGCCGGGCTGAAGGTGGCCGAGGTGGCCGACGCGGTGAAAGAGGCCGACGTGGTGATGATCCTGCTGCCCGATGAACAGATCGCTTCGGTGTACTCGAACGACGTGGCCCCGAACATCCGCAAGGGTGCGTCGCTGGCCTTTGCGCACGGCTTCAACGTGCACTACGGCCAGGTGGTGCCGCGTGAAGATCTGGATGTGTGGATGGTCGCGCCCAAGGCCCCCGGCCACACCGTGCGCAACACCTACACGCAAGGCGGCGGCGTGCCGCATTTGATTGCCGTGCATGCCGACAAAAGCGGCAAGGCGCGCGACATGGCGCTCAGCTACGCAGCGGCCAACGGTGGCGGCAAGGCCGGCATTATTGAGACCAACTTCCGCGAAGAAACCGAGACCGATTTGTTCGGCGAACAGGCCGTGCTGTGCGGTGGCACGGTCGAACTCATCAAGGCCGGGTATGAGACGCTGGTCGAAGCCGGCTATGCGCCCGAGATGGCCTACTTCGAGTGCCTGCACGAGTTGAAGCTGATCGTCGACCTGATCTACGAAGGCGGCATTGCGAACATGAACTACTCGATCAGCAACAACGCTGAATATGGCGAATACGTGTCAGGCCCGCGTGTCGTCAACGCCGAGACCAAGAAGGTCATGAAGCAGATCCTGACCGACATCCAGACCGGCGAATACGCCAAGAGCTTCATCCTGGAAAACCGCGCCGGTGCGCCGACGCTGATTTCACGCCGCCGCCTGACCAGCGAACACTCGATTGAAGTGGTGGGCGAGAAGCTGCGCGCGATGATGCCGTGGATCAAGGCCAACAAGCTGGTGGACCGTTCGAGAAACTGAGCGCGCACGGCACCTGTCAAGCGAGAGGTCGCGCGCCACACATGGCCCTTTTTGCTTGAGGGTGCTGCGCTATCCTCGCCGCCCATGAGTGACGACACACAAGCCCCCAAGGCCGACGACGCTGAAGTACCGCGACCGCGTCGCAAGGGCATCTACGTGCTGCCCAACAGCATCACGCTGGCGGCGCTGTTCGCCAGTTTCTACGCCATCGTGATGGCTATGAATGGCCGCTTCGAGGTGGCCGCCATTGCCATTTTCTGTGCCGCGGTGCTGGACAGTCTGGACGGTCGCGTGGCGCGCATGACCAACTCGCAAAGTGCCTTCGGCGAGCAGATGGACAGCCTGTGCGACATGGTCGGCTTCGGCGCGGCGCCGGCACTCATCGTCTATGAGTGGGCGCTCAAGGGCCTGGGCCGCTGGGGATGGATTCCGGCCTTCGTCTACATCGCCGGCGCCGCGCTGCGGCTGGCACGCTTCAATACCAACATCGGCATTGTCGACAAGCGCTTCTTCCAGGGCCTGCCCAGCCCGGCCGCCGCGGCCTTGGTGATGGGCTTGATCTGGGTCATGGACGACGCCGGCTTCAAGAGCGTGTGGAAGATCGACTGGCTGGCCTGGACGGCCTTTGCCGTGACGCTGTATGCCGGCCTGACGATGGTCACCAACGTGCCCTTCTACAGCTTCAAGGTGGTGGGTGCAAAACAGACCGTTCCCTTTGCCAGCATCATGGCCATCGCCCTGGGCATTGCGCTCATCAGCCAGAACCCGCCGCTGGCGTTGTTCGCGCTGTTCTGCATTTACGGTGTCTCGGGCTACGGCGTTTACGCCTGGCGCCGTTTCAAGGGCCGGCCGGTGAGCGTGATTGCCACATCCACCGACGACCCTGACGAGAAGGGCTTGCACCAGTGAGCGCGTGCGATAATTCGACTATGAAGTCGTTCAGCACATTTTTCGCGCTAGCCCTAGTGAAAGCCTCGCGGGTACGCTGATCTCTTTCATCCAGTCCTTCTTTCCGATCAACGGCCCGCCAGCGCAAAGCAGCGGGCCGTTGTTCATTTCAGCACTGCTTTGCGACCCACTCCACCGCACAGGCACACACCATGACCGACAAGCTCATCATCTTCGACACCACGCTGCGTGACGGCGAACAATCACCCGGCGCTTCGATGACGCGCGACGAAAAACTGCGCATCGCGCGCCAACTGGAACGGCTGCGGGTGGATGTCATCGAAGCCGGCTTTGCCGCTTCCAGCAACGGCGACTTCGAAGCCGTAAAGGCGATTGCCGATGCGATACGCGAATCAACCGTGTGTTCACTGGCACGCGCCAACGACCGCGACATTTCGCGGGCCGCCGAAGCGCTGAAAGGTGCGGCGCGCCCGCGCATCCACACCTTCATCGCGACCAGCGAACTGCACATGGAGAAGAAGCTGCGCATGACGCGTGACCAGGTGCATGAGCAGGCCGTGCAGTCAGTGCGTTTTGCGCGTCAGCTTTGCGGTGACGTCGAGTTTTCACCCGAAGATGGCTACCGTTCCGACGCCGACTTTTTGTGCCGGGTGCTGGAAGCGGTGATCGCCGAAGGTGCGACCACCATCAACATTCCCGACACCGTGGGCTATGCCGTGCCCGAGCTGTATGGCCAGTTCATCCTGAACCTGCGCCAGCGCATCCCGAACAGCGACAAGGCGGTGTGGAGCGTGCACTGCCACAACGACCTGGGCATGGCGGTGGCCAACTCATTGGCCGGCGTGAAGATCGGCGGCGCGCGGCAGGTCGAATGCACCATCAACGGCCTGGGTGAACGTGCAGGCAACTGCAGCCTGGAAGAGGTGGTGATGGCGGTGAAGACGCGGCGCGACTACTTCTGCCTGGACATCGGCATCGACACCACGCAAATCCTCGCTGCGTCGCGCATGGTCAGCCAGACCACGGGCTTTGTGGTGCAGCCGAACAAGGCCGTGGTGGGCGCGAATGCGTTCGCTCACGCCAGCGGCATCCACCAGGACGGCGTGCTGAAAGCCCGCGACACCTACGAAATCATGCGCGCCGAAGACGTGGGCTGGGCCGCCAACAAGATCGTGCTGGGCAAACTGTCGGGACGCAATGCATTCAAACAACGGCTGCAAGACCTGGGCGTGCAGATGGAAAGTGAAGGCGAGATCAACGCCGCGTTTGCGCGCTTTAAAGACCTGGCCGACCGCAAGAGCGAGATCTTCGACGAAGACATCTTTGCGCTGGTCAGCGACGAAAGTCTGCACTTGGCGCAAGAGCACTACCGGCTGTTGTCGCTGGCCCAGCACTCCGAGATGGGCGAACGGCCGCATGCCAAGGTCAGCTTCACGGCGGGTGCCACCGAACGCCACGCCGAAAGCGACGGCAACGGCCCCGTGGACGCCAGCTTGAAGGCCATCGAGTCGCAAGTGAAAAGTGGCGCGGAAATGGTGCTCTATTCGGTGAATGCCATCACCTCGGGCAGCACAGAATCGCAGGGTGAGGTGACGGTGCGGCTGCAACACGGCGGCCGGGTCGTGAATGGCGTGGGCGCAGACCCGGACATCGTGGTGGCGTCGGCCAAAGCCTATCTTTCGGCGTTGAACAAGCTGCACAGCACGGCAGAACGTGTGGCGGCACAAGGCTAGCGAGATCGGTGCTGACGGCCCCGCCAGCGACAGCGCAGGGGGTACTTGAGGAACTACACGCAAGCGCTTGATCTTGTGCGTATTTTTCGGGTGCCCTACACTCTCAAATTGTCTAGACGGCGGGGTATTCGGTGCACAAGAGCAATCGTTTGGGTTTTGGATGGCTGCTGGCCTGCCTGCTGGCCGTTGTATTGGCCCTGCCTGACGCCCAGGCGGCCGGCGCCGACACCACACCGCTGGCTAACAAAGCCAAGGCCAAGACGGCGCTGCGCAGTGGCAAAGTGATCAAAACCAGCAAGACCGCCAGGCCGCTGCGTGCGGTGAAGAAGTTGCCGGCCCGCAAAGTGGCCGTGCGGGCCGAGCCCGTGATCTCGTCTTTCGGCCACCTCTACGGCCTGCAAAAAGCCGACGACGCGCTGGACCTGAAGTCCAGCGTGGCCCTGGTCATCGACCAGGAAACCAATGAAGTGCTGTTCAGCAAGAACCCGCAGGCCGTGCTGCCCATCGCGTCCATCACCAAGCTGATGACGGCGCTGGTGGTGACGGAAGCCGGGCTGTCACTGGACGACACACTGACCGTCACGCAAGACGACGTCGACGCCACGGCGGGCAGCCGCTCACGTCTGAAGTTAGGCACCCAACTGAACCGCGGCGAAATGCTGCATCTGGCCTTGATGTCGTCTGAAAACCGCGCCGCCCATGTGCTGGGCCGCACCTACCCGGGTGGCATACAGCCCTTCGTCGTGGCGATGAACGGCAAGGCGCAGGAACTGGGCATGAAGAGCACCCGCTACGTCGAACCCACGGGCCTTTCCAGCAGTAACCAGTCCAGTGCCGAAGACCTGGCGCGCCTTGTGCGCGTGGCCTACACCCACCCGATCATCCGCGACCTTTCCACGTCACGCGAAGCCAGCGTGCCAATGGGCGCCAGGCAGGTGCAGTTCCGCAATACCAACGGCCTGGTGCGCAATCCGGAATGGGAAATCGGCCTGCAGAAAACCGGCTACATCTCGGCGGCCGGGCGCTGCCTGGTGATGCAGGCGCAGATGGCAGGGCGCAAGCTCATCATGGTGTTGCTTGATTCGGCGGGCAAGTATTCGCGCGTCGGTGACGCTGAACGCATACGCCGCTGGCTGGCCACCGCGCCGATCATCCCCTTCGCAGTGGCGGCGCCTGTCTTGGCGCCTTTGGTTCCGGCAATGCCGGCAATCTTCGTCTCGCCCGCTTCGCCCCTGGCACCGGCCGCTGGGCTGCCTGTTCAGCCGCGGTAACCCAGCGCCAGCGAGATTTGCGTTGCGGTGGCTTTCACGCGTTCCAGCCACGACTCTTCCAGGCGGTCGGCCGGCGCCGACACCGACAGGCCCGCCAGCAGCTTGCCCTGGTCGTCAAAGACACCGGCAGCCATGCAGCGCACGCCCAGTTCCAGTTCTTCGTCGTCGCGCGCCACGCCCGTCGCACGCACGGCGGCCAGTTCACGTTCAAGCCGCGCCAGGTCGGTGATGCTGTTGCGGGTGTGGCCGGTCAGCCCCGTGCGCAAGGCATAAGCGCGCACGCGCGCGGCATCGTCATGGGCCAGAAAGAGCTTGCCAACCGATGTCAGGTGCAGCGGCGCGCGGCCACCGATGGCGCGCACCACTTGCATGCCCGAACGTTCGCTGTAAGTGCGTTCGATGTAGACGATCTCATCGCCCTGGCGCATCGACAAATTCACTGGCTGGTGCGTCACCTTGTGCAGTTCACGCATCGGTGCCACGGCGGCTTCGCGCACGTCCAGCCGCGCCTTCACCAGATTGCCCAGTTCCAACAGCCGCATGCCAAGGCGGTAGATGCCGGCGGCGGGGCGGTCGACAAAACGGCCGATGGTCAGGTCGTTCAGGATGCGGTGCGCGGTGCTGGGGTGCAGGCCGGTGCGCTCGCTGATTTCCTTCAGCGACACCGGCTCGGGCTGGGCGGCAAGCATTTCCAGCAACGCGAAGCTGCGTTCCAGCACCTGAATGGTGGGGGTTTGCTGATCCTTGGCGGTCATGGCGGCGTGCTGTTCGAGGGTGTGAGCGGTGGTGCTGGGCGATTTTGCATCGCGGAACGGTGGACTGCATACCGGAATTCGATCCAAGGTTGGAAGATGCCGGGGTTGTGCGTGTGGATGCTGGCTGCGGGCTTGGCCCTGGCGCTGACGGCCCAGGCGCAGCCGGCGTCGGCACCGGGTTCAGCGCCGGCTTCCGAAGCCGCCGCCACACCGGCTTCGTCTGCTGTGGTGGTGCCCGCATTTTCCGCATCGGCCGCATCGGCCGCATCAGTCACATCAGCCACAGCAGCGCGCGGGCCCGCCTGGGTGCCCGTGCCCAAGCTGGCCGGGCGTTTGCGTGCGGCCGACATCGGCCTCGTCATCAACACCGCCGACCCGGCTTCGGTGCTTGTGGGCGAACACTACATCGCCGCCCGCAAGCTCGCGCCGGCGCAGGTGTTGCGGCTGGAACTGCCGCCCAAGGCCCAGCTCAGCCATCAAGAGTTCGACGTGCTGGCGCGCGCCGTGCAAGCCTACTTCGGCCCCAAGACCCAGGCCCTGGCCCTGGCCTGGACAGCGCCCTACGCGGTGGAATGCAACGCCATTACCACAGCGCTGACGCTGGGTTTTGACGCCGACGCCTGCAAGCCGGGTTGCCACCCGTCACGTCCTTCGCGCTACTTCAACACCGCCACCGCACGGCCCTGGGCCGAGCTGGGTTTGCGGCCTTCGATGCTGCTCGCAGCGCCCACGGTGGAACAAGCCAAGGCGCTGATCGACCGCGGTGTGGCGGCCGACGGTTCGCTGCTGTTGCGCGGCCGGCCCCCCGTGAACGTGATGCTGTTGACCACCGACGACCTGGCGCGCCGCGTGCGCATGGGCCTGTACCCACCGGCCGGCTTTCTGCGCGCTGTGGGTGTCAACGTGCAGGTCGTGCCGGCCGCCGCGCTGGCCAGCGCGCAGCGGGTGTTGATGGTCACCACCGGCAGCGTGCGCGCGCCGGTGGATGCCGCACCCGACTGGGTGCCTGGTGGCCTGGGCGACCACCTCACTTCGTATGGCGGCGACCTGTGGGGCAACCATGGCCACGGCACCGCGCTGGACTGGGTGGCCTCGGGCACGACCGCCAGTTACGGCAGCGTCAGCGAGCCCTGCAACTTTCCGCAGAAGTTTCCACATCCGCAGGTGCTGCTGCAGCACTACCTGCAGGGCAGCACGGCGATAGAGGCTTACTGGAAAAGTGTGGCCTGGCCGCAGCAGGGGCTGTTTGTGGGCGAGCCGCTGGCAGCGCCATTCTCTCGGCCGTGAACCCGGCGGCCCTGATTCGCGTGGCCTTGACATTTACGCGTTGAGGGCGTGCAGCGCGGCTTCGCCCGCGCGCACCGCGCCTTCCAGTGTGGCGGGATAGGGGCCTTCGATGTAGTCGCCTGCGGCCGCCAGCCCGGGGGCGATGCAGGCCGGCGGCCTGTCGAGCCCCGGCACGCAGCGGAAGGTGGCGCGTTTTTCGGCCAGCACTTGCAGCAGCGTGGGTGGCGTGGGCCAGGTGCCTACGGCAAACGCCTGTTGTGCCTGCTGCAACACGGCAGCTGCGGTGTGGTCCATGCCGGCTTCGACCCAGGCCCGCGCGCCGCTGATGACAAAAGCAAACAGCCCCGGCGTGGCGCCCAGCGCACCGTGGTCGAAGACAAATTGCGCCGGTGCTTGTGGCCCATCCAGCAGGGCCATCATGGCCGCCGGCAGGTGCGCGCCGGGGCAGCGCAGGTAGACGGTGACGATGGGCTCGTAGCCCAGTGCCTGCGCACGCGCGGCCCAGGCGGGCGCGATGTGGGCTGTCAGGCGGGCGGCCTCGGCGGCGCTGCAGGCCAGCACCACAGCGTCGAAATGTTCACCCTCCAGTTGCCAGTTGCTGGCTTCACGCTGCAGGCTTTGCACGCGGGCACCCAGCCGCACTTCGGCGCCTGCCGCCTGCAACCACGTTGCAGCGGGTGCGGGCAGCAGATCGCCCAGTGAGCACCGCGGCAGCAGCAGGTCGGCCGAGCCGGGGCCACCGAGCAGCGCGTCCTTCAGCACACGCAAGAACACCGCGGCGCTGGCTTGCTGGGCGGGGGTGTTCAGTGCGGCCACGCACAGCGGGTCGATCAGCAATCTCCGCACCGCGGGCGGCAGGCTGGCGCACAGGCTGTGCACCGTCAAACCCGGTGCGCATTGAAAGCCGGCCAGCGCCCAAGCTGCCGCTGCGCGCAGCAGCGCCAGCCGGTCGCGCGCGGTCCAGCCCTGGCAGCGCAGCACGGCCCAGGCAAAGCCCAGCCACGCCGGGCCGGGCGGCAGGCGCAGGCCGCGGCCGTCGGGGTAGCGCACTTCCAGCGGGCGGCGCGCCAAGCCAGCAGTGATGTTGGTGCCCACCGTGCGCATCAGCGCCAGCGTGCGCTGGTAGGCGCCGATGAGGATGTGCTGGCCGTTGTCCAAGGCCAGCCCTTGCACCTGCACCGTGCGGGCGCGTCCGCCCAGCTGGCCGGCCATCTCGAACAGCGTCACTTGATGACCCGCCTGCGTGCCACGCACCGCCGCGGCCAGGCCGGCCCAGCCACCGCCCACCACGGCCAGTCTCATGCGCGGTTGCATGCCGGCCGCGCGTTGCCCGCGAGGAACCTGACGGGCCACGCGCTGCACGCGAGGAACCGGACGGGCCACGCGTTGCACGCGTGGGGGCTCACTGCCCACGCAGGTGCGTGCGCGTGGCGATCCACAGCTTGCGCAGCGGCGTCAACGATGTGCGCTGGTGCAGCACCTGAAAGCCCTGGTCTTCGATCTCGCGCAACAGCGTGCGGTAGATGTTGGCCATCATCAACCCGGGTTTTTGCGCCAGGCGGTCGGCTACTGGCAGCAAGGCCACGGCGGCGTCGTAAGCGGCGTGGGCACGTTCGGCCTGGAAGCGCATCAGCGCGGTGAAGCGTTCGCTGTAGCCCCAGGGCTTGTCGCGCTTGAGCAGTTCGTGCGCCTTCACGTCAAAGCGCTGCAATTCGTTCACCGGCAAGTAGATGCGGCCGCGGCGGGCGTCGTCGCCTACGTCACGGATGATGTTCGTCAACTGCATCGCCTGGCCGAGCTGGTGCGCGTACTGCACTGTGCCCGCCTGGGTGCGGCCGAAGATGTTGGCCGCCACCTCGCCCACCACGCCGGCCACCAGATGGCAGTAGCGCTGCAGCGCCGGGAAATCAAGAAAGCGCGTCTGGTCCAGGTCGGTCTGGCAGCCTTCGATGACGGCCAGCAGGTGTGCGGCCTCAATGCCGTAATCGGGCGCCAGCGGCAGCAGCGCCAACATCACCGGGTGGCTGGGCTGGCCGGCAAAGGCCGCGGCCACCTCTTTGCGCCACCAGGCCAGCTTGGAGGCTGCGATGCTGGGGTCGGTCATCTCGTCGACCACGTCGTCGACCTCGCGGCAAAAGGCATAGAAGGCGGTGATGGCGGCGCGCCGCGGCGGCGGCAGGAACAGGAAGGCGTAATAGAACGACGAGCCGCTCTTGGAGGCTTTGTCTTGCACGTACTGTTGCGGGTTCATACGGCCTGCGCATGCATGCGCCAGGCGCGCCAGATCAGCAGGGGCATGTCCAGCAAGGTGAGCCTGGGCCGCTTGCGCAGCGTGGCGTGGTCCATCTGCTTGATCTTCTCGAGGATGCGCAGCCCGCCCTGCACCACCAGCCGCAATTCCCAGCCGCCGCGGCCGGGCACCCGCAGCGCCAGCGGCGCGCCTTGCAGCATCAGCGCGCGTGCCCAGGTGCACAGCGCAGCCACCAGTTTGCGGCTGCGTGGGCTGTCAGTGCAGTTTGAAAGTTCGCTGGGGTCGACACCGTGGGCTTGCAGGTCGGCAGCGGCCACGTAGCAGCGGCCCCGCGGGCCATCCACACTGAGGTCTTGCCAGAAGTTGATGAGCTGCAGCGCGCTGCAGATGGCGTCTGACTGTTGCAGCGAACGGGCGTCGCGAAGGCCGTACAAATGCAGCAGCAGGCGGCCCACCGGATTGGCCGAACGGCGGCAGTAGTCCAGCAGCGCGGCGCGGTCGGGGTAGGGCGGGTTGCGCACGTCCTGCTCAAAGGCGTCCAGCAAATCGTGCAGCAGCGGCGGCGGCAGCGCGTGGCTGCGCAGGCGCCGGGCCAGCGCTGCGAACACCTTGGGCCAACGCGGCCCGGGCTTGCGCCCGGCCACCACGGCCACCAGTTCGGCGCGGAAGGCGGCCAGATCGGCCAGCCGCTGCGGCGGCGTTGCATCGCCTTCGTCGGCGATGTCGTCTGCCGTGCGGGCGAATTGGTAGATGGCCGCCACGGCCGGCCGCAGCGCGGGTGGGCACAGCAGCGAGGCGACGGGAAAGTTTTCGTAGTGTTGAACGCTCACCGGGTGATTCTCGCCAATCCTTGCGGCCCCCATCGTGGCGGCCACAAGTCAATTGACAGCCACGAGATCGGCATCTACAGTACTGACCAGTCAGTCAGTAACGAAAATATTCACTTCAGCCGGGCGGCCACCGACCGACGGCGCACCGAGGCCCATCGCCATGAATGCCGTAACCCTGCACCCTGCCACCGGGGCCTTGCTGGTGCTGCTGGCCGCGGCGCTGGCCGCCTGTTCGCGCACCGAACCCGCGCCCGAGCCGGTGCGCGCGGTGCGCACCATGACCGTGGCCAGCGACAGCGCCGGTGGCGTCCATGAATTTGCCGCCGAGGTGCGCGCGCGCACCGAGTCCCGGCTGGGCTTTCGTGTCGCCGGCAAGATGACCACGCGCACGGCCGAGGTCGGCCAGCATGTCAACGCCGGCCAGGCCTTGGCCCAGTTGGATGGCACCGACTTGAAGCTGGGCCAGGACGCCGCGCTGGCCGCCACCCGCGCCGCGCAGACCAACTACGAGTTTGCCGCGGCCGAATACAAGCGCTACAAAGACTTGCGCGACCAGGGCTTCATCAGCGGCCTGGAACTGGAACGCCGCGAGACCACACTGAAGGCGCAAAAAGCCCAGCTGGACCAGGCCTTGGCACAGGCCAACGTGCAGGGCAACCAGGCCGGCTACGCGTCGCTGCTGGCCACCGCGGCTGGCGTTATCACCGCGGTGGATGCCGACGTCGGCACCGTGCTGGCTGCCGGAACGCCGGTGCTGCGTCTGGCCCACGACGGCCCGCGCGACGCTGTGTTTGCGGTGCCCGAAGACGGCCTGCCCGCGATGCGCGCGCTGCTGGGCAAGCCCGGCGGCCTGAACGTGCGCCCCTGGGGCAGCACCGCCAACATGCCCGCCACCGTGCGTGAAGTGGCCGCCGCCGCCGACCCCGCCACGCGTACCTTTCTTGTCAAGGCCGACCTGGGCACGGCACCCGTGCAACTGGGCCAGACCGTCACCGTGCTGGTCGACCTGCCGCGCCTGGAAGGCATCACCAAGCTGCCGCTGGCCGCGGTGATGCAGCAGCAGGGGCAGACGGCGGTGTGGCTGTTGGACAAGGCCTCGATGACGGTGAAGGTGCAGCCCATTGCCGTGGGCGGTGCCGATGGCAACAGCGTGGTGGTGGCCGCCGGCCTGAGCCCCGGCCAGACGGTGGTCACGGCCGGCGTGCATGTGCTGACACCCGGGCAAAAGGTGAAGTTCTATGAGCCCCCCGGGGCAGCCACAAAGCCGGCACCGGCTGCTGCCGCACCCACCCCTTCCGCCAGCCGCTGAAGCACGGAGTGCCGCGATGAACTCTGCTGCCGAGACCCCGGCTTCTGCGCACTTCAACATCTCGCGCTGGGCGTTGCAACACCCGGCGCTGACACGCTACCTGATGGTGGTGTTGATGCTGCTGGGCATCGCCGCGTACTTCCAGCTCGGCCAGGACGAAGACCCACCCTTCACCTTCCGCGCCATGGTCGTGCAGGCCTTCTGGCCCGGCGCCACCGCGCTGCAGATGGCCGAACAGGTGACAGACAAGATAGAGAAGACGCTGCAGGACGTGCCCCATGCAGACAAGATACGCAGCTACACCAAGCCCGGTGAATCGCTGACCATCTTCCAGCTCAAAGACTCGGCGCCACCCAAGGATGTGACGAACAGCTGGTACCAGGCCCGCAAGCGCATCGGCGACATGCGCTCGACCCTGCCCGCCGGCGTGGTGGGCCCGGTGTTCAACGACGACTTCGGCGATGTTTACGGCTCCATCTACGCGCTGTCGGCCGACGGCTTCAGCCGCGAAGAATTGCGCGTGCAGGCCGAACGTGTGCGCCAGCGACTGCTGCAAGTGCCTGACGTGGCCAAAGTCGACATCTTCGGCGCGCAGGCCGAGAAGGTTTTCATCGAGATCTCGCAAAAGCGCCTGGCGCAGCTCGGGCTGGACTTCAACCAGGTCATCGCGCAGATCGGCGCGCAGAACGCGGTGGAAGGCGCGGGCGTGCTCAACGCCGGCAGCGACAACCTGCAGGTGCGTGTCGGCGGCCAGTTCAATTCTGTCGAAGAAATGCGACGCTTCCCGGTACGCGCCATCAACGCCAGCACCGGCGTGGCCAGTACGCTGCAATTGGGCGACCTGGCCGACATACGCCGCGAATATGTCGATCCGCCCACCACCAAAGTGCGCTTCCAGGGTCAGGAGGTCGTCGCCTTGGGCATCTCGATGGCCAAGGGCGGCGACATCATCGCGTTGGGCCACGCGCTGCAAACCGCGCTGGCCCAGGTCCAGCAAGACCTGCCGCTGGGCATCACCTTGGCGCAGGTGCAAGACCAGCCCAAGGCCGTACAGCGCTCGGTGGGTGAATTTATCGGCGTGCTGATCGAAGCTGTCCTCATCGTGCTGGCGGTCAGCTTCATCAGCCTGGGGCTGCACTTCAAACCACTGCGGCTTGATATCTGGCCGGGCATGGTGGTGGGCATCACCATCCCGCTGGTCTTGGCCATCACTTTCGTCACCATGTACTACTGGGGCGTGGGCTTGCACAAGATCAGCCTGGGCAGCCTGATTATTTCGCTCGGGCTGCTGGTGGACGACGCCATCATTGCAGTCGAAATGATGGTACGCAAGCTGGAGGAAGGCTACGACAAGATGCGCGCCGCCACCTTCGCCTACGACGTGACGGCGATGCCCATGCTGACCGGCACGCTCATCACCGCCGCGGGCTTCCTGCCCATCGGCCTGGCCAAGAGCGTGACGGGTGAATACACCTTTGCGATCTTTGCCGTCACCTCGGCCGCGTTGATTATTTCTTGGCTGGTGTCGGTGTACTTCGTGCCGTATCTCGGCGCCTGGTTGCTGCACACCCGGGCCCAGCATCACGGCCCCGACGACGGCCAGCCACACGAGTTGTTCGACACGCCGTTCTACAGCCGCTTCCGCGCCGCGGTGAACTGGTGTGTGCAGCACCGCTGGATCACCATCGGCCTGATGCTGTTGACCTTCGCCCTGGGCATCGTCGGCATGGGCAAGGTGCAGCAGCAGTTCTTCCCCGATTCAAGCCGGCCCGAGTTGCTGGTTGACCTGTGGCTGCCCGAAGGCTCGACCATCCAGCAGAGCGAAGAAATCGCCAAGCGTTTTGAGGCCCGCATGATGGCCGAGCAGGGCGTGGCCAATGTGGCGACCTGGGTCGGCAGCGGCGTGCCGCGCTTCTACCTGCCGCTGGACCAGGTGTTCCCGCAGAGCAACGTCAGCCAGGCCATCGTGCTGCCCAAGGACTTGAAAGAACGCGAGACTTTGCGCCTGCGCCTGCCGACTCTGCTGGCCACCGAGTTCCCGGAAATCCGCGCCCGTGTCAAGCTGCTGCCCAACGGTCCACCTGTGCCTTACCCGGTGCAGTTTCGCGTCGTGGGCATCGACGCCAAGCAGGTGCGGCAGTGGGCCGACCAGGCCAAGGAAGTGCTGCGCAGCAACCCCAGCATGCGCGGCGTCAACGACAACTGGAACGAGCCGGTCAAGGTGCTGCGCCTGAACATCGACCAGGACAAGGCGCGCGCTTTGGGTGTCACCAGCCAAACCATTGCACAGGCCTCGCGGACCATTTTGTCGGGCACCAACATCGGGCAGTACCGCGAAGGCGACAAGCTGGTCGACATCGTGCTGCGCCAGCCGCTTGAGGAACGCAATGCGATCACCGATCTGGGCAATGCCTACATGCCCACCAGCGCTGGCCGTTCGGTGCCGCTGACGCAAATCGCCAAGGTCGACTTCACTTGGGAGCCGGGTGTGCTGTGGCGCGAAGGCCGCAACTTCGCCGTCACCATCCAGGGCGATGTCGTCGAAGGTGTGCAAGGCCCCACCGTCACGGCTCAGGTGTGGCCCAAGCTGGCCGCCCTGGCAGCGACGATGCCACCAGGCTACGGCATCCAGGTGGCCGGCGCGGTGGAAGAAAGCAGCAAGGGCCAGGGCAGCATCGCTGCGGGGCTGCCGGTGGCGTTGTTTCTGATGGCCACGCTGTTGATGCTGCAATTGCAGAGCTTCAGCCGCGCGGTGCTGGCCTTTTTGACCGGCTTCATGGGCATCGCCGGTGTCGCTGGCGCGCTGCTGGTGCTGAACCGGCCTTTCGGCTTTGTCGCGCTGTTGGGTGTGATTGCCTTGTTCGGCATGATCGTGCGCAACTCGGTGATCCTGATCGACCAGATCGAGCAGGATCGGCGCCATGGCGTGCCGACGTGGACGGCGATTGTCGAGTCGGCCGTGCGGCGCTTCCGGCCCATTGTGCTGACGGCAGCGGCGGCCGTGCTGGCGATGATTCCGCTGTCGCGCAGCGTCTTCTGGGGGCCGATGGCGGTGGCCATCATGGGTGGGTTGATCGTGGCCACGGCGCTGACTTTGTTGGCGCTGCCGGCGATGTATGCGGCGTGGTTTCGCGTGAAGCGTGAAGCGACTGTGCCCGCCTGATGCTTGCGGTCTGGCTCAGGGTGAAGCCGGAGCCGGCAGCGGTTTAGAATTGCGGGTTCGCCGGAAGCGGCATCCACCTGCGCCGGTGGCGAAATTGGTAGACGCACCAGGTTTAGGTCCTGACGCCTTCACGGGCGTGCCGGTTCGAGTCCGGCCCGGCGCACCAGCCCACCCTCCGCCCCACCATCACCGCCCCCCACGAGACACACCATGGCCGTCCAAGTCGAAACCCTAGAAAAGCTCGAACGCCGCATCACGCTGACGCTGACGGCCGACACCATCAACGGCGAAGTGGAAACACGGCTGAAGAAGCTCTCGCGCACCGTCAAGGCCGACGGCTTTCGCCCTGGCAAGGTGCCGATGAGCGTGGTCTCGCAGCGCTATGGCTACCAGGTGCAGTACGAGGTGGTGAACGACCGCGTGGGCCAGAGCTTCAGCGAAGCCGTCGGCGAAGCCAAGCTGCGTGTGGCCGGTGCACCCAAGATCACGCAGAAGGAAGAGGCACCGCAAGGCCACATGGCCTTCGACGCGACCTTTGAGGTGTATCCCGAAGTGACCATCGGCGACCTGGGCGCGGCCGAGGTCGAGCGCATCAGCACCGAAGTGACTGAGGCCGCCATCGACCGCACGGTGGAAATCCTGCGCAAACAGCGCCGCACTTTTGGCCTGCGCGCGCTGGTCGAAGGTGCGGTTGAAGGCGACCGCGTCGTCATCGATTTCGAAGGCAAGATCGACGGCGAGCCCTTTGCCGGCGGCAAGGCCGAGGCCTTTCAGTTCGTCATCGGCGAAGGCCAGATGCTGGAGCAATTTGATTCCGCCGTGCGGGGCATGAAGGTCGGTGAAAGCAAGACCTTCCCGTTGCAGTTTCCGGCCGATTACCACGGTAAGGAAGTGGCCGGCAAGGAAGCCGACTTCATGGTCACGTTAAGCAGGATCGAAGCGCAGAACCTGCCCGCCGTTGACGAAGCGCTGGCCAAGGGCCTGGGCATCAAGGAAGGCACGGTTGAAGGCCTGCGTGCCGACGTGAAGAAGAACCTGGAACGTGAAGTGAAGTTCCGTGTGCTGGCCCGCAACAAGGGCGCGGTGATGGACGCATTGTCCAACGCTTCCCAGCTCGACCTGCCCAACGCCTTGGTGGCCGGAGAAACCGAGCGCCTGGTCCAAGGCGCGCGCGCCGACCTGAAGCAGCGCGGCGTGAAAGACGCCGACACCGCGCCCATCCCCGCCGAGATCTTCAAGCCGCAGGCCGAACGCCGTGTGCGCCTGGGCCTGGTGGTGGCCGAACTGGTGCGCAACAACAACCTGCAAGCCAAGCCGGAACAACTGCAGGCGCACATCGAAGAGATGAGCCAGAGCTACGAAAAGCCGGCCGAGGTCATGCGCTGGTACCTGACCGACCGCCAACGCATGGCCGAGGTGGAAGCTGTGGTCATCGAGAACAACGTGACCGAGTTCGTGCTCGGCCGCGTCAAGGTCATCGACAAGGTGCTACCGTTTGATGAGTTGATGACCCAAGCCTGATAAAGGATGCTTTGATGAGCGTGCAAGAAACCGTTGGCCTGGGCATGGTGCCCATCGTCATTGAACAGTCCGGCCGCGGCGAACGCGCCTACGACATCTACAGCCGCCTGCTGCGCGAACGCATCATTTTCCTGGTCGGCCCCGTCAACGACGGCACGGCCAACCTGGTGGTGGCGCAGATGCTGTTTCTGGAAAGCGAAAACCCCGACAAGGACATCTACCTGTACATCAACTCGCCGGGCGGCAGCGTCAGCGCCGGCCTGTCGGTCTACGACACGATGAACTTCGTCAAGCCCGATGTGTCGACGATGTGCATGGGCATGGCCGCCAGCATGGGCTCGTTTTTGTTGATGGCCGGCGCCAAGGGCAAGCGTTTGGCGCTGCCGAATTCGCGCGTCATGATGCACCAGCCTTCTGGCGGTGCGCAGGGCCAGGCCACGGACATTGAAATCCAGGCGCGCGAGATCATCAAGACCCGCGAACAGCTCAACCGCATCTACGCCGACCGCACCGGCCAGAGCTACGAACGTATCGCTGCCGACATGGAACGCGACATGTGGATGTCGCCCAGCGAGGCCAAGGACTACGGCCTCATTGATCAGGTGCTGGACAAGCGCGCCTGAGGCTTCGCGCGGGGCTGCTGGCTCCGTCGCTGCGGGTGTGTTTCAAGCCTTGATTCGAGAGGCTCGGCGGGCCCGGTTATCGGGCCCTTTTCACGGTCGTCCCCGCACTGGCACTTCGTCTATCATGCCAAGGCACCCCGCGCTCAACCCCGCTGTAAACATTCATCCATGGCCGACAAGAAGGGCGCCTCAGGCGAAAAGGTTTTGTACTGCAGCTTCTGCGGTAAGAGCCAGCACGAGGTCAAGAAGCTCATCGCCGGGCCGTCGGTGTTCATCTGTGATGAATGCATAGAACTGTGCAACGACATCATCCGCGATGAGGTGCCAGCCGATGGGCCTGCCTCCAAGGCCGCCAAGTCAGACCTGCCGATACCCAGCGAGATCAAGGCCAGTCTGGACCAGTACGTGATTGGCCAAGACATTGCCAAGCGCACGCTCAGCGTGGCCGTCTACAACCACTACAAACGCCTCAAGCACATGGGCGCCAACGCCACCAAAGACGAGGTGGAGTTGAGCAAGAGCAACATCTTGCTGATCGGGCCCACAGGCTCGGGCAAGACGCTGTTGGCGCAGACCTTGGCGCGTTTGCTGAACGTGCCTTTCGTGATTGCCGACGCCACCACCTTGACCGAAGCCGGCTACGTGGGCGAGGACGTTGAAAACATCATCCAGAAGCTGCTGCAGAACTGCAATTACGATGTCGAGCGTGCCCAGCGCGGCATCGTCTACATCGATGAGATCGACAAGATCAGCCGCAAGGCCGACAACCCCAGCATCACGCGCGACGTGTCGGGCGAAGGGGTGCAGCAGGCGCTCTTGAAGTTGGTTGAAGGCACGATGGCCAGCGTGCCGCCGCAGGGCGGACGCAAGCATCCGAATCAAGACTTTTTGCAGATCGACACGACCAACATCCTGTTCATCTGCGGTGGTGCTTTTGATGGCCTGGAAAAGGTCATCCAGAACCGCACGGAGAAGTCAGGCATTGGCTTTGGCGCCAGCGTGCACAGCAAGAACGAGAAGCGTGCCGCCGATCTGTTCCGCGAAGCCGAACCTGAAGACCTCATCAAGTTCGGCCTGATACCCGAACTGGTGGGCCGCCTGCCGGTGGTGGCCACTTTGGGTGAATTGACCGTCGATGCGATGGTGCAAATCCTCACCGAGCCCAAAAACGCGCTGGTCAAGCAATACCAGAAGCTGTTTGCGATGGACGGCGTGGAACTGGAGATTCGTCCTTCGGCGCTGCTGGCGATCTCGAAGAAGGCATTGGCGCGCAAGATCGGCGCCCGCGGCCTGCGTTCCATCATGGAGCAGGCGTTGATAGACACCATGTTCGAGCTGCCCACGCTGGACGGCGTGGCCAAGGTTGTCATCGACGACCACATCATCGAAGAAGGCGCCAAGCCGCTGCTCGTCTACCGCGAGAAGAAGGCCAGCGCCTGAGTCTGACGGCCTGCTTGCCTGCCTGTCCGGGCAGGCCTGCCTCCCACCCAACTTGCATTCCTGTTCTCGGGCCCCAAGTGGCCTTGAGAAAGAGAGGTTTCAATGTCCGGACATCCCATCCTGCCGCCCGACCCGATCACGCTGCCGCTGCTGCCCCTGCGTGATGTCGTGGTGTTCCCGCACATGGTCATCCCGCTGTTCGTGGGCCGGCCGAAGTCGATCAAGGCGCTGGAAGCCGCGATGGAGTCGGGCCGACAGATCATGCTGGTGGCGCAAAAGGCCGCCGGCAAGGACGAGCCCAAGGCCGACGACATGTTTGACATCGGCTGCGTCAGCTCGATCCTGCAGATGCTCAAGCTGCCCGACGGCACGGTCAAGGTGCTGGTCGAAGGCGTGCAGCGCGCCAACACGCAGCGCATCACCGAAGACAACGACTACTTCGTCGGCGAGGTCGTGCCGGTGCAACCCGGCGCCGAGGCCACGCCCGAGATCGAAGCCCTGCGCCGCGCCGTGACGCAGCAGTTTGACCAGTACGTCAAGCTCAACAAGAAAATCCCGCCCGAGATACTCACCAGCATCGGCGGCATCGACGACCCGGGCCGCCTGGCCGACACCATCGCCGCCCACCTGCCGCT
>JANMJI010000204.1:0-2543 GCA_031371275.1 Betaproteobacteria bacterium
CACCTGGCCGTCAGCGTTGAGCCACCGGGCGGTTCACCCACCGGCCAGCCGACGGGGCCGGTGGTGTTTTACGGCAAGCTGGCGCTGTAGCTGTAGCTGCGCTGGGCCCCGCGCCTGCGTTGCAAGCCCAGCGCCGCCAGGCCCAACGCCAGCAGCATGGCCGGTGCCGGCTCAGGCACCGCCGCGACCAGCGCCGAGCTCAGGAATACGCCATTCGGGGTGGCGATGGAAATCGTCGCTGTGTGGTTGAGATCGACCGCGCTGTGGACAAGCCCCAACCCCAATTCGTAGCCGACATCGAACACGTCGCCCACCGACACCATTCTTGTGAAGCTCACCGAGGCCGAAATCGGCACGGTGATGGCTTGGACAAAGGACGACAAGCTTCCCTGCCGCTGCACCACCTGGGTCGAAGCGTCGAACGGGTGCACGATGGGTATGGGGGTCGACAGCGGATCGACATCGAAAGTGCCGATGGTCAACTTCATGGTTTCGGACCCCAGCAGGTGCAGAACGTTGCCGCTGAAAGTGATTCCGGGCACGGAGCTGGCGGTGCCGGTGGCGCTGAAGGTGATGGTGATGGCCACTGGGCCGGCGGCCGTGCCGCCCACGGTGTAGGTGTCCTTGAATGCCAGGTCGTATTCGATGCCGGTGGTTGTGGACGCCGTGGCGTGGATCGCGAAGGGATCAATGCGCCCTGACGCCGAAATGAAGTCCGGCGGGTGGGGTGCGAAGGTGGTCGGCGCCAGCGTCAGTGGCGCGCCAGTGCCGGCCACCAGCACACACAGGTTTGTGCATGACGACTGGCCCGAACCGATCTCGTAAAGCTGGATGAAGGCGCGCGTGTCTGGCGGTGGGAAGACGATCACGGCCTGTGAAGTGCTGGGCAGCGCGACGGCTGCGGCGGCGAGGCTCAGTGTCAGCGCAATGTGCAAATGCATGACCTTCTCCTTGGCGAGCGAATGGGCTCGGCCGCAGCATCGCAGCGGAGCGTCAACGCAGCGTCAATGCGGTAATGCGCCAGCGCGTCAAGCGCAGAGGAAGTCGGTCAACCGTGCGGCGTCTCGGCGCCGCAGGCCACCGCAGCTTCGACCAGGATTTCAAGCTCCAGGGTGCTTGCCAAGGCCTGCGCCTGCATCAGTTCGTCGGCGGTGGGCGCCAGCCGTTGCAGCGCTTGTGCGATGTCGCTGCGCTGCATCGCCGGCAGCTGCGGGTGGTCGCCCAGGAACAGCCAGCGCGCGATGGCTGCGCCGCGCCGGCCCAGCGCGGTCAGCAGCCTGGCATGGCAGCCCACGGCTTCCAGCAGCGCCGCGTGCAGGCCGGTCTGGCGGGCCCGCAGCGCGAGTGATCGCAAGGCCAGGCCCGCGCTGCCAAAAGCCTGCTGGTCGATGGCCGCCATCGTAGACACCGCGTCGGCAGACAGCAGCACGGCGATTTCTGCGGCGGGCTCAGCGCGGGCGCGGTCTGCAAACGAAAGCGCCAGCGCGGCGTTGCCGGCCTGCTGGTGCACCGCGGCCAGGTTGACGAGTGCGAAGGCGCGCGTGCTTGCAATGCCGTGCTGCTCGGCCACGCGCAGGCTCTCTTCGAAGCAGGCTTGCGCCGCCGCGCCGTCACCCAGCGCGCGGTGCACATTGCCCAGGTTGTTCAGGCACAGCGCCAGGCTGCGCTGGTTGGCGCTGCGCCGGTGGATGGCGATGGCCTGCCCATACAGCGCCGCAGCCGCGGCCTGGTCGCCGCGCGTCTTGGCCAGGATGGCCGCGGTGTTGGCGTGCTGCGCGATGTCGCGCTCGGCGCCTGCCGCGCGCGAAAGTTGCAAGCCCTCTTGTGCGCAATCTTCGGCTTCGCCGTAGCGGCCCAGGTCCTTCAGCGCCAGGGCCCGCGTGTTCAACATCGCGCGCCGACACGGGCCGTCGCCGGCCGCCGTCGCCACGTCCAGCGCATCGCGTGCCAGGGCCTGGGCGGCGTCGAATTCACCGCAGCGGTAACGCAGGATCGCGCCGGCCCGCAGCAGTGCCAGGCGCGGGGCCGAGCCCGCCGCCGCAACCGGCATGGCCGCAGCCACGAGCTCGGCCAACTCGCGTACGCGCCCCTTGGCGCTGCCGTAGTCGGACCAGACCCGCGCCCAGCGCGCCAGGGCCGCGGTGTCACCCTGGGCAAGCCCGTACGACCAGGCGGCGCGGCAGTTCTCGAAGTCGGCATCGACCTGCGCCAGCAGGCCGGCCAGCGCGCCGACATCGGCACCTTCGCCGGGCTGGATGCAGCGCGCCCAGTGGTCGGCATGGCGGCGCGCAGCGGCCTGTTGCAGGCCGGCGTCCTGCGCCAACTGCGCGGCCGCGAACTGGGCCACCAGCGGGTGCAAATCAAAGCGGCCATGGCCCAACAGCGCAAGCCAAGAGCGTTCGAGCAGACGCGCCAGCACGATGCCCGAACAGCCCGCCACCGCCAGGCCCGCGGGCCGCGTGAAGCCGCCGCGAAAGACACTCAGCGCGGCCAGCGCGCCCTGTTCATCGGGGCCCAGCAGGCGCCACGACAGCGCCAGCGAA
>JANMJI010000230.1:0-41624 GCA_031371275.1 Betaproteobacteria bacterium
CGCGCGTGAAAACCATCATTGCGGAAAAGAAACGCCAAACGGGGGCTGCCAAATGAGCGACGTACAAGCCACGGCGGTTGCCACGCCGCAAAAGAACACGCGCACGCTGGTCGGCCGCATCGTCAGCGACAAGCGCGCCAAGACGGTGACCGTGCTGGTTGAGCGCCGCACCGCGCACGAGTTGTATGGCAAGATCGTTGCCAAGTCGCGCAAGTACCACGCGCACGACGAAAAGGGCGATTACAAGATGGGCGACCTGGTGGAAATCGCCGAAGGGCGCCCCATCAGCAAGACCAAGTCCTGGACGGTCACCAAGCTGCTTGAGAAAGCACGTTTGGTCTAATTCCGGCGTGGGGCATAGCGCCCCGCCCGCAAGCGCTGCCTGTAATTGCTGACGACCGAAACCAGGACACTCCGCTTTCGGTCGTTTCCATTCCAAATCCGAACAAGCCAGGAGCGATCGCAAGCTGAAAGTCGGAGACAAGCTGCCCGCGGGCACGCTGAATGAATTTGTCGAGGTCGAAGGCAATGGGTGCTCGCTGGGCCCGAACAGCTTTGATGTCGAGAAAGTCACCGCCGGCAAGACGGTGGCGGTGTTCGCTCTGCCAGGGGCTTTCACGCCCACCTGTTCGGCCAAGCATGTACCCGGCTATGTTGAACAGGCTGAAGCGCTGCGCGCCGCGGGGGTCGACGAGGTCTGGTGCGTGGCGGTCAATGACGCCTTTGTCATGGGCGCCTGGGGACGCGAACTGAAGACCGGCGGCAAGGTGCGCATGATGGCCGACGGCAGTGCCGACTTCACCAGGGCGACCGGCCTGACGCTGGACCTGAGCGGGCGCGGCATGGGGCTGCGTTCGCAGCGTTATTCGATGCTGGTCGTGGACGGCGTCGTCAAGACGCTGAATGTCGAAGGTCCGGGCAAGTTCGAGGTCAGCGACGCCACCACGCTGTTGACGCAAGCGCAGTCATTAAAGGCTTGAAGGCCAATTCGGCCGCGTCTGTTGACGCGACCGAAATTGCTGTGCCATAATAGAAAACTTCGCTGTTCGCGCTTGGGCTGGTCTTCACCGCCAGGGCGTCTTCAGTACCAGACCCATCAAACCCATACACGGGCCCAAGACTGACTGGCTTGCACAGCACCTTCGCGGTGAGTTCAAGACAGGGCAAGTTGGGGAGACAAAATGATCCAAATGCAAACGCGGCTTGACGTGGCCGACAACACGGGTGCGAAGTCTGTCCAATGCATCAAGGTGCTCGGCGGCTCACGGCGTCGGTACGCCGGCATTGGTGATGTCATCAAGGTCAGCATCAAAGAAGCTGCGCCGCGTGGCCGCGTCAAAAAGGGCGAGGTCTACAGCGCCGTGGTGGTGCGCACCGCCAAGGGCGTGCGCCGGCCTGACGGCTCACTGATCCGCTTTGACGGCAACGCCGCCGTGCTGCTGAACGCCAAGCTCGAGCCCATCGGCACCCGTATCTTCGGCCCGGTGACGCGCGAACTGCGCACCGAGCGCTTCATGAAGATCGTCTCCCTGGCCCCTGAAGTGCTGTAAGCACTGCTTCGCAAGGATCCGACCATGAACAAAATTCGCAAGGGCGACCAAGTCATCGTGACCACCGGCCGCGACAAAGGCAAGCGCGGCACCGTGTCATTGCGCGTTGATGAAGACCACATCGTGGTCGATGGCGTCAACGTGGCCAAGAAGCACGTGAAGCCGAACCCCTTGAAAGGCACGACGGGTGGTGTTGTGGACAAGGTCATGCCCATCCACCAGTCCAACGTCGCCATCTTCAACGCCGCGACCGGCAAGGCTGACCGCGTGGGCGTCATGTTGCGAACTGGCAAGGACGGCAAGCCTGAGCGCTTCCGCGTCTTCAAGTCCAGCGGCGCAGAGATCAAGGCCTGACGCTTAGAAAGACACCGCAATGGCAAAGAAACAAGCAGCCGCTCCGTCCGGCCCCGCAAACCAAGGCCCGGCCGCACAGGCCCGGCTGCAGGCGATTTACCGCGAGAAGATTGTTCCCGAGTTAATGGCCAAGTTCGGCTTTACCTCGGTCATGCAAGTGCCGCGCTTGCAGAAGATCACGCTCAACATGGGTGTGAGCGAGGCGGTCAGCGACAAGAAGGTGATGGACAACGCGGTGAGTGATCTCACCAAGATTGCCGGCCAGAAGCCCGTCGTCACGATGAGCAAGAAGCCGATCGCCGGCTTCAAGATCCGTGAAGGCCAGGCCATTGGCGCCATGGTTACCCTGCGTGGCGTTCGCATGTACGAATTTCTGGACCGTTTCGTTACCGTGGCCTTGCCGCGTGTGCGTGACTTTCGCGGCATCAGTGGCCGCAGCTTTGACGGCCGCGGCAATTACAACATTGGTGTCAAAGAGCAGATCATTTTCCCCGAGATCGAGTACGACAAGATCGACGTGATCCGCGGCATGAACATCAGCATCACCACCAGTGCAAAGACCGACGACGAGTGCAGGGCGCTTTTGACAGCGTTCAAGTTCCCGTTCAAGAACTGAAGGCAGCAAGACATGGCAAAAACATCCGTCAAGCAGCGCGAACTCAAGCGCGAGCAGCTCGTCGCCAAGTTCGCGAAGAAGTACGCCGAACTCAAAGCAGTGTCCAATGACGCCAAGCTGTCCGACGAACAGCGTTACGCCGCTCGCCTGGAATTGCAAAAGCTGCCCCGCAACGCCTACCCGACACGCCTGCGCAACCGCTGCGCGCTGACGGGCCGTGGCCGCGGCACCTTCCGTATGTTCGGCCTGGGCCGCAACAAGATCCGCGAGCTCGCCTTCAAAGGTGACATTCCTGGCGTGGTCAAGGCCAGCTGGTAATTCGGCGAGAAGAGCAGGAGCAATTTCATGAGCATGAGTGATCCCATCGCCGACATGCTGACCCGTATCCGCAACGCGCAAGCAGTGGACAAGTCAGCGGTCAAGATGCCTTCTTCCAAGCTGAAGATCGCCATCGCCCAGGTGTTGAAGGACGAGGGCTATATCGACGGCTACGTGGTGCACAACGACGACGGCAAAGCCGAACTCGAAATCGCGCTGAAGTACTACGCCGGCAAGCCTGTGATTGAGCGCATCGAGCGCGTCAGCCGTCCTGGCCTGCGGGTCTACAAGGGCCGCGACGCAATTCCGCAGGTCATGAACGGCCTGGGTGTGGCCATCGTCACCACGCCAAAGGGTGTGATGACCGACCGCAAGGCACGACAGACCGGTGTCGGTGGCGAAGTGCTTTGCTACGTCGCTTAAAGGGGAGCTGAAGAATGTCCCGCGTAGGAAAGATGCCTGTCGCCGTGCCACAAGGTGTGGACGTCGCGATTTCAACTGAAAAGATCACTGTCAAGGGCAGCAATGGCACCTTGGTGCGTGCGCTGAACCCGCTGGTGGCAGTCAAGAACGATGGCGGAAAGATCACCTTCACCGCCGCCAATGAATCGGCCGCGGCCGATGCGATGAGCGGCACCATGCGTGCGCTGGTGGCCAATATGGTCAACGGTGTGAGCAAGGGCTTCGAGAAGAAGCTCAGCCTGGTGGGCGTGGGTTTTCGTGCCCAAGCCGCTGGGCAAAAACTGAATCTGCAGATCGGGTATTCGCACCCGGTCGTGAAGGACATGCCCACCGGCATCAAGGTGGCCACGCCGACGCAGACCGAAATCATCATCACCGGCGCTGACCGCCAGGTGGTGGGCCAGGTGGCCGCCGAGGTGCGTGCCTTCCGTCCCCCCGAACCCTACAAGGGCAAGGGCATCCGCTACGTGGGCGAACGCGTGGCGTTGAAAGAGACGAAGAAGAAGTAAGGACGTCCGGAAGGAAAATCGCCATGAGCATGACCAAGAAAGACCAACGCCTGCGCCGTTCGCGACAGACCCGTGTGCGCATTGCGCTGCAGGGTGTGGCACGTCTGGCGGTGCACCGGTCCAATCTGCACATCTACGCCAGCATTGTGTCTGGCGATGGTGCGCAGGTACTGGCCAGTGCGTCCACGGCCGAGAAGGAAATCCGGGACCAGTTGGCGGGCAAGAGTAGCAACGTCTCGGCCGCCACGATGATTGGCAAGCGCATTGCCGAGAAGGCCAAGGCCGCCGGCATTGACAAGGTGGCGTTCGACCGTTCGGGCTTCGCCTATCACGGTCGCGTCAAGGCGCTGGCCGATGCCGCGCGTGAAGCCGGCCTGCAGTTCTAAGCCCGGGCTTAAGGAATCTCAAGATGGCAAAATTCACTCCCCGCGCGCAGACCGAAGCGAATGACGACGGGCTCAAGGAAAAGATGATTGCGGTCAACCGCGTCACCAAGGTCGTCAAGGGCGGCCGCACGCTGAGCTTCGCGGCTTTGACGGTGGTGGGCGACGGCGATGGCCGCATCGGCATGGGCAAAGGCAAGGCCAAGGAAGTGCCGGTGGCGGTGCAGAAGGCGATGGAAGCCGCGCGCCGCAACATGACCAAGGTCAGCCTGCGCAACGGTTCCATCCAGCACAACGTGCGTGGTGAACACGGCGCGGCCAAGGTGCTGATGGCGCCGGCAGCGCCCGGTACCGGCATCATCGCCGGCGGCCCGATGCGTGCGGTGTTCGAAGTGATGGGTGTCACCGACATCGTCGCCAAGAGCCTGGGCTCGACCAACCCCTACAACATGGTTCGCGCCACGCTGGACGCCCTGAAGCGTTCAACAACGCCCGCTCTGGTAGCGGCCAAGCGCGGCAAGTCGGTTGAAGACATCTTCAACTGAGCCAGGAGAAGATTCATGTCTGACAAGAAGATGCTCACCGTCAAGCTCGTCAAGAGCGTCGCCGGCACGCGCCAGTCGCACCGCGACACGGTGCGCGGCCTGGGCCTGCGCCGCGTGAACAGCCAGCGCACGCTGGAAGACACGCCGGCAGTGCGCGGCATGATTAACAAAGTGGCCTATCTGGTGCTGGTGCTGTAATGGAAATCAACACAATCAAGCCCGCAGAGGGCAGCAAAAAGCCGCGCCGCCGTGTCGGCCGTGGCATTGGTTCGGGCCTGGGCAAGACCGCAGGCCGTGGTCACAAGGGCCAGAAGAGCCGTGCCGGTGGCTACCACAAGGTCGGTTTTGAAGGCGGCCAAATGCCGCTGCAACGTCGTTTGCCGAAGCGCGGCTTCAAGTCGGCCCAGCTCAAGTACAACGGCGAAGTGACACTGGCCGATCTGGAAAAGCTCGGCGCTGATGAAGTTGATTTGCTCACGCTGAAGGCCGCGGGCCTTGTGCGCGAAATCATCAAGTACGTCAAGGTCATCAAGTCGGGCGAACTGACGCGCAAGGTGATGCTCAAGGGCATCACGGTGACAGCGGGCGCCAAGGCGGCGATCGAAGCGGCTGGTGGCGCGGTTGAAGTGATCGCTGCTGCGCCCGTGCTGAAGAAATTGCCCAAGAAGTCTGCCCCAGCGGCGGCTTGATTCAGGAATCAAAGCGAGTGGCAACCAACGCGAACCAGCTGGCCAAGAGCGGCAAGTTTGGCGACCTGCGCAGGCGGGTGGTCTTCTTGTTGCTCGCGCTGGTGGTTTACCGCATCGGGGCGCACATCCCCGTGCCGGGCATCGACCCCGTGGCGCTGCAACAGCTCTTCAAGAGCCAGAGCGGTGGCATCCTGAACCTGTTCAACATGTTCATCGGTGGCGCGTTATCGCGCTTCACGGTGTTTGCCTTTGGCATCATGCCGTACATCAGCGCCAGCATCATCATGCAGCTGATGAGCTACGTGGTGCCGTCGTTGGAAGCCATCAAGAAAGAAGGCGAAGCCGGCAAGCGCAAGATCACGCAGTACACGCGTTACGGTACCTTGGGCCTGGCCATTTTCCAAAGCCTGGGTATCGCGCTGGCGCTGGAAGGCTCACCGGGCTTGGTGTTGTCGCCGGGTTTTGGTTTCCGCATGACGGCCGTGGTCAGCCTGGTGGCGGGTACGATGTTCCTGATGTGGCTGGGTGAGCAGATCACCGAACGCGGCCTGGGCAACGGCATCTCCATCCTGATATTCGGCGGCATCGTGGCGGGCTTGCCTGCTGCCATCGGCGGTTTGTTTGAATTGGTCCGCACCGGCGCGATGAGCATCGTGGCCTGTTTGTTCATCATCGCGGTGGTCATTGGTGTGACTTTCGCGGTCGTATTTGTTGAACGCGGCCAGCGAAAAATCTTGGTGAATTACGCCAAGCGCCAGGTCGGTAACAAGGTCTACGGTGGCCAGTCTTCGCACCTGCCGCTGAAGCTGAACATGTCGGGCGTGATTCCACCGATTTTCGCCAGCAGCATCATCTTGTTGCCGGCCACGGTGGTGGGCTGGTTCGCCACCGGCGAGGGCCTGCGTTGGTTGAAGGATTTGTCGTCGGCGCTGTCGCCGGGCCAGCCGATTTACGTGCTGCTGTACGCAGCGATGATCGTGTTCTTCTGCTTCTTCTACACAGCGCTGGTGTTCAACAGCCGTGAGACCGCAGACAACCTGAAGAAAAGCGGCGCGTTCATTCCTGGCATTCGCCCGGGTGACCAGACCGCCAAGCACATCGACCGCATTCTCGGTCGTCTGACGTTGGCCGGCGCCGTGTACATCACTGCGGTGTGCCTGCTGCCCGAGTTCCTGGTTCTGAAATACAACGTGCCGTTTTACTTTGGTGGCACGTCACTGCTGATCATCGTGGTGGTCACGATGGACTTCTGGGCCCAGGTGCAGAGTTATGTGATGAGCCAGCAGTACGAGTCGCTCCTCAAGAAGGCCAACTTCAAGACGAGCTGACATGAAAAGCCCCCACGCTCACTTTATTCGCTGCCCCCCGAGGGGGCGCTCAGTACCCTTCGGGCGGCCGGGCGTGTACTGACTGAACATGTCCAAAGACGACGTTATTCAAATGCAGGGGGAGATTCTTGAAAATCTCCCCAACGCCACCTTCCGTGTGAAGCTGGAAAACGGACATGTGGTGCTGGGCCACATCTCCGGAAAGATGCGCATGCATTACATCCGCATCCTTCCCGGGGACAAGGTCACCGTTGAGCTCACACCTTACGATTTGAGTCGTGCGCGGATCGTGTTCCGCGCCAAGTAACGATCAATTAGGGTCAAGGAGAAGATCATGAAAGTCGCCGCTTCCGTCAAGAAGATGTGCCGCAACTGCAAAATCATCCGCCGCAAGGGTGTGGTTCGCGTGATCTGCACCGACCCGCGTCACAAGCAGCGTCAAGGCTAAGTTAGGAACACCATGGCACGCATTGCCGGCATCAACATCCCGCCGCATAAACACGCGGAAATTGGCCTCACTTCGATCTACGGTATCGGCCGCCCCACGGCGCAGAAAATCTGCGAAGTGGTGGGCATCCCTTATTCGAAGAAGATCAAGGACTTGACCGACACCGATCTGGAAAAGATCCGTGAAGAGATTGGTCGTATGACCATCGAAGGCGATCTGCGCCGCGAACTGTCGATCAGCATCAAGCGCTTGATGGACCTGGGCTGCTACCGCGGCTTCAGGCACCGCCGTGGCCTGCCGGTGCGCGGTCAGCGCACACGCACCAATGCCCGCACCCGCAAGGGCCCGCGCAAGGGTGCTGCCGCGCTCAAGAAATAAGCCGGCGCCGGTTTTAAGCGCGCTAGGAACATTGAAAGAGTCAAGACATGGCCAAGGCACCCGTTAACACCGCCGCCCGGCGCGTGAGCAAGAAAGTCCGCAAGAACGTTGCTGACGGCATTGCCCACGTCCACGCGTCGTTCAACAACACCATCATCACCATCACCGACCGCCAAGGTGGCGCATTGGCCTGGGCTTCCAGTGGTGGCCAGGGCTTCAAGGGCTCGCGCAAGAGCACGCCCTTTGCCGCCCAGGTAGCAGCTGAAACTTGTGGCCGCGCGGCACAAGAACAGGGTATCAAGAATTTGGATGTGCGCATCAAAGGCCCCGGCCCCGGTCGTGAGTCCAGTGTGCGCGCCCTGGCTTCGCTGGGCATCCGCATCAATTCGATCAGCGACGTGACGCCGATCCCGCACAACGGCTGCCGCCCGCAAAAGCGCCGCAGGATCTGAGTGTGGTTGCAAGTCCTGCGGCTGCTGGCCGCAGGCGCTACAATCGAGAGTTTCCCGCGCCGGCGAGCACTTCTGCACGCCGGCTGTTTTTCTGAAGCGTCGGTCCCCGCGACAACACCTTCACCAAGCCCACCGTCTGCGCACAACGTTTTTCGTCGCCAGACTCGCGCGGGCAGCTTCGCTTAGGAAGCTGCTGCCGCGTCAGACAGAACCCCAAGGAACAAGCAAGTGGCACGTTACCTCGGCCCCAAGGCCAAACTTTCCCGCCGCGAAGGCACAGACCTTTTCCTGAAGAGCGCACGCCGCTCGATCAGCGACAAGTCCAAGTTCGACAGCAAGCCCGGCCAGCACGGCCGTACCAGCGGCAGCCGGACCAGCGACTTCGGCATGCAGCTGCGTGAAAAGCAGAAGGTCAAGCGCATGTACGGCGTGCTGGAACGCCAGTTCCGCCGCTACTTCGCCGAGGCCGAGCGCCGCAAGGGCAACACCGGCGCGAACCTGCTGGCGCTGCTGGAAACGCGGCTGGACAACGTTGTCTACCGCATGGGCTTCGGCTCCACGCGCGCCGAAGCACGCCAATTGGTGTCGCACAAGGCGTTGATGGTGAACAGCCAGGTCGTCAACATTCCTTCGTACCAGGTCAAGGCCGGCGACACGATTGCGATGCGCGACAAGTCCAAGGCCCAATTGCGCGTGACTGACGCGTTGAAATTGGCGCAGGGCATTGGCCTGGCCGACTGGGTGCAAGTGGACGCCACCAAGATGGAAGGTGTCTTCAAGAAAGTGCCAGACCGCGACCAGTACGGCGCAGAGATCAAAGAAGCGCTGATCGTCGAGTTGTACTCGAGATAGGGCGGAATAGCGGGCGGTTCGGCCTTTGGCCTGCGCCCTTTCCTTTTTGCTTCGTGTGCCGGGCGCGAAGTAACACCACACCAGCCCGGCGCGGTCCTACAGCCTTATCGGTGTAACGAGCCGAGGGTATTGACAGGAACTAAAGAACTTCATGCAAACCACACTTCTGAAGCCCAAGGCCATCCAGGTCGAGCCGCTTGGCGGCCACAAGGCGAAAGCCACGCTCGAGCCTTTCGAGCGCGGTTACGGCCACACCCTCGGCAACGCATTGCGGCGTGTGCTGCTGTCGTCGATGGTGGGCTATGCACCGACCGAAGTGACCATCGCCGGGGTGCTGCACGAGTACTCGGCCATCGACGGCGTTCAGGAAGATGTCGTCCACATCATGCTCAACCTGAAGGGCGTGGTCTTCCGCCTGCACAACCGCGACGAAGTGACGCTGGTGCTGCGCAAGGAGGGTGAAGGCCCCGTGACGGCCGGCGATATCCAGACGCCGCACGACGTGGAAATCATCAACCCCGAGCACGTCATCGCCCACCTGTCGCACGGCGGCAAGCTGGACATGCAGATCAAGGTCGAAAAGGGCCGCGGCTATGTGCCGGGCAACCTGCGCCGCTTCGGCGACGAGCCCACCAAGAGCATCGGCCGCATCGTGCTGGACGCTTCTTTCTCGCCCGTGCGCCGTGTCAGCTACGCGGTGGAAAACGCCCGGGTCGAGCAACGCACCGACCTCGACAAGCTGGTGATGGAGATCGAGACCAACGGCGCTATTGCGCCCGAGGAAGCGATTCGCCAGAGCGCCCGCATCCTGGTCGAGCAACTGGCCTTCTTCGGCCAGATCGATGTGAACCCCATCGACAGCATGGTGCCGCAGGTCTCGCGCCCGACGCCTTTCGATCCCATCCTGCTGCGCCCAGTGGACGAGTTGGAACTGACGGTGCGTTCGGCCAACTGTTTGAAGGCCGAAAACATTTACTACATTGGCGACCTGATACAGCGTACCGAAACCGAGCTGCTGAAGACGCCGAACCTGGGCCGCAAGAGCCTGAACGAGATCAAGGAAGTGCTGGCTTCGCGCGGGCTCACGCTCGGCGCGCGGCTGGAAAACTGGCCCCCGCAGGGCCTCGACAAGCGATAAGCATCGCTGGTCGCGTGCAACCCCCGGTACCTAACCCGGCTGGGGTTCAATAAAGACAGGAACAAGCACCATGCGCCACCGCAACGGCCCCCGCAAACTGAACCGCACCACCTCGCACCGCCTGGCGATGTTGAGGAACATGTGCAATTCGCTCATCAAGCATGAAGCGATCAAGACGACTGTGCCCAAGGCCAAGGAACTGCGCAGCGTCGTTGAGCCGCTGATCACCCTGGGCAAGACGCCCACGCTGGCCAACCGCCGACTGGCCTTCAACCGCACGCGCGACCGCGACGTGGTGGCCAAGCTGTTCAACGAACTGGGCCCGCGCTACAACGCCCGCCCGGGGGGCTACACGCGCATCCTGAAGATGGGTTTCCGGGTTGGCGACAATGCGCCCATGGCTTTTGTGGAGTTGGTCGACAGGCCTGACGTGACCGCTGAAACAGCGCCTACCGAGAAAGCAGAATAGGCCGCCCCGGCTGAATTCCTGTTATACTTTTTAGCTCAGTCGCGGGGTGGAGCAGCCTGGTAGCTCGTTGGGCTCATAACCCAAAGGTCGCAAGTTCAAATCTTGCCCCCGCAACCAAAATTCTCGAACAATAAGAACAATTTATGAATTAGGAAACGCCGGCCGAAAGGTCGGCGTTTTGCTTTGCAGGGCGCTTTTGCACAGCCCACTGCAATGGTCGGGGGGCTCCGTCGTGCCGGCCACAATGGGGGTTCAACAACCTCACGGCCAAAGCCTCGACATCGTTATGCCCACCCTTGATGACCTCGCACTGCAGCAGGCTTTCAGCTCGGCCCGCACCTTCAACAAGTTCACGCCCGAGCCGGTGGGTGATGACACGGTACAAGCGCTGTACGACCTGCTGAAGTGGGGCCCCACGTCGATGAACTGCCAGCCTGGACGCTATCTGTTCTTGCGCAGCGACGCGGCCAAGCAACGCCTGAAACCGGCGCTGTCGCCAGGCAACGCCGACAAGACCATGGCCGCGCCGATGGTCGTCATCGTGGCCAGCGACAGCCGCTTCTATGACTATCTGCCCGAGCAGTTCAAGGCTTTTGACGCCAGGCCGATGTTCGAAAACAACCCGGCACTTGCCGAGTCAACGGCAGCGCGCAACAGCAGTCTGCAGGGCGCCTACCTCATCATCGCTGCGCGCATGCTGGGCCTGGACTGCGGCCCGATGAGCGGCTTCGACGCCGGCAAAGTGAATGCCGAATTCTTCCCCGACGGCCGCCTGAAAGCCAACTTCCTGGTCAACCTGGGCCACGGCGACGCGAGCGGAAACTACCCGCGGGGCCCGCGGCTGGCCTTTGAGTTGGCGGCCAGCATCCTGTAGGCGCGCTGCCGTGAAGTTGTGGTGCACCGTGCGGGTCGGGCCACGCCACCGGGCCGCGGCCGCGTGACAGAATTTCCGGTGGTCTTTACAGCTTGCGGGCGCTCATGAAAATTCTGCTTACCGGCGCCGCCGGCTTCATCGGCATGACCACCACGCTGCGGCTGCTGGCGCGTGGCGACCAGGTGGTGGGGCTGGACAACCTCAACGACTACTACGAGGTCAGCCTCAAGCACAACCGTCTGGCGCGGCTGACGCCGCACGAGGGTTTCCGCTTCGTACAGATGGACGTCGCTGACCGCGTCGGCATGGCCCAGCTCTTTGCGCAAGAGCGCTTTGATCGAGTCATCCATCTGGCCGCGCAGGCCGGCGTGCGCTACTCGCTGCAAAACCCGCACGCCTACATTGACAGCAACATCGTGGGCTTCATGAATGTGCTGGAAGGCTGCCGCCACAGCCAGGTTCAGCACCTGGTCTATGCATCCAGCTCCAGCGTCTACGGCGGCAACACCAGGATGCCGTTTTCTGAACACGACAGCGTGGACCACCCGGTCAGCATGTATGCGGCCACCAAGAAGGCCAACGAGCTGATGGCGCACACCTACAGCCACCTGTTCGGCCTGCCCACCACGGGCCTGCGTTTCTTCACGGTCTACGGGCCCTGGGGCCGGCCCGACATGGCGCTGTTCCTGTTCACCAAGGCCATCCTTGAAGGCCGGCCCATTGACGTGTTCAACCACGGCAAGATGCAGCGCGACTTCACCTACGTCGACGACATCGTCGAAGGCGTGATCCGCGTCATGGACCGCATCGCAGCCCCCAACCCGGCCTATCTGTCAGACACGCCCGACCCCGGCACCAGCAATGCGCCCTTCCGTGTCTTCAACATCGGCAACCACAACCCGGTGCAGTTGCTGGACTACATCGGTTGCATTGAGGACGCATTGGCGCTGAAGGCGCAGAAGAACCTGTTGCCGTTGCAAGACGGCGACGTGCCTGCCACCTATGCCGATGTCGACGCGCTGCGCGACTGGGTGGGCTTCACGCCGGCGACCGACATCCGCGTGGGTGTGCAGCGCTTCGTTGAGTGGTATCGCGGCTACTACAAAGTCTGAAGGCCCGCATGCGCTGCTTTTGCGGCGTTAGGGCGTTAGCGCGGCAGCCGCAGCAATTCGTGCAGGTAGGCCACCGGCACCGCGTAAGTGATGCCCGTGGGGCTGCTCAGTGCGCTTTCGCGGCTGCCCTTGACGAGCACCATGTTCACAACACCCAGCACGCGGCCGGTTTCCGCGTCCAGCAGCGGGCCGCCGCTGTTGCCGGGGTAGGCCGTGGCGTCCAGTTGCAGCAACTCGAAGTTGCCTTCACGCAGCTTGGTCAAGCTACGCGGGTCCAGCTGACTGGCGGTGGCTGCCGGCAGCGCGGCGGTGGTGATGCTGGCGACGATGCCACGGTGCGTGACCACGGAAAACCCGAGGGCGCCACCGATCGGAAAACCCATCAACACGATGCCCTGGCCTTCGCGTGCGGCGCCGGCTTCGGCCAACGCCAGCGGCCGCAAGCCCGGGCCTTCCAGCTGCAACAACGCCAGATCATGGAAGCGGTCGGTGGCCACCACGCGGGCCAGGCGGCCCTGGCCTTCGTTTGCGTTGCGGGCCGTCATGACAGCCATGCGCGGGCCGCTGCCCGTCTCGGCACCCGCCGGCAGCACATGAAAGTTCGTCGCCACCAGCGTGCCGTCACCGACGGCAAAACCGCTGCCGCGGAAGCCAAAGCGCGGGCTGTCGGTGGCGTTGTAGGTGCCCACTGGCAGTACCGATTGTTTGGCCAGCGCCACCAGGTCAGGCAGGCCGTCGGCGTGCGATGCCTGCGCCAGACCCAGACCCAGGCCCGCAGCGCAACCCGCGCCAGCCGCCAGCAAGGCGCGGCGGCTTGGCAGCGTTCGGTGCACGCGCGGGCCGCCGTTCAAAGTGTTTTCAGCAGCGAAGCCACTTCGGCCTGGCCGGCGAACTTCTCGCCCAGCTTGCTCAACACGTCCAGTTCAGCCCGGGCGCGGAGCTTGTCGCCGGCCTTGATGTACAGCTTGGCCAGGCGCAGCGTCAGGGCCGCGTCTTTTGGATCCAGCGCGATGGCGCGTTTCTGCGTCTCTATCGCTTTGGGCAGTTGGTTGTCGGCTTCCAGCGCGGTGGCCCAGGTGTCGAGCAAGGGCGCGCGGTCGGGCAGCAAGGTGTTGGCTTTTTCGGCTATCGCCACCGCGCCGGCCTTGCCCTGCTTGACCATCAGCCAGGCGACGTTGTTCAGCGCCAGCGCGTTCTCGGGCTGAATTTCCAGCACGGCACGGTACTTGGCTTCGGCCAGCGGCCAGTCGTTCTGGGCCAGCGCGACATCACCCAGAAAGTACTGTAGGCTGGTGTCCTTGGGATGCTGTTTGATCCAGTCTGCGATCAGCCTGTCGGCTTCGGCTGCCTTGCCCGCGGCGACCAGCACGCTGTGCAGCTTGGCCGTGGTTTCTGCCAAGCTGGCGCGCTGCAATGAAGCGCGGTAGGCCTGCGCCGCAGCACCCCAAGCCTGGCGACTGGCTTCGATCTCGCCTTCCAGCGCGTAGCCAGTGGCGTCCTTGGGGAAGCGCTTTTGCACATCACGGGCCACTGCCAGCCCATCCTGCGGCCGGTTCTGCGCCACCGACAGCCTGGCCAATGAACGCATCACAGCCAGGTTGTCGGGCTGAAGTTCGGCCGCGCGGCGCAGCGAACGTGCTGCTGCGTCCATGTCCTTGGTGGCCATGTAGACCTCGGCCAGACGCAGTTCGGGTGATGGGTTGCGGGGTTGCAGGCCGCTGAGCTTCTTGAAGGTGCTGATGGCGCGCTGGTTGTCGCCCGCGGCCAGTTCGGCACGGCCCTGGGCGTCCATCACCTCCAGGCTGTTGGGCAGCGCCGCAGTGGCGTCCTGCGCCGCTTGCAGTGCGGCGGTGCCGTCGCCGCTGTTGATGAGGTTGCTGATTAAAACCAGGTGCGGGCGCGCTTCCGCAGGGTTGACCTTCACAGCCTCACGCAGCGTGGCCACCACCGTGGTGGCCGGAGCGCCGGTGCGGGCTTCGAGTTCGGCGCGGGCCAGGCGGGCTTGCCAGCTCTTGGGCTGGGCCTTGATGTAGGCCTCGAAGCGTGCGCGCGCGACTTCGGGCTTTTTGTCCAGCAAGTCCAGCGCCGCCAGGCTGGCCACGGCAGGAAAGTAGGCCGGGTCTTTGGCCAGCGCGGCGTCATAACTCTTGGCGGCCCCGGGCAGATCTTTTTTCATCATCAACACCCGACCGCGCAGCTGCAGTGGCAGCGGCTGGTCAGCCATTTTCTTTTCGAGACCTGCGATGGCCTTCAAAGCGCCGTCCAGGTCGTTCTGGCGCAGCCTGGCGCTGATCAAAGCCAGGTCGGCGCGCGTGCCGCTGTCACCGCTGGCCACCGCTTCCAGTTCCGTGATGGCACCGCCGGCATTGCCGCGCGCGATTTGCGCCAGCGCCGCAGAGGTGCGCACGAGTGCGTCTGTCGGAGCCGCTTTCAAGGCCCGCTGGAAGGCCTCTTCAGAGCGCTTGGCGTCGCCCATTTGCAGGTAGGCCTCGCCCGCCATGGCCAGCGAAGTGCCATCGGGTTTGGCGCTTTCCAGCACCGGCTGCAACATGTCAATGGTCTTGTTGGGCTGTCCGGTGCGCAGGTAAGTCTGGGCCAGCAGCAGCCGCGTGAATGGCTGTCTGGGTGCCAGTTTCAGCGCCTTGCCCAGCAGCGCTTCGGCCTGCACGTAGCCCTTCATCCGGTACTCGGCCGCGCCCGCCAGTTCAAGCACGCGAACGCTGTCCGGAAAGCCTTTCAAAATCTGGTCAGAGATTTCGCGCGCGCGTTTGTAGTCCTTGTCGTTGAAGGCCAACTGGGCTTCGACGAAAAGGGTTTCTGGATGGTTGGGTGCGGTCTTTTTAAGCTCGGCGAACTCGGCCTTGGCTTCGTCGAACTTCTTTTGCTGAAACAGCAGGTTGGCGATGGCGGCGCGCGCTGCCACCGAGCCCGGCCGCGCCAGCAGCACGGCCCGGAAAGCCGCTTTCGCCGCGTCGCCATCTTGTCGCACTTGCAGCAGGATCTCGCCCTTGAGCATGCCGGCGGCTTCATTGCCAGCTTCTGCAGCAAGCACTTTGTTCAGCAGTTCCAGGGCGCCGTCAACCTGCTGTTCGGCCAAGGCGGCACGGGCTTGCAAGATGAGCGCCGGCGCATAGCCCGGACGCAGACGAAGCGCTTCTTCGGCCACCTCTTTGGCGCGGCCCAGGTCGCCTTGGCTGGCGTAGCCCGCAGCCACCGAAGTCTTTAGGTCGGCCGCAGCGGAAGCGTCCTTGAGCGCGGCATCGGCGTATTTGCCGAGCAGCTTGCTGATGTCGCCCGAAACCAGCATGGCACGCGCCATCTCGGGGGCCACCTGTTCCTCGGGAAATTGCAGTTCCTGTGCTTTGACCAGTTCCACCAGCGCTGCCGTCGGGCTGCCGCCGGCCAGCAGCGTCTTGCCCAGCAGGTAGCGGGCTTCGGCGGATTGCGGATTCTTTTGCAGCGCGTTCTTGATCTGGATGACGGCGCCCTTGGCGTCGTTCTTGGCCAGCAGTGCCTTGGCCGAGTTCAGCAAATCGGCATCCGACTCGCGCGCGCAGCCGACCAAGGTCAGGGCCAACACAACCGCGCAGCAGCCACTGACAGCGCGCGTCAAGACCGGGTTGTTCGACGTCAGAGTGTGTTTCATGACTTCAGATCGCCTTCATCAGTGCTGACACTTTGTCTTGCTCCTTGAACGCATCGCCCAAGGCGCGCAAGCGTTCAAGTTCGGTACGCGCGAGTGCCTTGTCGCCGGCCTGCAGTGCGATCTTGGCCAGATTCAAATGCATGGCGTTGTCGCCCGGCGCCAATTCAACCGCCCGCTTTTGCAGCGGCAGCGCCTCGCCTGCACGTTTGTCGGCGACCAGGGCCAAGGCCAGGGTGTCCAGCAGCGGGGCTTGGTTGGGCATCAGATCGGTGGCTTTTTGGGCCAAGGCCACCGCACCGGGCTTGCCTTGCTGGACCAACAGCCAGGCCAGGTTGTTCAGTGCTGCGACATAGTCAGGCTGGTTCAGCAAGACATGCCGAAAGTGAACTTCCGCGCGTTCAAAGTCACCCCGGGCACTGGCGGCGGCGCCGACTTCAAGCTCAAAGCCGGCATCGCTGGGGTCTTTCTTGAGCCACTCGGCTGCGAATTTTTCGGCCTCCGCGTCGCGGCCCGTCTTCCCATACAAGACATACAAGGTCAGCGGAATGTCCGAGCGGCCTTTCACCGCCGCGACACCGCGCCGCAGCGCAGCGATGGCGGCATCCGGGGCCTTGGCGCGCATCTGGATACCGGCTTCCAGCACATAAGCGTCGGGCAGCTCGGGGTTTTTGCGCTGAAGCTCGGCGGCGTACTTCAGCGCGTCGCCCGGGCGCCTCTGCGCCAGCAGATATTCAACCCACCCGGTCTGCACCTGGCGCGAAGCCGGGTCCAACTCCATGGCTTTTTTCCATGCCGTCTCGACCATGTTTTGCTGGCCCAGCGCGCGGTAGGCCACAGCCAGGCGGATGTAAGGATTGGCCGAGGTCGGCGCCAGCCCGGCGATCTTGCGAAACGAATTGATGGCCCGTTCAGAGTTGCCCACGCCCATGTAAGCGCGGCCCGCCGCGTCCAGCAGCGTGATGTCGGTGGGGAATGCGGCCGAAGCCTCCTCGGCCACCGCCAGCGCGTCCTTGAACAGACGTTCGCGCAGCAAAAGTTCGATCAACTGCACGCGCGGCAGGACCGCCGTCGGCGCATTCTTGACAGCGTCGTTCAGGATGCTGCGCAGCTCGGTCATGTCTGCCCCGCTGCTGGCGCGCACGTCGGCCATCAGCAGGCGAAGGTAGTAGTTGCGCGGGTCTGCCGCAATGCCTGCTTCCAGCCTTGCGCGGGCCTGCGCGTTTTGTTTCTGCTTGAGGTCCAGCTGCGTCAGGTTGGCCGTGGCGGCATACAGGTTGGGGTCGGCCTTCAGCGCTTGCTCAAAAGCCGCACGGGCCGCCGGGAAGTCCTTCATGGCCAACAGAATGCGGCCTCGAATCTCGTAGCCCCGCGCATCCTTCGGCGCCTTCTTGACCATGTTGTCGGCCGCCGCCAGCGCGGCGCCAAATTCAGACCGCTTCAGGCGCGCGCTGACCAGGGCAAGATCGGGATAGGTGTCTGTCGATTGGGCGGCCAACGCGGACAGGTCGTCGAAGCCAGCGCTGGTGTTGCCGCGAGAAAGCCGCGCCAATGCCACCGCAGTGCGGCTCTTCACGTCGTCTGGATTCAGCTGTGAAGCCCGGTTGAACCGAATCTCGGCCCCGGCGGGGTCACCAAGGCGCAACAAGGCGTCGCCTGCCACCGCGTTGGCTTCGGCACTGCCAGCGCCCGCTGTCAGCAGCGGTTTGAGCGTTTCCAGCCCCTTCGCCGGCTGCTCGACTGCGATGTAAACGCGGGCCAGGTTGAGCCGCGCGGTGGCCAGATCGGGATTGATTGACAGCGCTTTCAGAAAGTGGTTTTCTGCCAGCACCAACGCGCCTTGCTGGGCTTCCACAACGCCGGCCAGCTGCAGCACGGCAAGGTTGTCGGGCACGGTGCGCAGTAGCTGCTGCAGACGTTCGTTGGCCTTGGGCAGGTCGTGATCGACATAGGACAGGTAGGCGTCGATGAACTGGGTCTGGGGATGCTGCGGCAGCATCGCCCGCAATTCCGCCGCCTGGGCCTTGGCGGCCACCAGATTGCCGTCGCCGACGTACGTCGAAACCAGCGCCGCGTGGGCCTGCAGATAGGCTTTCTCCAGCGTCAATACCTTGCGGAATGCGGCCTCGGCTTCTTTGCGGTTGTTGTTCTTGACGAGCAGTATTTCGCCCTGCAGCATCCAGCCTTCGTACAGCGTGTCGTCCTTGGCGAGGACGCCATTCAGCGTCGCCAGGGCCTTGTCGAATTCGCCCCGCCCCGCGGCCAGGCTGGCCACCAGGATCAGCGCCGGACCGTCGTCGGGCACGGCGGCCAGCGCGGCCGCCACAGCGGCTTCGGTCTTTGGCTTGTCGTTCAGCGCGCCCCAGCCCCGGGCCACGTTCACCTTGAGCGCGGCTTGCGCCGCTTTGTCTTCCAGGGTGATGTCGCCGTAGGACAATGTCAGCGTTTTGTAGTCGCCGGTGAGCAACAAAGCGCGTGACAGCGCGGGCAGCACCTTGGCCGGCGGTACTTTCTGGTCCAGCGCTTTGGACAACTCCACCACGGCGCCGACCGGGTCGCCGGCAGACAACAGGCTGGACCCGATCAGCAGGCGCGTTTCGGCCGCATTCGGGTCTAGCTGCAGCGCGGCCTTGTATTGCACCACCGCGGCTTTGAAGTCTTTCTTGGCTTCGCTCTGCTTGCCTGCCGCAATCAGCGACTGTGGCGTCTCTGAACTGCACGCTGTGAGCCCGGCCGCGCCGGCCACCACCAGAGCCAGCGCTGTGAGCCAAATGCGCGCTGAACTCGATTCGGTTCTCATGTCTATGCCCCCCTGCGGCCCAGGGCGTGCCCCGAGCAGTTATTTGATCGACAGACGTTTCATCAAGTCATACAGCGTCGGCCGGCTGATGCCCAGAATCTCCGACGCCTTCACGATATTGCCATTGCTGCGCGCCAGCGCCGCAACAATCGCCTGTCTCTCGGCGGCTTCACGCACCGCGCGCAAGTCGAGGTCGGTGCGCTCATCGGTCGATGCGTCGCCCGTTGGCGCCGGCAGGCCCAGGTCTTCGCAGTTCAGGCGTGGGCTGTCGGCCATGATCGAAGCCCGCTTGATGGCGTTTTGCAACTCGCGCACATTGCCCGGCCAGGCGTGCTGTTCGATGGCTTTCAGCGCATCGTCTGAAAACGTCAGGTCGTTGCGCCGTTGATCCTGTGAAAAGCGGCGCAAGAAGGCATGCGCCAGCAGCACAGCGTCACCCGTGCGCGCGCGCAGCGGCGGGATGTTGATGACGATCTCTGCCAGGCGATAAAACAAGTCTTCGCGAAAACGGTTTTCGCTGATCTGCGTCTTCAGGTTCTGGTGCGTGGCACACACCACGCGCACGTCGACCGCAATCTCGCTGCGCCCGCCCAGCCGCTCGACCGTGCGCTGCTGCAAGAAACGCAAGAGCTTGGCTTGCAATGAATGCGGCAGGTCGCCGATTTCATCGAGCATCAGCGTGCCGTTGTGCGCCGTCTCTATCTTGCCCGGCGTGGTCTTGGAAGCACCCGTGAAGGCGCCCTTCTCGTAGCCGAAAAGTTCACTTTCCAGCAGGTTCTCTGGAATCGCGGCGCAGTTGATGGCCACAAAACGGCCCGCGCGTTTGCTGGCCACATGCAGGCCTTGCGCCAGCACTTCCTTGCCGGTGCCACTTTCGCCCAGCAGCAGCACCGTGGCGTCACTCGAAGACACGCGTTCGACGGTGCGTGCAATGCGCATCATCTCGGCGTCGCGGGTGATGAGGCCAGACAGCGCGTCGGGCTGGTGCAGCGCTTGCAAGCGGCGGTTCTCGGCCTGCAATTCTGCAAGGCGGAAGGCGCGCTCAACCGTCAAGGTCAGCACGTCGGGCTCGAAGGGCTTGGCCAGGAAGTCGTAGGCACCCAAAGCCACCGCGCGCAGCGCGTTGTTCTGTTCGTTCTGCCCCGTCAGCACGATGATCTTGACGGCCGGGTCGATGGCCAGCAGTTGCTCCAGCAGCTTGAAGCCTTCGGTCACGGAATCGGGGTCGGGCGGCAGGCCCAGGTCCATCGTCACCACGCTGCACTGGTGGCGGCGCAGTTGCAGCAAGGCGCTTTCGCGGTCGCTGGCGGTGACGGACTCGAACCTGTCCAACGACCATTTGATCTGCTTTTGCAGGGCCAGATCGTCCTCGACGATCAACAGCGGTGTACCGGCGTTGCTCATCGCGGGGTTGGCGGGCGCAGCAGGTCAGAGCCGTGTTGGGCCTCGAACAGCGGCAACAGCACGGTGATGACGGTGCCGCGCCCGACGACGCTGTCCACCGCCACGCTGCCGCCGAGTTCGCGGATGTACTGAAAACTTTCGTAGCTGCCGATGCCCATGCCGTTGTGCTTGGTGGTGTTGAAAGGCCTGAAGAGCTTGGTGCGAACAAACTCGTCGGTCATGCCTGCTCCGCTGTCGCCGACCTCGACTTTCACCTGCCCGCTGTAGCGTGAAGCCTTCAGCCACACCGGGCCCGGCGCTGGTGTCGCATCCATCGCGTTCTGCACCAGGTGGCCCAGCACGCGTTCGAGCCGGTCGTCGTGCCCCCGCGTTGACAGGCGATCCGGCAATTCCACAGCCAGTGCCCGGCCCTGCGATTGCGCCAGGTTTTCCAGACGACGAAAAATCGGTGTCAACTCGACGCCGCGGCTGCCACCCGGGGGCGTGGCCCCTTCGCGCAACTGCAACATCAGCCGCCTCATCTTCTCAAGCGAGCTTTCCACCGTCAACAACATGTCCTGCTGGAACTCGCGGTTGGCGTGCAGACGTTCCGCATTTTTCAGCATCAACGAAAGCTGCGCGACGATGTTCTTGAGGTCGTGCACGACAAAGGCCGACATGCGGTTGAAGGCGTCGAACTTGCGCGCCTCAAGCAAGGCCTCGGTGGCCTGCATTTGCGCCAGGTAGCCCGCCGCCTGGCGGCCGGCGGTCTTCAGCAGATCCAGCACTTCCCAGTTCAGCTTCAACGCGGTGAGTGGCTGCGCCAGAAGCACAAACCCGAGCAGGTCGTCGCCGGCCATCAAAGGCACCACCAGGCGGCCGTTGGCGGCTGCCAGCAGCCATGTCGGCACGGCCAGGCTGGCGTAGCGCCGCGGCGAGGCGCGGAATTCGTCGAGGTCGATGACCCAGCCGTTGGAGCGCAAGAAATCGCAGAGCGACGAGCCGGCGGGTTCGTTGCAACCCACCATCGGCATGTTCCAGGCTGCGGTCTGCGCAAATTCGGCCTGGGTGCCGTCGCGCGTCCACAGGCTGCCCGCCGGGCATTCGACCATTTTGGCCAGGCCGCGCACGATCATCTCGCCGGTTTCCTGGGGCGAACGCTTGGCCGCCAGCATCGACGTGAAACGCAGCCATTCTTCGCGGTAGTCGTAGCGGTAGCTGAAGAAGTGTTTGCCGACAAACACCCGCAGCCATGAGCGCACCGAACCCGAGAAGACCAACACACCAAACATGGCCAAGCCGGCCACCAGCAGACCCAATTGCAGGGCGCGCCCCCAGCTGCCACCGAAGAACCGCACGTAGTAGCCAATGGCCGCCATGAACAGCAGATACACGCCGGCCAGCACCAGCGTGGCCGAGTAAAACGCAGCCGCCCGCGAGACCTGCAGCCGCATCATCCAGTTGTTGCCGCGGCGTGAGGCTATGAACAGGAAAGGCACCGCCAGCGCGTGTGCCGCGCCGCGCACGCTGTAGGCGTCGGCGTCGAAGCGCCCGAACAGCAGGGCTTCTGAATACAGGTAGACATCAAAAACAAAGATGCAGCCCAGCCCCAGGCACAAGGGCTTGGCGTTCCAGCGCGAGCCTTCACCCAGGTTGCGGAACAACTGCTCCACGATCAACAGCCCGCACACCGGCAATGTCAGGGCCGCAGCCACCAGCGGCTTGGCCAGGGTGTCCTTGCTGCCCCAGACCTGTTGTGCAAGCAGTGCCGCCGCCAGCATCAGGCAGGCTGCTGCCACGCCACGCAGAATGCCGGCCGCGCGCGTGTTCGTGCCACCGGGCGCCGGGCGGAACAGCGACAGCAGGAACATGAACCACAGCGCGTAACGCAGCAGGTCGAGCAGCGCCGCCCAGGGTTCAAGCGAACGCGTGGGCCACAGTTCGGCCAGCAAGCCCAAGCCGGCCCAGGCCGCAGAGCTGGCCAGCGCTGCCACAAAGGCCCGCCCCGGCAGCAATTCGGCCCTGCGCAAGCGCCCAGACGTCAGCAGATAGGCCAGCAGGCCGCCATAGGCCAGCACTGCCAGGCCATGGCCGTAGACCAGAACGTCGTCGGCTGCATTCATCGGCGTTGGTCAGCCAGGTGCATAAACCGCACTGCGGGCGCAAAGTCTGCGGCGCTGCCCTGCGCGCGTGCGACCCTGAGCGCGTGCCACGCGGCTCAGCGTGCGCCTTTGCCGGTCAACACCACGCCCACGGTTTCGAGCAAAACCACCAGATCAAGAAACAGCGTGTGGTTCTTGACGTAGTACAGGTCGAACTGCAACTTTTCCTGCGAGTCTTCGACCGTCGCTCCATACGGGTAACGCACCTGCGCCCAGCCGGTGACGCCGGGTTTGACGCTGTGCCGCAGCGCATAAAAAGGGATGTCCTGCGTCAGCCTTTCGACGAAGAACGGCCGTTCGGGGCGCGGGCCCACCAGGCTCATGTCGCCGCGCAGCACATTGAACAGTTGCGGCAATTCGTCAATGCGCAAGCGGCGAATGATGGCACCCACCCGCGTCACGCGGTTGTCGTTGGCAGCCGCCCAAACCGGCTTGCCGTCTTTTTCAGCGTCGGTGCGCATGCTGCGGAACTTGGCGATGCTGAAGGTGCGGCCGTTCTGGCCCACGCGTTCTTGCCGATACAGCATCGGGCCGCGGCTCTCGAACTTGATGCACAGCGCGGCGGCCAGCATGATGGGCGCCGACAGCAAGCACAGCAAAGAGGCGCTGACGATATCGAAGACACGCTTCACCGCCGTGCGCCAGGCCCCTTGGTTGAAACCATCACCGAAGATCAGCCAGCTGGCGCTGAGATAGTCCAGACGAATCTGGCCCAGCGTCTTCTCGAAGTGCGTGTTCAGGTCGTAGACGCGTGTGCCAGACACCTTGCAGTCCAGCAACTGCCGCAGTGGCATGCTGCCGGCGCGGCGTTCCGTCAGGGCCACGACGATCTCATCAACGCCCAGCTTCAGCGCCATCTCCTGCAGCGTGCCCAGCGGCGTCAGCAATTCGTTGCCGGCCACCGCCGGTTCGCGCTCGTTGGGCCCCGGAAGGTAGCCCACGATATGCGCGTTGGGGTCGGCTTTCTTGAGTGTGTCGCCCACGGCGCGCGCAGCAGGCCCGGCGCCAAAAATGAGAATGCGCGTGCGTCCCGCCGCTGCGGCCATCGAGTGCGAAAGGTAGGCGCGGCGCAGGATCAACGCCGACACACCAGCGATCATCGACAACTGCACCGTGCCGCGGTTGGCCAGCGACGAAGGCAGCAGGCCGAAAATGGCATAGGTCAGGGGCAGCACCACGACCAACAATATCAAGGCCCTGGCCATCGCGCGGCTGGGCGATGCGGCCTGCGCCGATTCGTACAACCCCGAGGCACTGTTGATGACGAACAGGCAGGCTGCGAATGACACCACATGCTTGCCCGCCAGCGGCACCGCCTGGTCGACAGAGCCGACCTGCAGCCCCACGGCGACGAGCGCCACCACAAACAGCAGGCTCAGGTCAAACAGGATGCCGCGCAATGCGGCTCGGTGTACGTAGTGGTTGAAGATTCGAATCATGGTCGCCGCGCAGCGCGTCGAATTGAAAGCGTAGGAGCCGGAAAACCGCTCCCAGGCTGGACATCGCCTCTGAAACGGGGTTGCCGTGGCCTAAGCATCAAACCCCGTTGACTGTAGAAGCCGAATGTAACAAATGGAATCCCCGTGATAGGGGGAGCGCGCAGCAGGGTTTGCAAGGCCAACAGCAACAACACCGACCGGGCAAACAGACCGCCCGAAGTTCGAGGCCGATCCTGCGATCAGTCACCCGGCCTGGCGTAGCCTACCGAAGTCCGTCGGCAATCCGTCGTGCCCACAGCTTCAAACCGGCATGGCGCGCCTACTTGTGCACGTCGGCAAGCGCTGTGTGGCGTCCTTGGCCTGCGGCGAAACGCCGGCGGTGAGCGCGCAGTCGCCGGCCGCCTGGGTGTCGGGCCACCTTACATCCGGCCCGACCGGGGGCGCGCGTGGGTGGCGAAGGCCAGTCCGGCGCAGCCCCACAAACGAGGGGAGCCCGGACCGAGTTGGCAGACGCCAAGGCATTCGCGCCTGCACAATCAAGCCTTGTCGTACCGGGGGGGAACCGCCTTGCGGCGAACCCAGGGTGCATGTCACCCACTGCCCGCACGCCAGGGTTCCTGGCCAGCGGATACGCGGATGCCCTGCATGCACCGCTTGATGGCGCAAAATTTGCATGCAGGTGCAGCAATGGTCTACAGAGGTTCGAAGTGAACAACGACTCTCAGAAAGCAAACGCCCCGAGCAGCGCCCGGCGGCGTCTCGTGCGCGGCGCCTTCTCGGCGCCCGCCGTCTTAACCCTTTACAGCGGCAGCGCGCTGGCTACCGCTTCCCTGACCTGCAGAACCAAGGCTTTCGCCGACCAGGCGACGGTGCCGATTTCCGGTGTCACTGTGCCTACCACGGGCATCTGGTTGCGCGTGCAGGCCTACAAGCGCGGCACCATTTACTACATCAAGGGCTCGGACGTGAAGGCGCTGGCCACCAGTCTGCCTGGCGGTACAGGCAGCTCCTATCTGAGCGTCAGCCTTTGGCAGGATGTCACCACATCCGGCTACCCGACGGTTGCCAGTTTTGTCAATCCGCAGCCGGTGGCCGATGCTGGAAAGTTCGTCGCGATGAAGATCAACGCCGCTGGAGGCGTGGTTGGTTTCTCTGGCAGCAGCGCCAGCAATTACGCCATGATGTCGATTGGTTGCTGGAGCTCGATTGTCATGTGATGCATCGCTACCTTCGTCCTGAAGGGGTGGTGGTTGAGGCGGTGGGCCATTTGTGGGCGGCTTTCATGCCCGTGAGCGGCGAAACATCACTGCTCAATGACGAGTCTGCGGCCATCCTCGATGTGCTGCTTGAAGGCCCCGCCGACACCGACGAAGTTTGCCGCCGCCTGGCCGCAGACAGCGATCTGTTGCCGGCCGAGATGGCCGCCGCGGTGGCTGCCTGTTGGCAGCAGCTTGTCGATGTCGGCGCCGTCAGGCCGGTGAGCGACAGCCCGGCTTCTCGCCCTTGAGCGCCTTGGGCGCCTTGGGCGGCTTAAGTGCCGCAAGCGCATTGCACAGCGAGCCCGCGGAGACACTCGCCAACCTGCCCGTGCAAGCCCTTGTGACGGCGATGCAGGGCCCGGGCATCTGGTTGAACCTGGGCGCCGCCGTCGTGCGGGTACGCGGCAATTCCTTGCCGCTGGCGCAGCAGTTGCAGCAGGCGTATCGCCACTTCCCTGCCGACTTCAATGCCGACTGGGCCGACGTGCATGTGCAACTGGGGCCCGTGCGCGGCCTGCGCCACTGGTTCGGGCCGCGGCAGGTCGGCTTCAACTGCGACGGCCGGCAGATCTTCGATGCTTTTCCTGCTGACAGCCCCTTGCCGCTGTTCGAATGGGGCTGCAACTGGTTTCTGGGGCAGCGTCTGAACGACTGCCTGCTGCTGCACGCCGGCGTGCTGGAAAAAGATGGCCACGCCATCGTGCTGCCGGCCATTCCGGGGTCTGGGAAAAGCACCTTGACGGCGGCATTGGCCTTGCGCGGCTGGCGGCTTTTGTCTGATGAGTTTGGTGCTCTGGACCCTGAAACAGGTGTCTTTCACCCGGTGCTCAAACCCACGGCGCTGAAGAACCAGTCGATAGCCGTCATTCGACGCTTTGCGCCCGAGGTTGAAATGGGCCCGGAGTTTCCGAACACGCGCAAAGGCACGGTCGTGCACATCGCGCCATCGCGCGAAGCCGTGCAGCGGCGGCATGAAACAGCGCCGCCCGGCATGGTGGTGTTGCCACGCTGGCAAGCGGGCAGCGCCACCGAATGGACCGCAGTCGCCGAGCACACGCTGTTTGCCGAACTGGCCTTCAATGCCTTCAACTACCGCGTGCTGGGCGTGGCGGGGTTCAAGGCGGCGATAGGCATGGTTCGGCAGTGCCCTTGCTGGCGCCTGGTCTACAGCGACCTGGACGAGGCCATCGCCACCATCGAAGGCGCATGGCCGTATGCGCCGCAGCGGCGTCAAGCCCAAGGCGGCGCATGAACTCTGGTGCTCGCCAGGCACGGCCCGCGTTGGCCTGGGTGCAGGCTTTGCGCAACCCGCGCCTGGCATTGGCCTGGTCGCCCGACGAGTGGCAGCGCGTGCTGCGCCTGGGGCGCCGCACGCGCTTGCTGGGGCGTCTGGCAGCGGCCCTGCAAGCCCAGGGCCTGCAAGATCAACTGCCAGCGCGCGTGCGCAGGCATTTGCTGGCTGAACAGCGGGTGTCCAACTACCGAACGCAAGCAGCGCTTTGGGCCATGGAGCGTGTGGCCATCACCTTGGGCGGCGCGGGCTATCCCATCGTGCTGCTCAAAGGCGGCGCCTATGTCGCCCAGGGCTTGCCCATTGCCGCCGGGCGCCTGCCTTCTGACGTAGACATGCTGGTCCCGCGCGCGAACCTTGAAGACGCGACTGCGCGTTTGACGGCGGCCGGCTGGGTGGCCTTGGCCATGGATGGCCATGACAGGCGCTACTACGAAGAATGGAGCCACGAAGTACCGCCGATGCGGCATGCGCTGCACGCCATAGAGCTGGATCTGCACCACAACATCCTGCCGCCTGTGGCCAGAACCCATGTCGACGCTGCGCTGCTGTTGCAACGGGTGCGGCCTTCAGCGATGTCGGGGTGGTGGGTGCTCGACCCGGTCGATCAAGTGCTGCACAGCGCCGCACACCTGTTTCACGATTCAGAGCCGCGCGACCGCCTGCGCGACCTGGTGGACATTGACGGGCTGGTGGCAGCCTATGGCGGCGAAACCGATTTCTGGCCCCGTCTGGCGGCGCGCGCGGTCGAGCTTGGCCTGACAGAGTCGCTGGCCCTGGCCTGCTGGTTTGCGCAGCGCTTGTGCGGCACTGCTGTGCCTGCCAAGACGCTGGACGATGTCCACCGGCTGGGCCTGCCGGCCTGGCGTCGCTGGTGGTTGTTGCCGATGCTGCAGCGTCTGCTGGTGCCACTGGAACCCGATGAGACGGCCCTGCCTTGGTCGCTGCAGTGGGCTTCAGCGGTTTTCCTGGCGCGCTACCAGGTACACCGTTTGCCGCTGCGCCACCAGTTGCCGCACATCTGGCACAAATTGAGCGGTGACAAAGCCGCAGCCGGCAAAGCAGAAGACGCCAAAGAGTAGCGGCGCGTTGCCGGGCAGTGCAGGTGGGTGGTGCAAACAGATGCGGCCACACAAAGAAGAACACCCCGGCAAGCCGGGGTGTTCGATGTGACGACCATGGCACGGGTGCAAGGCCCGCGACGGTAGATCAGGTGACCAATCAGGCCTTGCGCTTGCGCATCGCGGCAGCGGCGCCGAACAGGGCCAGGCCAGCCAGGGCCAGGCTGCCGGGTTCCGGCACGTTCAGGGTGCTGATCTGGCCAGAGTAGCCAGCGTTGGCGTTGTTGTTGTTGGCAACGGTGCCGGTGACGCGGGCCAGGTAGGTGCCAGCAGGCGCAGCTGTGAACGGGATGTTCAGGAAATTGTTCGGGCTGGCAGTGAAGAGCGCCGAGAAGGCCGATGCGGCGCCCAGCGACGTGCAAGCCGAGTTCATCGTCGTGCAGCCGTTGGCACCCAGGGTGCCGGCGACGGAAAACAGCTGAACAGTGAAGTTGCTGATGTCACCCGACGGTGAGAACGACAGGCTGCCGGTGATGGAGCCAATGGGTGAGAAGCCGAAGACGAAGTTCTGGACGAAGTTGCCGGCGAAGCTGCCGAGCGTGGTGCCGCTGTTTACGAACGACAGGTCGCCCGTGGTGGCGCTGAGGGCGCCGACGAACAGGTTGCCGGTGAGCGAAGTGTCGGTGTAGAAGCAGCCGCCGCAAATGATGGCGGCTGAGGCTTCTTGAGCCGGGGCCAGAGCGCCGAGGGCCACCGTGGCCGCTGCTGCGAGGAGAGAAAATTTCTTCACGATGAATCCCTTCGGGGTGTTGAGTAAGAGGAGTGTGTTTCCACACCGTTGCCTGGCTTCTCATAAGCATCTGGCGTGCCAGAATAAAAAAAACTTCTAAATCAACGGTTTACGTCAAGCAATGGCTGGGTGGAGGCAATTGCTGTAAAGAGTACCGACAAGAAATTTCGGTCTGGCCTGGCCTCGCGACGGCTGCGGCGCGCCGCTCATGAAGAAAACCTGGGACGCAGCGGCTGCGCCACATTGTGAAGCGGCGCAGACCACGCGGGCCGCGCCGTGAAATCGTCGACTGAACAGCCGGTAACGAATGGCTGGGCAGGGCAGTGCGCAGGAACACGCATGCGATGATTCAGGATGTTCAGGCGGCAGGTTTACGCACGGCCCCATGCAACGCCTTAGACCACCAGACAACAAGCGCCCAGGAGCGTCTGACATGAAACCAATGACACCCACCATCGGCCTGCAGTGGCCTGCCCGGCTGGGCGCTTTTGCAACGTCCGTGTTTGCCCTGCTGGTCGTGGTTGGTGTCACGGGCTGCGCCAGTTTGTCGTTTGGCAACCTGCCACCGGCGCCGGCTTCCAGCGATGTGGCTGACTACAGCTACATCGTGGGTGCTGGCGATAATTTGAACATCATCGTCTGGCGCAACCCGGAACTGTCGCTGTCGGTGCCGGTGCGGCCTGATGGCAAGGTCTCGGCACCGCTGGTTGACGAACTGGTGGCGCAGGGCAAGACGCCGACGCAATTGGCGCGAGAGGTCGAGAAAAAACTGTCGACCTATGTGCGTGACCCTGTCGTCACCGTCATCGTCACCGGCTTTGTCGGCCCCTACAGCGAACAGATTCGTGTCGTCGGCGAAGCAGCCCGGCCGCAGGCCCTGCCTTACAAGCAAAAGATGACGTTGCTGGACGTGATGATTGCGGTCGGCGGCCTGACGGATTTTGCCGACGGCAACCGCGCCATCATCCAGCGCAGCGCCGACAGCAACAAGCAATACACGGTGCGCATCAAAGACCTCATCAAGCGCGGCGATACCTCGGCCAACGTCGAGATGCGCCCCGGTGACATTCTCATCATTCCCCAGAGCTTTTTCTGAAGTCGGGCGCGGGCAAGGCTTCCAGGCTCACACACGCCCCCAGGCTCACACAGCAGGCATGCAAGAACTTCTTCAGCAGCTTTTCGCGGTCAGCCGCGGAATGTGGAAATTTCGTTGGCCCGGTCTGGTGGTGGCCTGGGTTGTGGCTGCCATTGGCGTGGTCGTGGTGTGGCGTATTCCAGACCAGTACGAAGCCACGGCCCGCGTTTTCGTCGACACCGATTCCATCCTCAAGCCCTTGATGAGCGGCCTGGCGGTGCAGCCCAATATCGAGCAGCAGATCGGCATGCTCAGCCGCACCTTGATAAGCCGGCCGAACATCGAAAAGCTGATTCGCATGGCCGACCTGGACCTGAAAAGCAGTTCCAAGAATGACCAGGAAACCTTGATAGAACGCTTGACCAGAGGCATAGAAATGCGCGGCGCGGGCGCTGCAAACTACTACGCCATGACCTACCGCGACAGCGAGCCCGACAAGGCCAAGCGCGTGATCCAGTCCTTGATGTCGATCTTTGTCGAATCCGGCCTGGGGGCCAGCCGCAAGGACACCGACTCTGCCAAGACCTTCCTGGGCGAACAGATCAAGACCTTTGAGGCCAAGCTCGAAGAAGCCGAAGCCAGGATGAAAGAATTTCGGTTGCGCAACCTGGAACGCCAGGGCGCTGACGGCAGGGACGCGGCGACCCGCATTGCAGAAATCTACGGCCAGCTTGAGGCTGCGCGGCTGCAATTGCGCGAAGCCGAAAGAGCGCGCGATTCGGCCAAGCGTCAACTCGCCGAAGCGCGTGGCCAGGCGCCGGTCAACGCCTTGCCCAACCTGCTGGCAGGCCGGGCCAATACCGCGCTGGAACCGGCGCCGGTTTCGACGCCCGAGATCGATTCGCGCATCGATGGCCAAAAACGCAACCTCGACGGCTTGCTGCAGCGCTACACCGACCAGCATCCCGATGTCTTGAGTGCGCGGCGGCTGATTGCCGATCTTGAAGAGCAAAAGCGCAAGGAAATCGTGGAATTGCAGCGTCGCGCTGCGGCCCAGCCGCGGCCCGCCACAGGTACCCAGGGCGGCCCGACGGACAGCCTGGCGGTGCAGGAATTGAACCGCATGCTGGCCACGGCAGAAGTGCAGGCCGCTTCGATCCAGGCGCGTGTCGATGAATATGCGTCGCGCTACACCCTGCTGCGCCAAACCGTGAAGTCTGCGCCGCAGCTTGAAGCCGAGGCTGCGCAGCTGAACCGCGACTATTCGATCACCAAGAAAAACTATGAAGACCTGGTGGCACGGCGCCAGTCGGCGGTGATGTCGGGTGAACTGGACGTGGCCTCTGGCGTGGCCGAGTTCCGCTTGATAGACCCGCCGCGCGTGGCACCCAAGCCGGTGTCGCCGAACCGGCTGATCCTGATACCGATGGTTTTGGTGGTGGCCTTGGGCACCGGGCTGTTTTTCGCTTTCGCGGCGAGCCAGATACGCCCGACTTTCGGCAATGCCGATGAGGTGCGCCTGAAGACAGGCTTGCCGCTGCTGGGGGTGGTTTCGATGTTGACCACCGAAGCCGACCGCCGCGGCGCCCGCATGAGCCTTTACCGTTTTGTCGCTGCCTCGGGGGGGCTGGTGGGTTTGTTCACCGCCGGCCTGATCGCCATGACCTTGATGACACGTTACGGGGGCTAGCCGGATGAGCAGCCTGATTGAGCAAGCCGCACAGCGCCTGGAGCAATTGCGACAGGCCGGCATCCTGGTGCCTGAAATTGAGGTCGCGCAGGCGGCATCGCCTGTGCCCGCGTTCGTGCCAGCGTTCGTGCCGGCGTTCGCACCCGCACCCACGTCATCACCCGCAAGCAGCCCAGGCTATTTCCCACCGCCAGCCCACCACGGTGTGCTGCCTGCCGCGCCGGCACGCGAAAGCGCCGATGCGTTGCGCCAGTCAAGGCGGGTCGAGCTTGACCTGGCTGCGTTGGGCACTGCCGGCATCGTGACGCCGAATTCGCCGCGTTCGCACATGGCCGACCAGTACCGCGTCATCAAGCGCCCGCTGATTGCCAATGCGCTGGGCCGCGGCGCCGCCACCGTGGCCCATGGCAACCTCATCATGGTCACCAGCGCCCTGCCGGGTGAGGGCAAGAGCTTTTCGTCGATCAACCTGGCGATGAGCATCGCCGCCGAACTTGACCACACCGTGATGCTGGTCGACGCCGACGTGGCGCGCCCTTCGGTGCTGCGCATGCTGGGTTTGCCGCCTGGGCCGGGCCTGCTGGATTTGCTGGAAGGCAAGGCCGACATGGCCAGCGTGCTGCTGCGTACCAATGTCGACAAGCTGACCTTGCTGCCCAGCGGTTCACCGCATCCGCGGGCCACCGAATTGCTGGCCAGCGACGCGATGTCGCAGCTGCTGCAAGACATGGCCACGCGCTACCCTGACCGCATCATCATCTTCGATTCACCACCGCTGTTGCTGACCACCGAATCGCGTGTGCTGGCCACCCACATGGGCCAGGTCGTGATGGTGGTGCACGCCGACCGCACGCTGCAAAGCACCGTCAAGCAGGCTTTGGCGACGATAGAAAACTGCCCCGTCAAGCTGATGGTGCTGAACAAGGCGCGGGGCAATGCCTCTGGCGCTTACGGCGAAAGCTACGGCTATGGCTACGGTTACGGGTATGGCTACGGCTATGGCTACGGCTATGGCGCCGGCAGCCACGCACCGGCTGCCAACGGCAATGACGCCGCCCCGCCAGCAGCGCCTGCCGCGCCCTGACGCGCCGTGCCCAAGCTCTTGACAGCCCCGCCCCTGGGCCAGCTTGTGCGTCGCGGCGGGCTTGGCTTGGGCCTGGTATGGGCGCTGGGCGGATGGTGCGCCGGCGCTGCCTTCAGCCCTGCATTCGCGCAAGCCGGGCCTGCCGGCGGACGCGGCTTTTACATCGAACCTACTTTCGACACCTCGGTGACGTATTCCGACTTGCAGCGCGCGGCCGGCACAGACGCCACCGACACCATCGTGCAAGTGCGGCCGGGCCTGCGCATGAGCGGCCGTTCTGGCCGTGTCAGTGGCGCGTTAAGTTACGGTGCTGACTTTGTTCACCACTCTTTGGCCTCGGCGGGCTCAGGCTTGCAGAACTCGCTCAACGCCAACCTGAGTGCAGAGCCGATAGAAAACTGGCTGTTTGTGGATGCCAGTGCCACTGTCGCCCAGCGTTCTTTGTCGGCTTTTGGCCAGCAGACAGTGGCCGGCAGCGTGCAGGAAAACAGCAACCGCGCTGAGGTCGGCACGGTGTCCGTCTCGCCTTCGGTGCGCGGTGTGGTCGGGTCGCTGGCGCGCTATGAATTGCGCTTGACGGCGGCAGCCACCAACGCCCGCAAGTCGATCAGCGGCGACTCCAGCAGCACCGGCGCTTCTTTCAACCTGAACTCCAGTTCGGGCGGCGCAATCATCGGCTGGGGCTTTCAGGCCACCCACCAACGCACCGACTTTCGCGCCGGACGGGCCACCACCAACGACCGCGCTTTCGTCACCTTGACGGCCCGGCCCGACCCGGAATTGCTGCTCAGCCTGCGCGGCGGAGAAGAAGCGACAGACGCCACCGCCGGCGCGCGCGTGAAGACCGGCAATTGGGGTTTGGGTGCGCGGTGGACGCCCAATGAGCGCACGCTGGTCGACGTGCAAACCGACGAGCGCTATTTCGGCAAATCACGCAAGATTTCTGTCGAACACCGGCTGCCCTTGTCGAGCTTTCGGTTTTCCAGCACCAACGATGTCTCGACCAGTTCCAACCCGAATGGCGTTGGTGCGCCGGTCACGCTGTACCAGCTCTACGACGCGCTCTTGCTGTCCAGATTTCCAGACCCGATCGAGCGCGACACCGCGGTGCGCGAACTGCTGCGCTCGCAAGGGCTGGACGGCAACACCACGGTATCGGGCGGGTTTGTCAGCAACGCCGTCACCCTGCAGCGGCGTGACGACCTGGGCTGGACTTACAACGGCCGCCGCACCACCTTCAGCCTGCAGGCCTTTCGCAGCCACACCCGTTCGCTGGACAGCACCGCGCAGCAGGCGGGCGCCGCGGTGCGCCAGCAGGGCTACACGGCGACTGCTTCTTACCGGCTCACGCCCACCGCTTCGACCAGCCTGACCGGGTCGCGCCTGACAACGCCGGGTACGTCGGTGAACGCCGGCACCGATCTCAAGTCGCTGTCGCTGAGTTGGACGGACCAGCTCGGCCGTCATGTCAGCACCTCGCTGGCGGCGCGCTACAGCGTCTTCAACAGCCCCACCGACCCCTACCGCGACACGTCTGTCACGGTCACGCTGGCCCTGCGGTTCTAAAGCCATGTACGAAGCTTTCTACGGGCTCACCAGCAAGCCCTTCCAGCTCAACCCCGACCCGAGCTTTTATTTCGCCAGCAAGCAGCACCGGCGGGCCAAGGCTTACCTGGAATACGGCGTTTCACGCAACGAAGGCTTCATCGTCATCACGGGTGAGATCGGTGCCGGCAAGACGATGGTCTTGCGCTCGCTGATCGAAGGGCTCAACGGCAGCAATGTCGTCACCGGCCACCTCGTGACCACGCAGCTGGGTGCGGAGGACACCTTGCGCATGGTCGGTGCGGCCTTCGGCTTTCGCGTCAAGGACGTGCCGAAGTCTGAGTTGCTGATCACGCTGGAAGCCTTTCTCATCAGCCAGACCAGCAAGGGCAAACGCTGCCTGCTGATCGTTGACGAGGCGCAGAACCTTTCGCCGCGCGCGGTTGAAGAGTTGCGCATGCTGAGCAACTTCCAGTTTGGCAACCAGGCGCTGCTGCAAAGTTTTCTGGTCGGCCAGCCTGAATTCCGCGAGATCTTGCAGCAGCCAGAGATGGAGCAGTTTCGCCAGCGCGTGGCGGCCACCTGTCACATCGGGCCGCTCGACCGCGAAGAGACCGAGCAGTACATGCTGCATCGCCTGAAGTGCTCAGGTTCCACCGGCAAGCCGACCTTCGGCGCGGGTGCTTTCGACACGGTGTACCGCGCCAGCGGCGGCATTCCGCGGCGCGTCAATTCGGTGTGTGACCGCCTGTTGTTGCTAGGTTTCCTGGCCAACAAGACGGAGCTCAGCGCCGACGACGTGAATGAAGTCGTCAAGGAAATGGCGCAGGAAAACGAAGTGCCGCAGCGCGTGGCCACGGTGGCGATGAACGGTGGCGACACGGTGGCCGCAGCCACGGCCGTGGCGATGGACGTCGACCTGAGCCGCATCAAGCTCGACCCTGCTGATGCCGAGGCTGCCTCCAAGCAGATCGCGGCCCTGACCGCCGACCAGCGCGGCGACCAGTTGCAGCGCCTGGAGCGCAGCATGTTGCGCCTGGAGCGCATCAACCTGCAGACCCTGGCGGTCCTGCAAAAGCTCGTCAACTCCATTTCGCGCCCCTCCGACGAGAGCGGGAAATGAACGTCAGCGCGACACAGACACTGGCCGGGCCGGTGATGTGCGTCGTCGGCGCACGGCCGAACTTCATGAAGATGGCACCGATCCTGCGCGCACTGGCCGCGCACCAGCCGCCCATGCCGGCGCTCTTGGTACACACCGGCCAGCACTACGACAAGGACATGAGCGACCGCCTCTTCACCGACCTGCGCCTGCCGCGCCCCGACATCAATCTCGAGGTCGGCTCGGGCTCGCATGCGGTGCAGACGGCCGAGGTGATGAAACGCTTCGAGCCGGCGCTGGACCAGCATCGGCCGTCCTGTGTCGTCGTCGTGGGCGATGTCAATTCGACCCTGGCCTGCACGCTCGTGGCGGTGAAGAAGGGCGTGCCGGTCGTGCACGTCGAAGCCGGCCTGCGCAGCTGGGATCGCAAGATGCCCGAAGAGATCAACCGCGTGTTGACCGACCAGGTGGCCGACCGCCTCTACACCACCGAGCGCAGTGCCGAGACCAACCTGTTGCGCGAAGGTGTGGCGGCAGAGCGTGTATGTTTCACCGGCAACGTGATGATCGATTCGCTGCTGGCCAGCCGCGAAGTTGCGCGATCCGCCGCCAGCACGCTGGCCGCGTTTGCGCAAGACCAGTCGCTGCTGACCCAGCCCCAAGGCTACGGCGTGGTCACGCTGCACCGGCCGTCTAACGTCGATACGGTGGAGACATTGAAGCCGCTGCTGGAAGTGCTGGGTGAGGTATCGACGCGGCTGCCGTTGATCTTCGCGCTGCATCCGCGCACGCGCGCCAACATCGACCGCTTCGGCCTGGCCGGCCTGCTGCGGCCCGAGCGCATGGCCATCCTGCCGCCCCAGGGCTATCTCGAGTTGGTGGGGGTGATGGGTGGCGCACGCCTGGTGCTCACCGACTCCGGTGGCCTGCAGGAAGAGACCACCGCACTGGGCGTGCCGTGCCTGACGATGCGCGAAAACACCGAGCGGCCGATCACCGTCGAACAAGGCACCAACACCATGGTCGGGCGCGACCGCGCGGCCATACTCAGAGGTGTTGACGACATCCTCGCCGGCCGCGGCAAACGGGGCCGCGTGCCCGAGTTCTGGGACGGCCATGCCGCCGAACGCATCGCGGCCGACCTGTGGCAGTGGCTGCGTGCTTCGGCCCCGGCGGCTGCCGCTGCCGTGGGGGCTTGAAGGGTGCGCAGACCATGCTCGCCCAGGCCATCACCAATGCATTGACGATCGACGTCGAAGACTATTTCCAGGTCTCGGCGTTCGCGCCCTACATCAAGCGCAGCGAGTGGGACCAGTGCGAATGCCGTGTCGAGCGCAACATCGCTCGCATCCTTGTGCTGCTGGCCGAGCGCGACATCAAGGCCACCTTCTTCACACTGGGCTGGATCGCCGAGCGCTACCCGCAGATGGTGCGCGACATCGTGGCGCACGGCCACGAGCTGGCCAGCCACGGCTACGGCCACGAGCGCGCCAGCGACCTCAGCGCCGAGGCCTTCCGCACCGACATCGACCACGCCAAGAAGCTGCTCGAAGACATCGGCGGCAAGCGTGTTCGCGGCTACCGCGCGCCGAGTTTTTCCATCGGCAGCCGCAACCTCTGGGCCTTCGAAGCGCTGGAGCGTGCCGGCTACCACTACAGCTCCAGCATCTACCCGATCCGCCACGATCACTACGGCATGCCCGACTCGCCGCGCTTCGCCTACCGCGTGGGCGGTGGCCTGCTCGAGATACCCGTCACCACCTTGCGCGTGATGAACCGCAACATGCCTTCCAGCGGTGGCGGTTTCTTTCGGCTGCTGCCCTACGCGCTGTCGCGCTGGATGTTGCGTCGCGTGAACCAGCACGACGGCGAACCGGCGATCTTCTACTTCCACCCGTGGGAACTCGACGCCGAGCAGCCGCGCATCCCCGGCATCGATCTGCGCACACGCTTTCGTCACTACGTCAACATCGGCCGCATGGAGCAGCGGCTGCAGGCGCTGCTGGGCGACTTCCGCTGGGGCCGCATGGACGACATCTTTCTGGGCGAGCGCGCCGCCGTGCCCGCCGTGCCCGCCGACCTGGTGCTGCGCGCGAGCTGATGGCGGCCGTGCACCAGATCAAGCGGCTTGTCCTGGACGACGCCCATGCGCAGATGCGGTGGGATGCGTTTGTCATGGCCTGCCCGCAGGCCACGTTCTTCCACCGCGCTGGCTGGCAGCGCGTGTTGCACCAGGTCTTTCGCCACGCGACCTACTTTCTCTACGCCGAAATCGACGGCCGCATCGAAGGCGTGCTGCCGCTGGCGCAAGTCAAGAGCCTGCTCTTCGGCCACTCGCTGGCGAGTCTGCCGTTCGCGGTGTACGGCGGTGTCGCCGCACTCAACGAAGAAGCTGCCACGGCGCTGGAGCGCGAAGCCAAACAAATCGCGCAGCAGCTCGGCGCGCAGCACCTGGAGCTGCGCCACGTCACGCAGCGCCATGCCGACTGGCCGACGCAAGACCTCTACGTCACCTTCCGCAAGGAGATACTGGCCGACGACGAAGCCAACATGCTGGCCATTCCGCGCAAGCAGCGCGCGATGGTGCGCAAGGGCATCAAGCACGGCCTGATGGGTACGCTGGACGAAGGGGTCGACCGTTTCTTCGCGCTCTACGCCAATAACGTTCATCGGCATGGCACACCGGCCCTGCCCAAGCGCTATTTCGAAGCCTTGCGGCGCGAGTTCGGCAGCAACTGTGACGTGCTCACGGTCACCGCGCCCGACGGCCGTGTGCTGTCCAGCGTGATGAGCTTTTATTTCCGCGATGAAGTGCTGCCGTATTACGCCGGCGACGACGAAGCCGCGCGCGAATTCGCCGCCAACGACTTCAAGTACTGGGAACTGATGCGCCGCGCTTGCGCGCGCGGCCTGAAGCTCTTCGACTACGGCCGCAGCAAGCAGGGCACGGGCTCCTATGCCTTCAAGAAAAACTGGGGCTTCGAGCCGACGCCGCTGCACTACGAGTACGTGCTCTTCAAGCGCGACGCGGTGCCGCAGAACAACCCGGCCAACGCCAAGTACCGGCTGCTGATCGAAACCTGGCGCCGCCTGCCTATCGGCCTGGCCAATTGGCTCGGCCCCATGGTCGTGCGCAACCTCGGCTAAAGCACGTGGCCAACCTGCTCTATCTCGTGCACCGGCTGCCCTACCCGCCCAACAAGGGCGACAAGGTGCGCTCGTACCACCTGCTCAAACACCTGGTGGCGCGGCACCGCGTCTTCCTCGGCACCTTCGTCGACGACGCCGAAGACGAGCCGCATGTCGACACGCTGCGCGCCTTGTGCGCCGGTATGCATGCGGTGCGCTTGAACCCCGGCCTGGCGCGCGTCGCCAGCCTGTCGGGCCTGGTCGACGGCTCGGCGCTGACGCTGCGTTATTACCGCGACGCCGGCCTGCGCCGCTGGGTCGAAGAGACGGTGCGGCGCGAATCCATCGACGCGGTGATCGTCTTCTCGTCGTCGATGGCGCAGTACGCCGATGGCCTGCCTTCGCCGACACCGCTGCCGATGCTGGTCGACTTCGTCGATGTCGATTCGGCCAAGTGGACCGAATACGCCGGCCACCACCGCTGGCCGATGTCATGGTTGTACCGGCGCGAAGGCGAGCAGCTGCTGGCCTACGAGCGCGAGGTCGCGGCGCGTTCGGCACGATCGTTTTTCGTCACGGCCAAGGAAGCTGAACTCTTCCGCGCGCTCGCACCCGAGTGCAGTGCGCGTGTCGAGGCGCTTGGCAATGGGGTCGATGCCGACTACTTCCAGCCCGATGCCGCGCGCGCGTCGCCCTTCGCAACCGGCGAAGTGCCCTTGGTGTTCACCGGCGCGATGGACTACTGGCCCAACATCGATGCCGTCAGCTGGTTCGCCAAGGACATGTTGCCGCGGCTGAAGGCGAACTGGCCGGGCCTGCGCTTCCACATCGTCGGCGGTGCACCCACGCCGGCCGTGCTGGCGCTGGCTAACGACAGTGTGGTGGTGACCGGCACCGTGCCCGATGTGCGGCCCTACCTGCAACACGCGGCCGTGGTCGTGGCGCCGCTGCGCCTGGCGCGCGGCATCCAGAACAAGGTGCTCGAAGCCATGGCGATGGCGCGGCCCGTGGTCACGGCCACCGATTGCGCCGGCGCCATCGCCAGCGCCCAGGTGCCCGCCGAGTTGCGCAGCGCGGCCAGCGCCGACGACTACATCCAGGCCATCCAAGCGTGGCTGACTGATGCGGCCGCGGCAAGTGCCGTGGGCACAGCCGGGCGCGAACGCGTGCTGCGCGACTACAGCTGGCCGGCGCAACTTGGCGCCATCGATCGTCACCTTGACGAACTGGGCGCGGCGCGCCTGGCCGTCGCCTGAGCGCCCATCCGAGACAAGCCATGAGTGACGCCCAACCAGCCGCCAGCAGCAGCCTTCCTGTCCCGACGACGGCCCTGTCGCCATGGCGCACGGCGCTGCCGGCCTTTGTCGCGCTGGTCGTGCTGATCCTGCTGCTGTACCGCGACACCGGCATGGCCATGGTCGGCATCTGGTCGCGCTCCGACACCTTTGCCCACGCCTTCCTCGTGCCGCCGATCAGCCTGTGGCTGGTGTGGCGCCAGCGCGCGGTGTTGGCGGCCATGACGCCGCGCCCCTGGCTGTGGGCCCTGCCGTTGATGGCCACTGTCGCGGTGCTGTGGCTCATGGCCGACCTGGTGGTGGTGGGTGCGGCGGCGCAGTTTTCGCTGGTGGCATTGCTCGTGCTGGCGGTGCCGGCGGTGCTCGGTATCGAGGTCGCGCTCGCTATCCTGTTCCCGCTGCTGTTCCTGTTCTTCGCCGTGCCTTTCGGCGAATTCATGCTGCAGCCGATGATGGAGTGGACGGCCGACTTCGTCGTGCGCGCCTTGCAACTCACCGGCATTCCCGTCTACCGCGAAGGCCTGCAATTCGTCATCCCCAGCGGCAACTGGTCGGTCATCGACGAGTGCAGCGGCGTGCGCTACCTCATCGCCTCGTTCATGGTCGGCACGCTCTTCGCGTACCTGAACTACCGCTCCTACACGCGCCGAGCTGTCTTCATGGCCGTGGCCATCGCCGTGCCCATCGTCGCCAACTGGTTGCGCGCCTACATCATCGTCATGATGGGCCACCTCTCGGGCAACCGCCTGGCGGTGGGCGTGGACCATCTGCTCTACGGCTGGGTCTTCTTCGGCATCGTCATCTTCGTCATGTTCATTGTCGGTTCGCGCTGGTCCGAGCCTGACGACGTGCCGGCCGGCGGCCCGCCTTCCTGGGCCACCGCCGCCCCACAGCGCGGCTTGCTAACGCCACTGTGGATGGTGCTGGGTGTGGCTTTGCTGGTGGCGCTGCCCCACCTGGCGCTGGCCGCGCTGCAACGCATCGAAGGCGCGGCGGCCGAGCCACGCATCGAGCTGCCGCTGAAGTTGTCGGATGCCTGGGCCAGCGACAGCGCACGCATCGTCGAATGGGGCCCGAAGTTCGCCAATCCTTCGGCGCAGGCCACGCGCGCCTATGGCGGGCCGGGCGGCACGGTGGGTGTCTATGTCGCCTACTACCGCGGCCAGCACAACGAGCGCAAGCTGGTGAGCTCGCTCAACGGCGTGGTCGGCATCAACGACCGCATCTGGAATCGCGTCGGCTCCGGCGTGCAAACAGTCGCGCTGGCCGACGCCAGCGTGGCGTTCAAGACCACCGAACTGCTCGGCCCGGCCACCACCGGCGCGGCGCGCCGTTCACAGATGGTGGTGTGGAATGCGTACTGGATCGACGGCCGGCTCATCACCAGCGACGTCATGGCCAAGCTCGCCGGCGCGATGTCAAGGCTGCGCGGCCGCGGTGACGAAGGCGCCGCGCTGGTGCTGTATGCCGACGAGGCCACGCCGGCGGCTTCCAACGCCACGCTCGAAGCCTTCGTGCGCGCCAACCTCGCGCCGATCAACACCTTGCTGCAGCAGGCGCGAGACGCGCGCTGAGGCAGCCCTGCATCCATCGCACCACCCCTCGGAGCAAGAAGATCATGACCACTGTCGCCGTCATCGGCCTGGGCTACGTCGGCCTGCCGCTCGTCGTCGAATTCGGCAAGCAGCTGAAGACCATCGGCTTCGACATTTCGCAATCAAAAGTCGATGCCTGCATCGCCGGCCGCGACCCCTCGCGCGAGCTCGAAGACGAGCAGGTGCAGGCCGCCAGGCTGGCCGTCTACACGAGTGACGCGGCCATGCTGAGCCAGGCCGACATGATCATCGTCGCCGTGCCCACGCCGGTGGACGACGCACACATCCCCGACTTCCGCCCGCTCATCGGCGCCAGCCAGAGCGTGGGCCGCCACCTGAAGAAGGGCGCCACGGTGATCTATGAATCCACGGTCTACCCCGGCGCCACCGAAGAGGTCTGCATCCCGGTGCTGGAGAAAGCCTCGGGCCTGAAGTGGAAGCAGGATTTCTTCGTCGGCTACAGCCCCGAGCGCATCAACCCGGGCGACAAGGAACACACGCTGACCAAGATCCTGAAGATCGTCAGCGGCGACGGCCCCGAGACGCTGGACAAGGTGGCCAAGCTGTACGAGCGCATCATCGTGCCCGGTGTGCATCGCGCCAGCAGCATCAAGGCCGCCGAAGCCGCCAAGGTCATCGAAAACACCCAGCGCGACCTGAACATCGCGCTGATGAACGAGCTCGCGATCATCTTCGAGCGCGTCGGCATCGACACCAGCGAGGTGCTCGAAGCCGCCGGCACGAAGTGGAACTTCCTGAAGTTCAAGCCAGGCCTGGTGGGCGGCCATTGCATTGGCGTTGACC
>JANMJI010000240.1:0-1521 GCA_031371275.1 Betaproteobacteria bacterium
CGACGGCTGGTGGAAATACGGCTGCGCGGCGGTGGTGGGCATAGACACCTATGGCGAAAGCGCACCGGCGCTGGCGCTGTTCAAACACTTCAAGCTGACGGCGCAGAACCTGGTGGACACGGTGCGCAAGGTGCTGGGGCGCTGACCGGACACGTTGATGCGCCGCCCGCGTCAGACCCTGGGTCTTCTTCTGCTGGTGACAGCCGCCTGGCTCGCCGCAGGCCGCACATGGGCTCAGCAAACCGAGCTTGACCCTTCGCCCGCTTTGGGCTGCCTGACGCCGGCCGAAGCCTTGCGCCCGGCGCCCGAGTACCCCTTCGCGGCCTACAAGACGAGTCTGGCGGGCCGCGTGAAAGTGGCGCTGGTGTTCAAGACGGCGACTTCCAGGCCGAACGTGGAAGTGCTGGAAACCGAAGGGGGTGACGACTTCGTCGATGCCGTGAAGGAAGCTGTAGCGGGCTACCGCGTGCCCTGCCTTGAAGCAGGCAAACCGGCGCGGCTGGTCTTCAACTTCGTCTTCAAGCCCGACGACCGCAAGGTCTACTCGTCAGCACCTACAGACGCCGCCGATGGCGAACGCAGGCGACTGATGGACTGTGCCGTGCAGGCCCAGGGCAGCCGCAGCCCCGTGTACCCAACAGATGCGCAGCACGACGGTACCCAGGGCCGCGTGTACGCCAAGCTGCGGTTCGTGGCGCCGGACAAGCCACCTGAAGTCGAACTGCTCTTTCGCGAAAGTGCCAAGGCGCTGGCGCGCAGCGTGCGGTTCTGGCTGGGAAACAAGCGCATGCCCTGCCTGCAAGGCGAGCCCATCGCGTTCAGCATGGGTTTCGAGTTCAAATTGGGTGACGCTCAATACGGCTTCAAGCCGATCAGCCTCATCGACCTGCTGCGCAGCGCCAAGGACCTGGACAAACAGGTTTTGTCCATTGACACGCGCACCATGGGCTGCCCATTTAATCTCAAGCTGACCTACCTGCAGCCGCAGGCCCGCAATTGGGTCGGCCAGGTGGGCAACTACGACCCGGCGCGCGCGCCTTTGATCGAATGGCTGTCCAAGGTGGAACTGGCGCTGCCCAGTGATTCACTGGACACCGTGTTTGCCGATACCGCCGATGTCACCGTGCCCTGCATCAACCTTCAACTGACCCCCAAGGAGAAAACCCAATGACGATCAAAGTTGGCATCAACGGTTTCGGCCGCATCGGCCGCATGGTGTTCCGCGCTGCGGTGCAGAACTTTCCCGACATCGAAGTCGTTGGCATCAATGACTTGCTGGAGCCTGATTACCTGGCCTACATGCTGCAATACGACAGCGTGCACGGCCGCTTCAAGGGCAGCATTGCAGTGGCTGGCAGCACGCTCGTCGTCAACGGCAAGCGCATTCGCTTGACGGCTGTGAAAGACCCGGCCGAACTGAAATGGGGCGAAGTCGGCGCCGACGTGGTGGTCGATGCCACAGGCCTGTTTCTGACCCAGGAAAGCTGCCAGAAACACATCACCGCGGGCGCCAAGAAAGTC
>JANMJI010000252.1:0-2698 GCA_031371275.1 Betaproteobacteria bacterium
TGCGGGGTGATGCCGAATTGTGCGAACACCGGAATGCCGGCGCGCGCGATCGCCGCCACGGCTTCGGGGTAGTCGGCCGCGCCGTCGAGCTTGACCATGTCCACCCCCGCTTCCTTGACGAAGCGGATGGCCGCGCGCAGGGCCGCGTCAGGCCCTTCTTGCAGCGGGCCGAAAGGAAAGTCGACGCTGAGCAGCGCGCGCTTGACGCCGCGGCGCACGGCCTTGGTGACGATGAGCATCTCGTCCATCGTCACTTCCAGCGGGTTGGCGTGGCCCCACAGGTTGATGCCCACGGTGTCGCCGACGCTGACGATGTCGACACCGGCGCGGTCGACGATCTGCGCCATCTGCCAGTCCCAGGCCACCACGCCGACGATCTTGCGGCCATCGCGCTTCATTTGCTGCAAGGCGACCACGGTGACTGGTGTTGCGGTGTTGGCTATCGCGTCAGGCATGGCTTGTTCCTTGGCGCGGCGCGCTCAAGCCGTCAAGTGGTGGGTAGGGGCCGGGAACAGCGCTTCCAGCGTCGGTGCGCGTTCCAGAATGCCTTGTTCCACCGCCGCGGCCAGCGCCTGTTCCAGCATGCGCCGGTTGGGTGCCAGCCCATACGGCAGCGGGTCGGCGCCGGTGATGTCCATCACGCGGCGGTGCATCTCGTCGGTGGCCGTGGGCCGGATGATGCTGCCGGCGCGCAGCCGCTCGACATAGCGGCGCTTGCTTTGCGCAAAGGCATCAAACAACGCGGTGGCCAGGTGGGGGTGGGCCTTGAGCAGTTCTTCCTTCATCACCACCAGGTGGTTGATGGGGTAATGGCCGTGGCTGCGCAGCGCGTCCAGCCCGGCCTGCATGGCCTGCGAAATGAGTGGCTTGACGTTGGGTGCATCAATCTCCACGCCAATGGCACCGGCCAGCTCGCCACTGACCACCATGTCGGCCATCTTGCGGCCTTTCTCGACAGGCCGCACATAGGCTGGCGGCTGGTATTGCGCCACATGTTCATCGCCCGACAAGACCCAGTGAATCTTCGTCAGGTCAACGCCGTATTGGTGTTGCAGGATGCTGCGTGCCCACAACCCGGTGGTCACCGTCCAGCCGCGGTTCACACCCACCTTGCGGCCTTCCAGGTCCTTGGGCGTTTTGATGCCGGCATCGGTGTTGACAACGATGGCGCCGTGGTGAAAAGCACGCACCAGAAAAATCGGCAGCGCCGTGAAGCGGGTGCCGTGTGCGCGGGCGCAGGCGTAGGTCGTCAGCGCCATTTCGCAGACATCGAATTCCAGCCCACGCACCATGCGCCGAAAAGCGTCTATCAGCACCGGCACTTCTTCAAACTCGAACTCGAAACCTTCGGGCTTGACGCTGCCGTCTTTCAACGCCGCGTTGTTGCCCTGCGTGCGCGTGACGGTCTTGAGTTTGAGGGCGGCCATGAAGCAGATGCAAGCGCAGGTGTGGGTGTGGGTGTGGGAGTGGGTGTGGGTCTTCAGGCGGCTGGGTTCAGCCGCGCTTCAGCAACAGTTGCAGGCCCAGTCTGGCGCCGCGGCCAGGGCGTTTTTCATCCAGTACGGCGGCAGGTCTTCGGGCACCACCTGTTGCACCGGCTTGAAGACTTTGTAGTGGTGCCGCAGCGGCGGGTCTGCCGCGCCTGTCCAGAACGCGATCACGGTTTCCAGCGGCGGGCAGCCAGGCAGCGCGCACACCAGCTCCGTCACCAGCACGGCACACGCTGGCGTCAGGCTGAAGCGTTCGCGTACCCAGGCCTGCACACGCGCCAGCGCCGCGTCTTGTTCGGCGTTCGGGATGAAGCTGCCGAACATTCAAGAGCCCGCGGCGCAGCGACATCTAAACCGACGCGTGCGGTTTGCCCGGCTCGGCACGCAAGGCGTCGCGCGCGGCTTCCTTGAACGGCTGGCCACTGGGCAGCACCAGCGCCGCAGAACGCACGCGCTGGTGTTCTGGCGCGGTGCCCACAGGTGCTTCGCCCTTTTCGGCCAGCGCCCTGGCGGCCTTCATCAAGCGCTGTCGCATCATGATGATGCCGTTGTCGGTGCCGACCAGGTTCTCCCGCGTGCGGTCTTGCACCGCACCCATGCTTTCCTGCAACGAAGCGTCCTGCATCGCGATGCCTTCAATGCCGCTGTAGCTGATGCCGGCCTTTTGCGCGGCGCGGTCCATCAGGTAGTCGTTGCCCTTGTTCTGCAGCGGCGTGTAGGTGCCGGGCACGTACTTGACATGGATGCCGTGGCCGTCTTTCATGGCCTGCACTTCATGCTCACTCAGTGGCCGTGTGGGGTGGTAGTCAAAGCTCCAGGCCCAGTTGCGGTGGTCGTCGATGGGCACCCAGAAATGGCCGTGCATCGGGTGGTCGCCACGCGGCGGCACCATCGTGAAGTTGGGCATGATCCACGGCGTGATACGCCAGTAGTACTGGCCATCTTCGGCATTGCGCCGCGCGCCCACATACAGCCCGCCATCGGCCGGCACGACATCGAACACCGGCTTCTTGTCGTTCTGGTTGTACTGGTTGCCCTTGGCACCTTTGAACAGCGGGTCTCGGTTGAGCGCGCCGCTGTGCAAGAAGCTGACATGGCTGCTGTCAATGCCGCCTTCCAGGGCCTGCAGCCAGTTGCATTCCTGCACGCGCTTGCTCATGAAACTCTGGTCGGCCGGCACGGTGGCGAATTCCCATTCGGGCAGCGGC
>JANMJI010000268.1:0-6082 GCA_031371275.1 Betaproteobacteria bacterium
GCGTGGGCCGGTATCGCATTCACCGGGAACTGCGGGTTGCCGGTGACCATGGCCAGCACTTCCAGCGTGTTCCACGCGATCACGCGCTCGGCCGGGCTCAGCCCGGGCTCGCCCCAGTCGGCATCCACCGCCGGATCGCCGGGGTCGCCGCCGAAGTGAAGGTCGGCCAGCGCGGCGCGCACGTTGGCCGGTATCGGCGGCGGGCGCAGTGCATCGACCTGAATGACACCGTGGCCATCGACCATCGAAGCAATGGCATTCGCCAGCACCGTGCCCGGGTTCTTCAGCAGCCCGCCCCAGTTGCCGCTGTGGTGGGCGCCGTCACGCAGTGTCAGTGTCAAATCAAAGTTAGCCACACCGCGTGAACCCAGGAAGACGGTGGCACGGTCGCGCTTCAGGCGCGGGCCGTCGCTGGCAATCAACACGTCGGCGGCCAGTGCCTGCCGCTGCGCGGTACAGAACTCGGCCAGCCCGGGCGAGCCGGTTTCTTCGCCGGTTTCCAGCAGCCACTTGATGTTGAAGCCCAGCTTGCCGCCGCGCGTGGCCAGCACCTGCGCCAGCGCTGCGATGTTGATGCTGTGCTGGCCCTTGTTGTCGGCGGTGCCACGGCCGTACAGGCGCTCGCCGTCCTGCGTCAAGGTCCACGGCCCTTGGCCGCGCGTCCAGCTCTTGTCCTGGCCGCGAATGACATCGCCATGGCCGTAGACCAGCACTGTGGGCAGCGTGTCGCTCTCGTGCCGGGTGGCGATCAGGAAAGGCCCATACGCCGGCACCGGGTTGGCGTGCAGCGTGGGCGTGAAGCCGAGTGCGGCCAGCGTGGGCGCGATCTCGTCGGCCAGGTAGGCGTGCAGCGCCGGGCCTGACGTCGCGTCCTGGCTTTCGGTGCGAATGGCCACGCGGCGCGCCAGATCGGTGGTGAAAGCGCCGCTGTCGAAGTGGGCCTGCGCGGCCTGCAGTGCGGCGGCCCGGGTGGCTTCGATGACGGCTTCGATCACGGCTTGCTCACCAACTCGAAGTGTTCAACCACCGGCGCGCCGTTGAAGAAGGGCCCGACGATGGCGCGCCATTCGGCAAACAACGGGCCCTGGCGAAAGCCCACGGTGTGGTCTTCCAGCGTGGCCCAGAAGATTTGCAGGATGTAGCGTTCGGGGCTTTCAATGCCGCGGTTGACTTTGGCACCGTGAAAGCCGTGCGCGCGGCTGGCGACAGTGGCAATGCCACGCTCGATGGCTTCTTCAAACGCGGCGTTCTGGCCGGCGTGGATGCGGATGTCGGCAATCTCCAGAATCACGGGCAGGCTCCTTTCGTGGGGTCAGACAGTGTCCCACGCAAGCCCATCGCCGCGGCCGCTCGCCGCCGCATTACTCGACCTTGATGCCTGCCGTTTTCACCAAGCGCGCAGCCACCGCGGTTTCGTCTTCCAGGAACTTCGCAAAGGCCATCTGGCCCATCGGCATTGGCGCTGCACCCAGCTTTTCCAGCCGCTCTTTGAAATCCGGCAGCGCCAGCACTTTCAGCGTTTCGGTGTGCAGTTTTTCCACCACCGCCTTGGGTGTCTTGGCGGTGGCGAACAGGCCCACCCAGAAAGTGTAGGCCGCGTCTTTCAGCGCCGCGGTCTCGGTGATCGAAGGCACATTGGGCAGCACCGGCGAACGCGCTGCGGTGCCCACCGCCAGGGCTTGCAGCTTGCCGTCCTTGATGAGCGGTAGGGCGCTGATGAGTGGCGCAAAAAACCAGTCGATGCGGCCGGCCATGGTTTCGCTCAAGGCCTCGGGCGTGCCGCGGAAGGGTACGTGCTGCGCGGTGATGCCGGCGGCGACGCGGAACTGCTCGGCGTTCATGTGCGTGGCGCTGCCATTGCCGGCCGAGCCGTAGTTGAAGACACCGGGTTTGGCCTTCACTTGCGCCACCAAATCGGCCACGTCCTTGTAGCCCTTGCCGGGGTTCACGACCAGCACATTGGGCAAGTTGGCGAGTGTCGTGATGCCCTCGAAATCCTTCAGCGTGTCGTAGCTGAGCTTGGGGTACAGCGCTGGGTTGACCAAGTGCCCAGAGCTGTGGATGAGCAGCGTGTGGCCGTCGGGCGTGGCCTTGGCCACCTGCGCCGCGCCCAGCGTGCCGCCGGCGCCGGGCTTGTTGTCGACGAGGACTTGGGCGCCGATCAAAGGCCCCAGCTTTTCAGCCAGCGTGCGGGCCACGATGTCGGTGCCGCTGCCGGCGGTGAAGGGCACCACCAGCTTTACCGGGCCGGCCTTGGGCCAGTCGGTTTGCGCGATGCTGCGGCCGGGCAAGGTGATTGCACCCAAGCCCGTACCCAGGCCGGCCGCGAGCACGGTGCGGCGGTGCAGGAGCTTGTCGTCTTTCATGAAGTCTCCGTTGTGGTGGTGTTCAGGCTTTGGGCGTTGCGGGCGGCTCGAATGGCATCGCCAGCAGCACCTTGGCCACGCGGTCGGTGTGGTTGCGCAGTTGGCGCTTTTCGCCCGGTGCGAAGCGCGCGCTGTCGAGCGCGCGCAGCACGGCCGTGGTCTGCATGCCGCTCACTTCGCCAGTCAGTGTCAACTCGCCTTCGAGCACCAGGTAGTGCTTTTCCATGGGCGACGGGTCCAGCCCGGTGCGGCCACCGGGTGCGATGACCGACAAGCCCAGCCACAACTGTTCGGCCGGCCCGGCCTCGCGGCCTTGCAGGCGCAAGCAGGTCATGTCGAAGTGGTTGGGCGCCTGGTATTGCGGCGCGTCTTCAATGCGGGTCAGGTGCACACAGACGCTCGTGTTCAGGGCCGCAGCACGCAGCGTTCGTCGGCGCCGGCCAGCACACGGCGGTAGACCGTCAGCGCGTCGGCCAGTGCGTAGCTGCCGCTGGGCTGCACCGCAAAAGGCCGCAACGTGCCGGCTTGCATGCCGGCGTGCAGGCGGTCGAAACACGCGGCCGTGGCCACGGCGTCCAGCGCCAGCGTGTCGATGCCCACATAGGTGTGCATGCCGCGGTAGAAGCTGAAGATGTCGAAGGGCACGGGCCGCTCAACGGTGGCGATGAAGATCTGCGTGCCACCCTTGGCCAAGGCTTTGTTGGCGGCCTCGAAGTACGGGCTGCCGACGGTGTTGAAGACGATGTCTGCACCTTTGCCGCCGCTCAATTCGCGGATGCGCCCCGCCACGTCTTCGGTCTTGCCGTTGACGGTGTGCACGGGGCCGCAAGCGAAGCCGATGTGCGGCCCGTCCAGCCGGTGCACGGCCATCACCGTGGCGCCGGCAAGTGCTGCCAGTTGCACCGCCGCCTGGCCTACCTTGCCGTTGGCGCCCATGACTGCCACCACGGGCCTGGCCTGTGGCCCGCCATGCCAAAACCCGCTGCGGCGCAGGCCTTCCACCGCGGTCACAAAAGGCACGCCCACGCTGCCGGCTTCTTCCATGCTCAAGCGGGCAGGTTTCTCGCGCAGCGCCGCCACGGGCAGCAGCAGCCAGCCGGCGTGGCTGCCGTCACGCGTGATGCCCAGATCACCACCCGAGCCCCACACCGCCTTGCCGATCCAGTCGGCCGGCCCAGCCACCACGGTGCCGGCGTAGTCGCGGCCGGGCGTGCGTGGGAACACGGCTTGCGGCATCAGCCCCAGCGCCGCCTTCACGTCGCTCGGGTTCACGCCCGCAGCGGCCACGCGCACGAGCGCCTGGCCGGGGCCGGGTGTGGGGGCAGAGATGCTTTCGAAGGCCAGCGCCAATGCGTCGGCGTGCGCGGCCTTTTGCAGCAGACGCACCGCGGGCAGTGCACTCACTTCAACGGCCATGTCACGATTTCTGCGGCAGATTCAGCATCGCCCGCGCCTGCCGCGGGTTGGCCAATTCACCGCCCAGGTCTTCGACGATGCGCCTTGCCTTGGTCACCAGTTCGGCGTTGTTCTGGGCCAGCACGCCTTTGCTCAAGTAGATGTTGTCTTCCATGCCGACGCGGATGTGGCCGCCGGCCAGCCAGGCCATGGCGACACAGGGAAATTCGCCGCGGCCGATGCCGAAGGCCGACCAGACCGCACCCGCCGGCAGCAGGCCGCGCGCGTACAGCAGCGTTTCCGGGCTGAAGCCAAAACCGTACTTCACGCCAGTCACGAAAGTCCACATGCCGGGGCCTTGCAGCGTGCCGTCTTTGATGAGGTCGAGGGCCAGGTGCATGTCGCCGCTGTCGAAGATTTCCAGCTCGGGCTTAACGCCGGCTTCGCGCATCGCCGTGGCCATGATGCGCACGTTGCGCGGCGTGTTCATCACCACGTCAGGCCCGCTGTTCATGGTGTTCAGGTCGAGCGAGCAGATGTCGGGCTGCAGCGCCTGGATGTGCTGCACACGTTGCAGCGGCGGCAGCAACGACGTGCCGGGCGCCGCCACGCGCGGGTTGTCTTCGCTGGGCACATAGCGCCCGCCGGGGCCGGTGGTCAGGTTGATGATGAGCTCGCGGTCTTCGCGGCGGATGCGGTCGACCACGTCGCGGTACAGCTCGACTTCCATCGAAGGCTTGCCGCTGGCCGGGTCGCGCACATGGATGTGCACGGCCGCAGCGCCCGCGGCGGCGGCGGCCAGGCAGTCGCGCGCGATGTGCTCGGGCGTGATGGGCAAATGCGGCGTCATCTCGGGCTTGGTCAGGTTGCCGGTGACGGCGCAGGTCAGCAAGGTTTTGGTCATGACTGTTTCCTACAGGTTGCTACAGGTGGCGGCCACCGTCGATGACGATGCGCGTGCCGGTGACGTAGCGCAGCGTGGTCGCGCAGGCCTGCACGGCGGCGGCGACATCGTCGGCAGTGCCGACGCGGCGCAGCGGCATGGTGGCGGCTGCTTTGGCGTTGAATTCGGCGCCGCGGCCCGGGACAAAACGGCTGTCCACCACGCCCGGTGACACCGAGATCACGCGCACCCACGGCGCCAATGCCCGCGCCAGCGCGTCGCCCACGACATCGATGCCGGCCTTGGCGGCGGCATACGCCAGGTTGCTGCCAGTGCCGGTGAAAGCGGCAATCGAGCTGATGTTGACGATGAGCCCGTCGCCCGAGGCCTTGAGCAGCGGCGCGAAGGCGCGCATGGTGGCAAAAGGCCCGCGAAAGTTGGCGCGCAGGATGTCGTCGATGAGCGCGTCGGTCAGCCCTTCCAGATCACCGGCGGGCACGGCTTTGGTGTGGCCGGCGCTGTTGACGAGGATGTGTACGACGCCGCCGTACAGCGCAGCGATGTGCGCCGCGGCGGCGCGCAGCGTGGCGCTGTCGATCATGTCGGCATGCACGGCGGCATGGCCTTGCGCGGCGCCCCCGGGCAGCGCGGCAGCATGGGCCGCGGCTGCTTGCGGTGTGGCGCTGCGGTACAGCAGCACGCAGCGTGCGCCCAGTGCGGCCAGCCGGCGTGCGCTGGCCAGGCCGATCGCGCCGGTGCCGCCAGCGATCACGGCCACGCGGTCTTGCAGCGTGTCCGTGGGGGCGAAATCGGCAGCGGCGGTTGAAGCATCCATAGCGCGGCCTTGGCTTCAGGGAATGGGCGCATGCGGAAACAGCATCTCGCCCGCCACCAGGTGGAAATCGTGCGACAGCAGCGCCAGTGGCTGGCCGCTGCGCTGCGTCAGCTCGAAATGGCCGACCAGTGGCGCGGTGACGCCAAACACCGGGTCGGACAACAGCGTTTCGGCGTCGTCGGCAAAGACCTGCGTGACCAACACCTTGTGCCCCGGGTGGCTGACCATGAAGTGCAGGTGCGCGGGCCGGAACGGATGGCGTTGTTGCGCTCGCAGCAGCGCGCCGCAAGGCCCGTCGGTGGGCACCGGGTAGCCGGCGGGGCGCACGCTGCGCAGCCCGTAGCGGCCTTGGGCGTTGCTGGTGAAGCGCCCGCGCAAATTCATGTCGGGCTGCGCCGGGTCCTGGTTCTCGTACAGGCCCACCGGCGAGGCCTGCCACACGTCCACCGTGGCGCCAGCCAGCGGCCGGCCGGCAGCGTCAAACACCGTGCCACTCACTTCCAGCGGTATGCCCGGTGTACCGGCACGGGCGATGTTGTCGCCGTGGCCGCAGACGGGCGCCTGGGCGCGCCAGAACGGGCCCAGCAGCGCGGCGTGCGAGGT
>JANMJI010000285.1:0-1964 GCA_031371275.1 Betaproteobacteria bacterium
AGCAGCGTGCGCCCCTGCACCGCCACGCTGTAGGGCCAGCAGACACTGTCGCGCGTGGCCGGCAGCCAGCGGTTGTCGCCTTTGCTGTTCCAGTCGGCCTGGGCGGCCAGCGCGCGGGCATTGATCGGCGAGGCCATCAACTTGCCGGTTGGCTTGGCCGTTGGATGGTCTGTCGATTCGTCCGCCAGTTCGCTTGTCAGCCAGGCCAGCAGCCGCGAGTTCGCGGTGTCGGCCACCACCAGCAAGCCGCCCGCCACCGCCGCGCCGTAGGGCATGTTCAAACAGGCCGCGTCGGGGTAGTAACTGCCCTGGTTGTGTTCGACGGTCTGCACAGTGGCCTGACCCACCAGCAGGTCGCAAGGCTGGTTGTTTGCAGCGGGCACGCGGTGCCACAGCATCAGCCGGTTGTTGCCGGCATCGGCCACACACAGGCCACCGCCAGGGAAGCTGATGGCGTGTGGCCAGCGCATGCTGGCGGCGCTGGGCGTGCCGCCGCCGTTTTCGTCGCGGTGGTCGAAGTCGGCCTGGCCCAGCACCAGGTCGGCCGCGGCGCCATGGTCTTGCGGCAGGCCTTGCCACATCAAGACACGGCGGTTGCCGGTGTCCGCCACCCACAGCCGCGCGCCGTCCCACGACACGCAATAGGGCCAGAAGAGTGTGGACGCGGTGGGCGCAGCCAGCCCGCTGTTGGAAACGCCGCCATCGAAGTCGATTTGCCCCAGCACCACGTCTGGGCGTTGGTGTGATTGCGTCGGCCGCTGGTGCCAGATCAGCACGCGGTGGTTCCATGCGTCGGCCACTGCCAGGCCTTCGCCCCGCGGCCCGCAGGCGGCAATGCCGGTGGGCACGTTCAGCGTCTCGGCGCAGGGGCTGCCGCCCGCGTTGCGGCCTTCGCGGTCGAAGGCGGGTTGGCCCAGCACAATGTCGGCGGGCGTGTTGTCGCTGGTGGGTGTTTGCCGCCAGCCCAGCACGCGGTGGTGGCCGGTGTCGGACACCCACAACGAAGCATCGGCTGCTGCACAAACACCGCGCGGGCCGAACATCGAAGTGGCAGACGGCACGACCGGGCAAGCCAGGCCCAGCGGGTCTTCGGTGGCGCCCAGAATGACGCTGGCGCCGCGCTCATCCAGCAGCCGCGCGCAGGCCACGCGGGCCGCAGGCGCACGTTTGGCCGCCGGAGCCAGTGAGACGTGCAGCACGGTGCTGGTCATCGCACAGCCTAACGACGCAAACGCACGGCCACACGGTCACCGGCGACCTTCACCGCGTGCATCGCCAGTTGCACCTCGGGCACGGTCAGGCATTCGCCGCTTTCCAGCAGGTACGTAAAGCCGTGGTACGGGCAACGCAGCGTGCCGCCTTCGACATGTCCGCCGTCCAGCGCCATACCCATATGGGCGCAGGCGTTGTCCATGCAAGAAACGCTGTCGCCATGGCGGTACAACAGCACGTCGCGGCCTTCCACGGCCTGTGATCGCAGGGCGCCGTCGGCCAGGTCTTGCAGCGCGCAGACATCGGTCCAGCCGCTGTCTTGCTGGCGCGCAAACGGGCTGACAAAGTGCACGACCTGGGTGCCGTCGGTACCATCGGTGCGGGCCTCCGGCGCGCCGCGGCTGACACGGGTGACGGTGGTGATCTCGGGGCACAGTGCCTTGATGGCTTTCTCGACACCTTCGCTCAAGGTCTCGCCCGACGAAGGGCAGGACTGGCAGGAGCCGATGAGCCGCACTTCCACCGTGTCGGGAAACTTCACCGCCACCAGCTCAACATCACCGCCATGGGTCTTCAGCGATGGCCGCACTTCTTCCAGCGCGCGTGCCACCCGAACTTCCAGCGGTTCTTTGACGATGCCGTGGAACAGCAGCACCTGGTAGAGCAGCGGGTCGCGCACGGCGCTGCGCAGCGCTGCGGCTGCCGCCTCATTGCCCTTCAGCGCCCTGACCAGACGTTTGATCGCTTCGGCG
>JANMJI010000319.1:0-7464 GCA_031371275.1 Betaproteobacteria bacterium
CCTTGCAGCGTGGGCAAGTAGGCCACGGCGTCGCCGCCCGGATAGACGATGCTGGCCACGCGGCCCATCGCGTCGAAGGTGAATGCGGTGGTGGTACCCGCCTCGTTGGTGACCGAGGCCACGTTGCCCAGGTCGTTGACCACCCGACGCGCAAACGACTGGTCGGCAAACACCGCGCGCTGCGGCTTGCCGCGCTTGAATTCCGAGAATGTGGTGGTTTGATTGGCCGCGTCAGACAACGTGGCCAGCGTACCGTCAGGGTTGTAGGTCAGGGAATGGGTCAGGCGGCCAAAAGAGCTGCTTGACATGCGCAAGGCGGTGGTCGGGGAATAGGTGTGCGATTCGACCTCAAGGCCGCTGCCTGCTTCGGTGATTCGCCTGGTTTGCCCCAGCACCCACAAGGCCAGGTTGTCGCTGTATTCGGTGATGTCGGTGCGCGCATTGTTCAGCCCGCTGAAGGCCGACGCCTTGATCGGTCTGGCGAAGAAATCAAATCCCGAGGCAGCGGCGTCAGCCTGCCAGGTGAAGTCAACGCCTTGCTGTGTGGTGATGCGCAAGTCTTGCGGGCGGTTGCGGGTGGACAGGTAGTCAGACAACAAGAACACGCTGTCGCCGAAACTGTCGGGGTAGGCCTGGCCACTGGCGCCGCGGTAGCGGGTTGTCGTGGCCTTGAGTGCCGCCGAGCCATTCCAGCCTTCTTCGACGCGCAGCAACTGGCCTTCATTGACGCGCCAGCGGATGCCGAAGGTATGGCGCGTGATGGCGCCGCTGGGTTCGGTGACGGTGACGATCTTGCGGTCGGGGCAAGACGAGCAGGGCGCCCATTCGCCCAGGCCGTCGGTGCTGTCGCCGCCGTAAGTCCAGGTCATGGTGGCCATGCCGGGCCCGCTGATCTGTTTCTGGATCAAAGCCTGATTGGACGTCGAGCGCGGCCACACCGACCCGGTGGTCCAATCGGCGACACCGGGCATGTAGGTGCAGGCCCGCTGGACGTTGGTTCGCCCGTGCTGCAAGAACCCGGTGGTGAAGGTGCCCGTGGCGCCGGCGGGGTGGGTGATGGTGCCCACGAAGGTGCCGCTGGCGACATCGGCGCCGGTGTCGCATTCGGCGTATTCGCCCAGCCAGGTGGTGTTGAGGTAGACCAGGGGGCGCAGGTTGAATTGCCAGCGGCTGCCGTCGGGCTGCTGCACGGTCTGCAGGTCACCATCGGTTGAGTAGAAGTATTGCCAGGTCCGCGTTTGGTCACTGGCCGTGGCCACGCGCCCGCCGGCATAGGTCAGCGTGATGTGGCGATCATCACTGGAGTCGATGCGTGTCAGGTTCAGCGGGTTGGCGCTGTCATAGCTGTATTGGACCCAGTTGCCGAAGCGGTCGGTGACCATCGTGGCCATCAGGTACATGTCGCGGCGATTCAGGACGGGGCCTTTCCTGAGCGCGGTTTGTGCGCGCGATGCCAGCCAGTCGAACCGGTAGCGCACGCCATCGGGCGAGAGTGCGACGAAGCCTTGGCCGGCGCCGTTTTGCAGGCCGGGCAGGCAGCCGATCTGCCAAAGGTTGCGCGTCACCAGCGGGTAAGTGCTGCCGTTGGCAGGCATCGGTGTGTTGCCCACGGCGCGGACGAGGATTTCCTGGCTGCCGTGGCCCGGGATCACAAGGTTGGTGCCATGCCAGTACTCTTGCGGCTGGAAGTCCACGGGGCTGGAACCGCGCGCCACCGTTGGCGGCGTGTCGAACGCGCTGCAGCGGTTGGCGCTGCTGCCGTAGCTGGGCACCCAGCCTTCGGTGGCAGCGAAGGTGCCTTCGATGCGCGGCGTGTTCAGGTCCCAATCGGCCATCGCCCCGCGAACGTAGAAAGAGCGCCCTGGCGTGTGGTGGCGCACCAGAGCCATCGGCAAGGCGTTGTTGCCGGGAATGTCGAAGTCGGTTTGCTCGAACTCGAACGAGCCGCTGAACAGGTTGATCTTGTCGCCGAACAGATCAGGACCGAGTGTCGTGATCGCGTCAGGGGCCACCGGCACCTTGCCCTGCAGATAGGCCACGCTGACAGCGTCGGCCTGGCCTTGCGAAACGGCCGGCACCAGGGCCAACAGGCCCAACGCAATTTGCAAGGCCAGTGCCATGGCTTTGGGCATCGTCGTCATCATGTTTCCTCCCTTGCGCCGTGGTCGGCGTCTGGCATGCGCAACAAGTCTGGTTCGGCGTGGTTAGCGTGTCAACTGTCGACAGCGCAAAGTGGGGATGGCGCGGCGTCTGCGCGGCGTCTGCGCGCAGTCAGCGCGCAGTCAGCGCGCAGTCAGCGGGCAATTAACTAGCAAACAGCGCGCAATTAGCGCAGCCCCGGCAGCCCGAACAATTCGGCCAGCGCCTGCCGATACTGGTCTTGCCCCACCGCGCTGGTGTTGTGGTGGCTGCCGCCTGGCACCAGCATGAAGCGCTTGGGCGCGCGCGCCTGCTCGAACAGCGCGCGGCCGAGTTCGGGGGCGATCAGGTCGTCGTCGCTGCCATGCACCACCAGCACCGGCGTGCCGACTTGCGCAATGCGCGCGCCGGCGTCCAGCCGCTGGGTGATGAAAGGCCCCAGTGGCAGCCAGCCCCATTGGAAGGTGCGCACCACGGCGGCTATCGAAGGGAAGCTGTTTTCGACGATCAAGCCCGCTTCGTCGTCCACTGCCGCGGCCAATTGCACCGCGATGGCGCCACCCAGCGAATGGCCAAAGACATAACGCGCTGACTGAGGGTGCTGCGTGGCCAGCCACTGCCAGGCCGCGCGGGCGTCTTCAGCGGCCGACTTTTCTGAGGGCAGGCCGGGGCTGCTGCGGCCGAAACCGCGGTAGTCAATGCCCAGCACCGCGAAACCCAGCGCGTGCATGCGACGCATGCGCGGCGCGCTGCTGCGCACGTCCCAGCGCGCGCCGTGCAGGTACAGCAGCACGGGGGCGTCGGCACGCGCTTGCGGCAGCCACAGGCCATTCAGCGTGGCGGCTTCGGTGCTGCCCGCGGGCGTGAACGCTATCCACACATCCTGCATGCCTTCGGCCGCTGTCGCGCCGCCCCGCCAACTGCGTTCACCGGGCTGGAAAATCCAGCGCCGCTGCTGTTCGTCCAACGCAGCGCAGCCGGCCACGGCCAGCGCGGCACCTGCCAAGGCCAGCACGGCCAGGCCGCCGCGCAGGCGCTTGGGCAAGGCGCGGCGCTTGCGCAGGGGCGTGCGCAGGCGCTTGTGCGTGGGCATGGCGGCCATGTTGACATGCGCTGTGCCAGCGCGCCGCAGCCTGGGGACAGCCACCCTTGAAGATGCCCGCCTTTTGTGTAGGCTAGAAACGTCAGCTACGCGTACCGAGGTTCGCCATGAAACCTGTTTCTGAACTGCTGAAAAACCGCGACGGCACGCTGTGGCATGTGCGGCCTGATGAAAGCGTTTACGCGGCGCTGGAACTGTTGGCGCAATACGAGGCGGGCGCGCTGATGGTGATGGAAGGCGGCCGGCTGGTGGGGGTCATCTCAGAGCGCGACTACACGCGCAAGATTGCGCTGCAAGGCCGCAATTCCAAAGAAACCCAGGTCGCAGACATCATGACGCGCCAGGTGCTGACCGTCGGCCCACAGACCGGCACCCGCGCAGCGATGTCGCTGATGAGCGAGCGCAAGATACGCCACCTGCCGGTGCTGGAAGGCGACACCGTGCTGGGCATGATTTCCATACGCGACATCCTGGACGACATCATCGCCACGCACGAAGCCACCATCGCGCAACTGGAAACCTACATCCAGTCCTGAGAGCGCGCCACGGCGGCTGAGCCCGCGTCGAACAAGCGCCTGGCAGATGCACTGCGCTGCGTGCGTCTCACCGGCAGCGAGCTTGGGGCCCCCATTTCAAGCGCTATGCTTGCAGGCCCATGACAGCACCCGACGGTATCGACACCGCCATACAGCGCAGGATGCTGCGCCTGGCGGTGCGCAATTCGGCCCGCAGCGTGCCCCTGCTGATGGTGGCCGTGCTGTTCCTGGCCTACCTGGGTTGGCAGGCACACGACCCCATCGCGGCCACGGTGGTGCTGGTGGTGGGCCTGCCGGTGTCGGTCTGGCGCTGGTGGCTGGACCATGTCTACGGCCCGCAAGAAGCGATAGACCCGGCACGCATCGGGGGCGTCGTGCGGCAGCTGGAAAGCAACACCGCACTGGTGGGGGCGATGTGGGCCATGGCCACCGTCTTCATCTACCCCACGCTGACCGGCACCACGGCCACGGTCTACGTGGTCATCATCTGCGGTTCGATTTCCACCGCGGCGTTTTTCCTGTCGATGGCCGGGCGCAGTTTCGTACTGCTGTCGGCGCTGCAGCTGGGTTCTCTGGCCGTCGTGTCGGTGCTGCCCGGGCCGGCGCATTCATTGCCGCTGGCGGTGTTGGCGGTGTTGTTTGGCGTCACCATGCTGCGTGCCACGCGCGAATTCGGCAACACCGCGTTGCGCAGCATGCGCCACAGCCTGGAAGCCGACGAGGCCAACGCATCCCTGGTGCGTGCCAAGGAAGCGGCCGAGGCCGCCAACGTCGCCAAGAGCCAGTTTCTGGCCACCATGAGCCACGAAATCCGCACCCCCATGAACGGCGTGCTGGGCGCTTTGGACCTGCTGCGCCAGACCACGCTGGACATGCGCCAGCGCCGGCTCGTGAAGACCGCCGCGGCGTCGGGCGAATCGTTGATGGAAATTCTCAACGACGTGCTCGATCACTCGAAGATCGAAGCCGGCAAGCTGGTGCTGGTGGCCACGCCGATGTCTTTGCATTCGGTGGTGGCGGCGGCCACGGCGCTGTTTCGCGCGAATGCCGAAAGCCGCGGCCAGACGCTGACGCTGATCATGGGCGCAGGCGTGCCAGACGGCGTGATGGGCGACGCGCCGCGGCTGAAACAGGTGCTGCTGAATCTGCTGGGCAACGGCGTCAAGTTCACCGAAAAAGGCGGCGTGACACTCAGTTTGACGCTGCAGCCCAGCGCTGGCGCAGCCGCGCCGCTGCGCGTGCGTTTTGCGGTCGCCGACACCGGCATCGGCATCCCGCCGCATGCGCTGGAAGAAGTGTTCCAGCCCTTCCACCAGGTCGACAGCACGCGCTCGCGGCTGCGTGGTGGCACCGGGCTGGGACTGGCCATCAGCCAGCGCATTATCGAAGCCATGGGCGGCCGTATCGAGGTTCAAAGCCGCGTCGGCGTGGGTTCGGAATTCAGCTTCACTTTGACGCTGCCGCCGGCCCCCAACGTGCCCCTGCCCGCGCAAGATTCAGACTTCGCCGGCCTCGACGCCAGTGGCCTGCTGGCCGGCGTGGTGCTGCTGGTCGAAGACAACGTCGTCAACCGCATGATCGGCGCCGAGATGCTGAAGTCTTTCGGCCTGGAAGTGATGGAAGCCGAAGACGGGTCGCAGGCCGTGACGCTGCTGGAACGCCAGCGCGTGGACCTGGTGCTGATGGACATACAAATGCCCATCCTGGACGGCTACGCGGCCACGCGCGCGCTGCGCGAACGTGAAAACAAGCTGCGCCTGCCGCGCGTTCCGATCGTGGCGCTGACGGCGAACGCCTTTGACGAAGACGCCGCACAGTCGTTGGCCGCGGGCATGGACGCGCATTTGGCCAAACCTTACTCCCGCAAGCAGTTGCGCGAGTTGCTGCAGCGCTGGTTGTAGCGCTGCGCTACAAGGCCAGGCGCTTGGACTGCATCAACAGCAGCCCTTCAAAAATCAGCGTGTCCAGCGTCTCAAAAGGCAAGTCGGTGATGGGCGCCAGCTTGGCCGCCGCGCCGCCCGTCATCAGCAACAGCGGCGCCTGCCCCGTCAGCGCGGCCAGCCGCCGCGTCTGCCTTTCGATGGCGCCGGCGATGGCGTTGGCGCCACCGCTCATCAAGGCATCGCTGGTGTTGGTCGGAAAGTCCACCACCTCGCCTGTGGGCACCTTCAGCCCCGACGTGCCTTGTTCCAGCGCGCGCTGCATCAAACCGAAGCCGGGGATGATGAGCCCACCCAGGAAGCGGCCTGCTGCGTCCAGCGCGTCCACCGTCACCGCCGTGCCCACCATCACCACCAGCACCGGCCGCGGCGCAGCGCCCGTGGCGACGGCGGCCAAGACACGAGAACGCGCGCCAGCCAGCGCCACCCAACGGTCGGCGCCCAGGCGGCTGGGGTGGTCGTAGCCGTTGCTGATGCCGGCCTCATGCGAAGACGACACCACCCAGTGCGCGTCGATGTCCCACAACTCCAGCTGTTCTTCCACGCGCCTGCGCACGGCGTCGCCGGCCACCACGCAGCCGAGCATGCTGGTCGGCGCTGGCAGGCCCTTCCATTCCGTTTCGGCCAGGTCGTCTATGGTTTCCAGGAACACCGCACCCTGGCGCAGCAGCTTGGCGCCGGCGTGCGGCGCCGCGTACAGCGCCCACTTCAGGCGCGTGTTGCCGGTGTCTATGGCCAGGAAGGTCATGGGCGGGGCTGCGGGTGGCGGGAGCGCGAGCGTAGCAGCGGCATGACCAGCGCTTGCTTGCCGGGCCTGGGGGTTAACCACGATCAGCCGGTGTCAGCTTGGCCCTGGGGCCTGCATGGCATGATAAGTGGTTGACGTTTACGTAAACGTCAACCGAATTTGTTCCAACCCTGCTTCACCTTAGCCACCACGGTGCCGCCACATGACCGACCTCTCAGCAGAAGCCAAGGCCCTTGCCAACTACCGGCCCACGAACAAGGTGCGCTTCGTCACCGCGGCCAGCCTGTTCGACGGCCACGACGCGGCCATCAACATCATGCGGCGCATCCTGCAAGGCATGGGCGCCGAAGTCATACACCTGGGCCACAACCGCAGCGTTGATGAAGTCGTCACGGCGGCCTTGCAGGAAGACGTGCAGGGCATTGCCATCAGCAGCTACCAGGGCGGCCATGTCGAATACTTCAAGTACATGGTCGACCTGTTGAAAAGCCGCGGTGGCGAACACATTCAGGTTTTTGGCGGCGGTGGCGGCGTCATCGTGGCGGCCGAAATCCGCGAGCTGCAGGGTTACGGCGTGACGCGCATCTACAGCCCGGAAGACGGCCAGCGCATGGGGCTGCAAGGGATGATCGGCGAGATGGTGATGCGCTGCGACACCCCCTTGTCGGGCTACGCGCCCACCGACGCCGCCGCGCTGCAAGGCCACACAGACGCCGCCTGGCGCGCGCTGGCGCAGACCATCACCGCATTGGAAAACGGCGATGCGCCCGCGTCATTGAAGGCCAGCCTGGCCGCCGCGGCGGCAGCGAAACCCACGCCGGTGCTGGGCATCACCGGCACCGGCGGCGCCGGCAAGAGCAGCCTGACCGACGAGTTGATTCGCCGCCTGCGGCTGGACCAGGGCGATGCACTGCACATCGCCGTTATCAGCATCGACCCTTCACGGCGCAAGAGCGGCGGCGCGCTGCTGGGCGACCGCATCCGCATGAACGCGATCAG
>JANMJI010000327.1:0-6463 GCA_031371275.1 Betaproteobacteria bacterium
CTGCTGCGGCGTGGTGGGCCAGGGCTTGCGCGCCAGCTCATCGGCGGTCAGCACCCACACATCCAACACCAGCCCCAGTGGGTCCAGCGTGTAGTGCACCAGCAGCGGCTGGCCGATGACAGCGCCCGACATCTGCAGCAGATTGTCAGCACCGCGAATGCGCGCACCCGGTGCCAGCCGCGCGGGCTGGCGGTTCAGCATCACGTTGGGTGGGTCGGTGACAAAGAGCTCACCGCGCAATGCGGTGGCGGGAAAGTTGCGCGCCGTCTGTGCGGCGGCGGGTACAGCTACGAGCAGCGCGGCAGACGATATAGCCACCATAACGGCGGCCAAGGTGACACAGCGAAACATGGTGTGTATCCAGGGGCTGTGGAAATGAAAACGGCCAAGCAGGGCACTTGGAGCCGCGAGAATCTGGTGGTGTTTCAGTGCGTCGCGGACAGTGCTCCGACAACGCTCATCAAATCAAACAATCCAGGTCGAAACGCAGAGAAAACGCGGTCGGCAAGACGGGTTTAAGTGTATCAGTGACATGCAGGCTCGTTCCTCTGCGGGTTCGTTCCTCGGCTACGTTGCCTTAAGCTCCAATGGGTTGCCTTACTTCGGCATTTCTGGATCAATAGCCACCGAGTTTCGCCTATGCCTCTGAGCTGGAACGAGATACGCGCCCGTGCCACCGTGTTTGCCAAAGAATGGGCAGATGGCGAGAGCGAAGACGCCGAAGCAAAGCCTTTTTGGGATGCGTTCTTCGACGTGTTTGGTGTTCGACGCCGCAAGGTCGCCAGCTTCGAGCAGCGGGTGCATAAATTAGGTACGAGCCAAGGAAAGATCGACTTGCTCTGGAAGGGGACGCTGCTCATCGAGCATAAGTCCAAAGGTCAGAGCCTGACGAAGGCATACCAGCAAGCGATCGACTACTTCCCTGGCCTAAAGCCCGAAGAGCTGCCTCGGTACGTGCTCGTCTGCGATTTCCAGCGCTTTGAGTTGCACGATTTGGAGCCCGATGAGGGCAGCGACGGCATCCACAAGTTCGCCTTGAAAGATCTGCCCAAGCAGATCAACCTCTTCGCTTTCGTTGCGGGCTACCAGACGCAGCGGATTCGCGAGTCCGACCCCATCAACCAAAGGGCTGTTGAGGCATTGGGCGAGTTGCACGATGCCTTGAAGAAGGACGGCTACACCGGAGAAAAGCTGGAAGTCTTCCTGGTGCGGCTGCTGTTCTGCCTGTTCGCCGACCACACCGGCATTTTCCAGCCCAAGGACAGTTTCTACGACCTCATCGACTTCCACACCAAAGCAGACGGCTCCGACGTTGGCGCGGTGTTCGAAGAACTGTTCACGACGCTCAATGAGCCGACTGAAGAACGTCAGCGCAAACTTGCCGAGCACTTCTCGCAGTTCCCTTACGTGAATGGCAAGCTCTTCGAGAAGCACTTCCGTCCGCCGTCGTTCGACTCGGTGATGCGCAAACGATTGCTGGAAATCTCTTCACTCAACTGGGGCGCGATCTCGCCCGCCATCTTCGGTGCAATGTTCCAGACAGTGATTGCGCTGGAAGCCAAGGACCGTCGTCGCCAGCTTGGGGCGCACTACACCAGCGAAAAGAACATCCTGAAGGCCCTCGGCCCGTTGTGCTTTGACGAGCTGCGCGAAGAGCTCGACAAGGTGAAGGGCAACAAGAACAAGCTGTTCGAGTTCCACAAACGCTTGCAGACGCTGAACTTTCTTGATCCTGCGTGCGGATGCGGAAACTTCCTTGTCGTCGCCTACCGTGAGTTGCGCAAACTTGAACTCGATGTACTGCGCGCAGCCGCCAAATTCGGTCTGCCAACAGGCAGCGTGTTCGGCCTGCTCGGTGTGGATGTCGACCAGTTCTATGGCATCGAAATCGAGGAGTTTCCCGCGCAGGTGGCGCAGGTTGCCATGTGGCTGACCGACCACCAGATGAACGTCGAAGCGGGCGTGCAGTTCGGTCAGGTGCTGACGCGCATCCCCTTGGTGAAAAGCGCCAACATTCGGCGCGGCAATGCGCTCGATATCGACTGGTCGGAGTTCGTGCAGAGCGACCGACTCAGCTTCATCGTGGGCAATCCGCCCTTCGTGGGCAAGCAGCACCAGAGCGACGGGCAGAAGGCATCGCTCGCAGCCGTCGCGCAAGGCCTCAGCAAAGCGGGAACACTCGACTTTGTGGCGGGCTGGTTTGTCAAGGCCACCCAGTTCATCAGCGCCACGCCGAACGGCTTTGCAAGCATTGCTGCCAAGGCCAACAAGGGCAGGAAAAACTTCAAGGATGTGAAGTTCGGCCAGCATGGTTTGGATGACCTTTTCAGCACGGCAGATGCCGTAGCGATCAAACATCGGCGCGCAGTGCGATGCGCCTTCGTGGCCACCAACAGCATCACGCAGGGTGAGCAGGTCGGCCCGTTGTGGGGCTGGATGTTGTCTGAGGGCGTGCACATCCAGTTCGCCCACCGCACCTTTCAGTGGAAGAACGAGGCCCCGGGCAAGGCGGCGGTGCATTGCGTCATCGTCGGCTTCGGCATGAGCAAGCCCAAAAAGCCACGCCTGTTCGAGTACGACGATGTCCAAGGGCCGGCACATGAAGTCGCGGCCACCAACGTCAACCCTTACCTCGCTGACGCGGCCAACCTGGTGCTGCCCAACCGCCGTGAACCGATATGCAAAGTGCCGCTCATCAGTTTCGGTTCGATGCCCAACGATGGCGGTGGATTGACGTTTGACGATGCACAGCGCAAAGCGATTCTTACGGAAAACCCGGAGGCAAAACCTTGGATCAGACCGTTCCTGGGCGCTGATGAGTTCCTCAACGATGGCTCACGCTGGGCGCTGTGGTTGAAAGACTGTCCGCCACAGGCGCGGGCACGGATGAAGGCCGTGCAACGCCAGGTCGACATCGTTCGAGCGCACAGGGCGAAGAGCAAGCGCGAGACGACCAAAGACTTGGCCGATACACCGGCGCTTTTCGGCGAGGACAGGCAGCCGTCGGGCGAGTACATCCTGGTGCCAAGGCATTCGTCAGAGGGTCGGCGCTTTATCCCGATGGGGTTCATGCCCGCCAAGGTGATTGCTGGAGACAGCAACCTGTGCATTCCAGATGCCACGCGCTACGAGTTCGGCATTCTGAGTTCGACCATGCACAACGCCTGGGCTCGGTACACCTGCGGCAGGATCAAGAGCGATTTTCGCTACTCTGCCGGCATCGTCTACAACAACTTTCCATGGCCGTTGGACTTGGAGAAAGCGCGGCGCGAAAGTGTCAGTGCAGCCGCCAAGCTGGTGCTTGATGCGCGCGCCGCACATCGCAAGGGCAGCGACCCGGCCAGTCTTGCTGTGCTCTACAACCGTGACACGATGCCGACGAACCTGCGCGACGCCCACAAGGTCCTGGACAAGGCGGTAGATGCCGCCTACGGACGCAAGGGGTTCAAGGGTGATGGCGAGCGCGTGGCTTTCCTGTTCGCGCTGTACGAGAAATACACGAGCTTGCTCGCTTGAGCGGTCAGCGCTTGGGGCTGTGTGTCGGGTGCCTGGGCGTCGAAATTCGTCCAGCCATTGGCGCTCTGAGTCACCCAACAAAAGGCCCGCAGAAGCTGTGCTTCGGTGGGCCTTGGACTTGACTGGTGGCGCTTCAGGGATTTGAACCCCGGACCTGCGGATTATGATTCCGTCGCTCTAACCAGCTGAGCTAAAGCGCCTGAGCCACGCATTATAGCGAGCGGCTTTTGCTTGCGAACAGGGCCGCTTCGTCGCCCGCGCCCCTCCCCGTCTGCCCTACCCCGAACGATGTTCAGTTTCTTCAAGAAGAAGGCGCCGGCCGCTGTGGCTGTGCCTGTTTCAGAGCCGGTCTCAGTGCCTTTTTCAGAGCCCGAGCAAGCCCCGCCGCAGGTGGCGCCCGAAGCACCCACCGAACCTGCGCGCAGCCGCTGGCTTGGTCGCCTGGCGCAAGGCCTGCGCAAGACCAGCGCCGGCATTGCCCAGGTGTTCACGGGCGCGCGCATCGACGACGCGCTGTATGCGGAACTGGAATCGGCGCTGTTGCTGGCCGACGCGGGCCCGGGGGCCACCGAACACCTGTTGGCCGACCTGAAGCGCCGCGTCAAGGACAGCAAGACCACCGAACCTGCGGCAGTGAAGCGCCTACTGGCCGACGCACTGACGGCCTTGCTGCAACCGCTGGAACGCCCGTTGGCGATTGGCGCCGCGGCTTTGACGGGGCCCACCGTCATCATGGTCACGGGCGTCAACGGCGCCGGCAAGACGACCAGCATCGGCAAGCTCACACGCCATCTGGCCGAAGCCCACTGCAAGGTGCTGCTGGCCGCCGCCGACACCTTTCGCGCCGCGGCGCGTGAACAGCTGGCGGTGTGGGCCGACCGCAACCGCGTCGAGATCGTCAGCCAGGAAGGCGGCGACCCGGCGGCGGTGGCTTTTGACGCGGTGACCGCCGGCCGTGCACGCGGCTGCGATGTCGTCATCGCCGACACCGCCGGCCGCCTGCCCACGCAGGTGCATCTGATGGACGAGCTGAAGAAGATTCAGCGCACGATTGCGAAAGCCCAGCAGGGCGCGCCGCATGAGGTGCTGCTGGTGGTGGACGGCAACACCGGCCAGAACGCGCTGGCGCAGGTCAAAGCCTTTGACGCGGCGCTGGGGCTGACGGGCCTGATCGTCACCAAGCTGGACGGCACGGCCAAGGGCGGTGTGCTGGCGGCCATTGCACGCTGGGGCGCGCAGCAAGGGCGGGTGGTGCCGGTTTACTTCATCGGCATTGGCGAGCAGCTGGACGACCTGCAGACCTTCAACGCCCGTGAGTTTGCGCAGGCGTTGCTGGCTTAACGTGGCGTAGCGGCCGGGTTCGCAGCCCCCAACCGGCAGCGGTTTCAGCGTCGCGCGGGCGCCGCTTCCAGCTCTTCAAAGAAAGCCGAAGGCACGGGTTCCATCGAAGGGTCCAGCGCGGCTTCCAGCGCTGCGCGATCGCCTTCGGCCAGTATCTCGGCCATATCGGCCACCGGAATCAAAGGCATGGGGCGCGAGTTGGTGGCCTTGGTCTCCAGCGCCACGCCACCCACCACGGCGGCCATCGCGTGGCGCACATCGGCGACACCGGGCAATTCACCTTCACGCCAGTCCAGCACGCGTATGCCGGCGGCGCGCAGCACGCGCGCCATGCGTTCGTGGCGGCGGCGCGCGCGTTCGCTTTCTTGCTGGGCGCGGATGTCGATGACGGCCAGCACGCGTGAACCGGCGTCGCACAGCAGCAGGTCGGCATTCAGCGCGCCCACACGCTGCAGCCATTCGCCATAGGAATGCCGCGAGGGCACGCGGATGAAGCGCGACAGCGGCACCTGCGCCAGCACCAGAAAACCCGGCATGGCGCGGCGCAGCAGGTCGTAGGCCTGGCGTTCGGTGATGGTCAGCACGCGCGCGGCCTCTGGCGGCCAGCCGGCCACGGTGTCCAGCGTTTCCCGCGGCGCGGCGCGGCCCTGGCGGTGGCGCAAGCGCACGGCCAGCAGCGTCAACAACAGCAGCAGGCTGGCCGGCAAGGCGAAAGAGGTGATGGAGGGCAGGAATTCCATTGCGGGCTAGGGTCTGGCGGGCCGAACCAGGAAGATCGGCCGGGCAGCCCCGACTATCAACGCCCAAGCACACAAAAGACGTATCAAGCCGTGTCAAGCACCGCGTGCGCAGGCACTTCGCGTTAACTCGTGCGGCGGGCGGGGTGCTGGTTCGCGCTGGCGCTGCCCGGCTGGCTTGCGAAGCTGCTCAAGAAGCTGCTTACGAACGCTTACCGCGGCATGCCCGGAAAACCACCACCGCCGCCGCCCATGCCACCCATGCCGCCCATGCGTTTCATCATCTTCATCAGGCCGCCGCCCTTCATCTTCTTCATCATGCCCTGCATCTGGTCGAACTGGTTCAGCAGCCGGTTGACCTCTTGCACATGCACGCCGGCGCCGGTGGCGATGCGGCGTTTGCGGCTGGCCTTGATGAGTTCTGGCTTGCGCCGTTCCAGCGCCGTCATCGAACAGATGATGCCTTCCATGCGCTTCACGTCGCGTTCGGCCTTGTCCATGTCGGCGCCCTGCGCCTTGGCCGTGAGCTGGCTGGGCAGCTTGTCCATCAGGCTGCTCAGGCCGCCCATCTTTTTCATCTGGCTGATCTGGGCCAGAAAGTCGTTGAGGTCGAAGTTGGCGCCCGACTTCATCTTGTCGGCGAATTTCTGCGCCGCCTGCACGTCCACGCCCTTCTGCACTTCTTCGACCAGCGCCACGATGTCGCCCATGCCTAACACGCGACCTGCATGGCGTTCGGCGTCGAAGACTTCCAGGCCGTCGATTTTTTCCGACACGCCGGCAAACTTGATGGGTGCGCCGGTGATCTGCCGCACCGAAAGCGCCGCGCCGCCGCGCGAATCGCCGTCCAGCTTGGTCAGCACGACGCC
>JANMJI010000331.1:0-6421 GCA_031371275.1 Betaproteobacteria bacterium
GTGGTTTTTAGCGATGCCGCAGCCATAGGCAGCGGCCAGATCGGCAGCATCGGGCGTGCCGTACGAAGCCGCGTTCTGCGGGCGCGCCAGGGCCGATTCGAACAGGCCCATGTCCCGCGTGCCCGCGGCACCGCCGTGCTCGGCCAGTTGTTCTTCGTGTACCGCCAGCAAGACTTTGGGGTCGAGCCAAATCCAGTTGCGGCTCACTTCGCCAGTTCACGCAGCACGTTGCGCCGCCGCTTCATTACGCCGCGCGCGGCCGTCATCTGCGTTTCGAAGTCAGGGCTGTAAGGCGTCAACATGACCCCATTGGCCGCATCGGTGACAAACACCGAATCGCCCTTCGTCAACTTCAGCCGCGCCAGAATTTCCTTGGGCAGGATGACGCCGACGGAATTGCCGATCTGGGTGAGCTTGAGGGTGGACATGGCGTGGCACCTGGGCGTTATAACGAACGTTATATTAACCCTGCCAGACGGGCCTGACAAGCCAACACGCCCGTCATCCACCCATTGCGCGCTGCATGGCAAGGCGCCACCACAATAGTGCCATGCTGACCGTCAACAAACTCATCCCCCAGGCCCGCGGCCTGGCCGCCGTGCTGCTCAAGCGCGCCACCACCATCGAACTGGGCTGGGACACACGCCAGAAAAGCCGCTTCGACGCCACCGACACCGCCGGCCGCGCACTGGCCGTGTTCCTACCGCGCGGCACCACCGTGCGGGGGGGTGATGTGCTGGTGGTGGAAGACGGCTCGCTGGTCGCCGTCAAGGCCTTGGCGCAGCCGGTGCTGGTGGTGCGCCACTGCGCCGAGCACGGCAGCGCTTTTGACCTGCTGCGCGCCGCCTACCACCTGGGCAACCGCCATGTCGCGCTGGAGCTGCAAGCCGACCACCTGAAGCTGGAGGCCGACCCTGTGCTGGCCGACATGCTGCGCGGCCAGCATCTCATCGTCACCGAGGAACTGCTGGGCTTCGAGCCCGAGGGCGGCGCCTACGCGGCGGCCGCAGCGCAGGGTCATGCGCATGGGCATGCGCACGACCACGGCCAATCTCATGAACACGCGCCCGCACGCGGCAAGCCTGTGCCTGTGCCTGTGGCCGTGGCCGCAGCGCCCGCAGCGCATGTGCACGGGCCTGGCTGCGGGCATGACCACGACCACAAGCACTGAATGAGCACCCCGCCAGCCACCCTGCTGCAGCTGATGTGGCTGGCCTCGCCAGCGCTGCCGGTGGGCGGGTTCAGCTACTCCGAAGGTCTGGAAGCCGCAGTTGAATCGGGGCTCGTGGCCGGCGAGCCACAGACCGCGCAGTGGCTGCTGTCGCAGCTTGAACTGCAGCTGGTGCGCAGCGACCTGCCCGCGCTGGTCCGGGCCCACGCCGCCTGGCAGGCGCATGACGCCGCAGCGGTGGCCGCAGTCAACGACTGGCTGCGCTGCACGCGTGAAAGCACCGAGCTGCATGCCCAGGCCGAGCAGACCGGCCGTTCGCTGCTGCAATGGCTGCGCAACAGCACCCATGCCGACGACCCCCGGCTGGCCACCCTGGCCGCACTGCATCCCGCGCCGCTGTGGCCCACCGCCTTTGCGCTGGCCGCGGTGCTGGCCGCTGCAACGGCGCACGACACCCTGCTGGCCTTCGCCTGGGGCTGGGCAGAAAACATGGCGCAGGCGGCGATGAAGGCCGTGCCGCTGGGCCAGGCCGCCGCGCAGCGCGTGCTGTCGCAACTGGCCGCCGCATTGCCCTGCGCTGTCGATAAAGCGCTGGCCATGCCGGCCCAGGAGCGCCGGGCCCACAGTCCCATGCTGGCCATCCTGAGCGCCCAGCATGAAGCGCAGTATTCGCGGCTGTTCCGGTCATGATGAGCCGGCTCGACCCCCCGTCAGCGCAAAACGGCAGGTCACCAAACCGGCGCCGGTTCACGTTTCTTTGCAGGCCAGCCTTGCAGTGGGCAAGCAGGCGGCGGCATGATGCAAGCCTGTCGTTCTAAAAGGGCTGCCATGGCTGCCAGACTTTCAATTGCATTGCGTCTCGGGGCTGTGGCCGGGCTGCTGGCCTGCGCGTTGGGTGGCGCCCAGGCCCGCGGTTCGGTGTCGGTGGATTTGAGCGTGGGCTTGCCTCTGGGGGGCGCCTATTACGGCGGGCCTGTGTACGGTGGGCCGGCCTACGGCGTACCCGCCTATGGCACGGTGTACGGCGGGCTGCCCTATGGTGCTGTCAATGTGCAAATCGGCGGCGCCCGCTACTGGCGCCATGGCGGCGTGTACTACCGCCCCTGGGGGCCACGCTACGTGGTGGTGGCGCCGCCCGTGGTGCTGGCCGCAGCACCTGTGGTGGTGGCCGCCGGCCCACCGCCAGTGATCGTGTCGCCCAGCAAGGCCGACCCCATCATCTACCCGCGCAGTGGCCAAGACGCGCAGCAGACCGAAGCCGACCGCCAGGAATGCAACCGCTGGGCCACCACGCAGCCGGCCGCGATGGCCGACGCCACCGTGTTCCAGCGCGCTGTGGAAGCATGCATGGACGGGCGTGGCTATTCGATGAAGTGAGTGGTGCCGCGCCGCCGGGGTCTGCGCGCTCAGGCTTGCGTGGTTCGTGCATCATGCCCGCCATGAACACGAAGCTGCATGCGATACCCGGACGCACCAAAAAACTGCCGCCCTTGCGTGTGGGCGTGGGCGGGCCGGTCGGTTCGGGCAAGACCACCTTGGTGGAAATGCTGTGCAAGACCATGCGTGACCGCTGGGACCTGGTCGTCGTCACCAACGACATCTACACCAAGGAAGACCAGCGCCTGTTGACAGTGGCCGGCGCGCTGGACGCCGAGCGCATCGTCGGCGTTGAGACCGGCGGCTGCCCGCACACGGCGATACGCGAAGACGCTTCCATCAACCTCGAAGCGGTGGACCGCATGCTGGAGAAATTCCCCAACGCCGATATCGTGTTCATCGAGAGCGGCGGCGACAACCTGGCCGCCACCTTCAGCCCTGAATTGAGCGACCTGACGATCTACGTCATCGATGTCGCCGCCGGCGAAAAAATTCCACGCAAAGGCGGCCCCGGCATCACCAAGAGCGATTTGTTTGTCATCAACAAAATCGACCTCGCGCCCTATGTCGGCGCCAGCCTGGCAGTGATGGAAACCGACACCCAACGCATGCGGCCAGAACACGCCGGCCGCAGGCCTTACGTGATGAGCAACCTGCGCACGCGCCAGGGCCTGGACGAGGTCGTGCGCTTCATCGAAACGCGCGGGCTGTTGGACGCCTGAACCCCGGCCTATCGGGTCTGGATGTCGCGCACCATCGGCGCCAGCCGCGCCAGCATCTGGTTCTGTACGCCAAAGGCGATGCCGCGCGAATTCATCGTGTCTTGCAGCACTTCGACGAGGCGGTTGAAGTCGGCGCGTGTGATGCCCAGATCGGCGTGCGACTGCTTCATCGTCGCGCCTTCGTACTCACACGGGCCGCCGGCCACCAGGCACAGCTGGTCGGTCAACTGCGTGGCCAGGTGCTTGGCGTTCACGTCCTTGAAATACCGACCGATCTGCGCGTCGGCCTTCAGGCGGCCAACGAAATCGGTCATCAAGGTGGACAGGCCGGCCTTCTCGCCAAAGGCCCGGTACAGGCTGTCGTCGGCGGCGTGGGCGGGGCTGGCGGCCAGGCCGGCAAGGGCCAGCAACAGGGTCATGAAAAGCGCTCGCACGGTGCGTTCTCCTGGAGGTTCAAAAAGCGACTTGCGCCGACAGGTAGCCACCCGTCTGGCGTTTGGGCTGCAGCGCCGGCACGATGCGGCCGAGATCGACCCAGGCCAATGTCAGTGACACATTCTTGTTAGGTGCCCAGACTGCGAACACGTCAACCCAGTCGTCTTCCTTCAGCGCCCCGGTGCCCAGCACGCTCTTGTTCAGGTTGTCGGGCTTGGCACGGGCTTCCACGCCCACGGCCAGGTTGCGGTTCAGCAAATAGGCCACCGACAGCTCGGGCTGCAGCTTGCGGCCACTGCCTTGGGCACCACCAAAACCCAGCAGGCCACCCTGATTGGCCTGGGTGGAACGCAGCGTCAGGTTGACCAGGATGCCCGGCGCCAGGAACAGCTTGGTGGCGGCAAGGTAGATCTCGGTGCCGCTCTTTTTGGCGCCCAGCGCAGCGGTCAAGGTGGGCCCCAGCGCGCCGGCGTCGGCACGTTTGTTCAGCAGGCCCACGGCCAGTTGCGGCATCCAGGTGTCGCTGTCCAGCACGGCGTCGCCCGCCACACGCAGCTTCAGGCCAAAGATGTCCTGCTTCAGATGCAGGCCGCTCAAGCCCAGCGCGGCCAGGTTGTTGCCGGTGTTGAAGTCCTGGCGTGCCAGCGAGACCTCGACCCGGTCGCTCCAGGCCACGGCAGCGCCGTAGGTGCTGAGCGCGTAGTCGCTGGTCTTGGCGCGGGTGGCAAAAGCACTGCCGCCCCATTCGCCTTGCGTGGCATAGCTGCCGGTGACGGCCCAGGGGGTCAGGCCGCCACCGGCGGCGCCGTCGATGGTGCTGACACCGCCGGTCAACAACAGCTTGCCGCCTGCGGCCAGCGTGGGCGGCGGCAAGGCGGCCAAGGCCAGTGCCGTCGCGCTCATCAGCTTGCGGGTAGCAGGGCAGAACATCGTCATGGAACAACTCCGAAAAAGCCGTCTGCTTGTGGCGCTCAGGCGGGGGTTTACGCACGCACGGGTAGTGCAGATGCAGCGGCTGGATGCTAAGGCGACGCTGATGAAGTCCGTCGCGAGTGCGCGCGCCCTGGTTTGGGATGGGCTGCAAGGCGCAAACCACAGCCATAGCCCCGCTATGGCGAGGATTTGCAACGCCGCAGACCGCCCAAAGCAGGGATGCGCGCTCCGCGAGGGACTTGATCAGCGTTGCCCTAAACATCAAGCTGTGGGTGTTGCACGCGGAAATACGCGGTTTTGCAGACCCAGAGACGCGTCCCATGCCGCTGCGCCGGGTAGAGTGGCGCCGTGAGCAAGCTCTACTTCCGCTACGCCGCGATGAACGCCGGCAAGTCCACCGCCTTGCTGCAGGCGGCGCACAACTACGAGGAACGGGGCATGAAGGTGCGGCTGTTCACCGCCGCGCACGACAGCCGCGACGGCGTGGGCATCATCGGTTCGCGCCTGGGCCTGCAACGGCAGGTCGAAACCTTCGGCCCGCAAACCGTGTTTGACGCCGCCTGGCTGGGCGCAGGCTGGGCCTGCTTGCTGTTCGACGAGGCGCAGTTCCTGACGCCAGCCCAGGTCAGCCAACTGCACCGCCTGGCCCATGCCGCGCACCTGCCGGTGATTTGCTATGGCCTGCGCAGTGATTTCCGCGCTGAAGCATTCCCGGGCGCCGCAGCGCTGCTGACGCTGGCCGACGACCTGGAAGAGATGAAGACCATCTGCGCCTGCGCACGCAAGGCCAGCATGAACCTGCGGGTGGACGACCAGGGCCGGCGCGTGAAGGAGGGCGAGCAGGTCGTCATAGGCGGCAACGAGCGTTACCGCGCGGTCTGCCCGTCGTGTTTTTACAGCGAGGCCAATGACCCGATGGACGCACCCGGGCTGTTCGCCTGAAACGCCTTAGGCCGCGCGGGTCGCCATCGCTTCACCCATGCGAATGGCCCTGCCCGGCGCCCACGCGGCGTTGAACTGAAGCGGCCCCTGGGGAAACAGCAGCACCACCGTGCTGCCCAGCAGAAAGCGGCCCATCTCTGCGCCTTGTGCCAGCTGGATGTCCTGGTCCAGATAGCCCCATTCGCGCAGCACGCCAGGCCGCGGTGGGTTGACCACGCCGTGCCACACGGTGGCCATGCTGCCGACGATGGTGGCGCCGACCAGAATCAAGGCCCAAGGGCCGTGGCCTCGGCCGACGTCGGCGGTCTGGCTGTCAAACACACACACCAGCCGTTCGTTGCGCGCAAACAGGCCGGGCACGCCGCGCGCCGTGGCCGGGTTCACCGAAAACAGCTCACCCGGCACATGGACCATGCGCAGCAGCCGCCCGGCGCAAGGCATGTGGATGCGGTGGTAGTCCTTGGGCGACAGGTACAGCGTGGCGAAGTGGCCAGCGTGGAAGTGCGCGGCCAGCGCCGCGTCGCCGCCCAGCAGTTGCGTGGTCGTGTAGCTGTGGCCCTTCACCTGAAAATTCGCTTGAAAATTCGCCTGCAAGATGCGCTCGCCGTCTATCGCGCCAAACTGGCTGATGGCGCCGTCTACCGGGCACAGCAGTTCGGCGTTGGCCAGCGGTCGTGCGCCGGGTTTCAATGCGCGCGTGAAGAAGTCGTTGAAGCTGGTGTAGGCGGCCGGGTCGGGCTCCAGCGCTTCAGCCATGTTGACGCCGTAGCGGGCAATGAAGCGGCTGATGATGGCGGTGCTGACGGCCCCCATCTGCGCACCCGCCACCAGCCCCGCAAAC
>JANMJI010000339.1:0-2712 GCA_031371275.1 Betaproteobacteria bacterium
CAGAAAAATCTTTGAGCAGATTGCCGCGCGCATAGCCAAGGAAAGGCCCATCGTTTACCTGTACCACCGCAACTGGTTGTGGGCCTACACAGCCAAACTGAGTGGTGTGCGGCAGGTGCCCGACGGGCTGCTGCGCATCAGTGGCCTGAAGCTGGCGCCGTGATGCGCAGCCGCAGGCCGCTGTGCGGCGCCGGCGCCTCGCGTTCAACGCCAGCCGTGGTGGTGGTCGCGCCGGTCATCGCGCCTGTCATCGCGCCGGTCATCGCGCCTGTCATCGCGGCGGTCGTCATGCCGGTCGTAGCGGTTGGGCACGCCGTCACCATCACGGTCCCAGCGCGGGTGGTCGTAGACGCGCTCGTAACGGGCACGCCAGCCATGGCCGTAACCATACCCGGGCTGTACGTACACCGGCTGCGCGTACACCGGCTGCGCATACACCGGCTGCACGTACACCGGAATCAGCGGCTGCGCATAGGTCACATAGGGCTGGCTGGCAATGGCCACGCCGATGGGCCCACCAATCTGCACCGACCACTGCACATCGCTGCGCGCCTGGGCCAGACCCGCTGCCAAAGCTCCGGCGGCGACCAGCGAAACGGCGACCCATTTTCTGATGTTCATGCTGCACTCCTTGGCTGTGATGCCGGCCCGCCAGAACAGCGTTGCGGCCCCTTTACAACGGCCGCGACCCAGCCACTGCCGACGCACGCGGCGTGAAGCGGCCGTAAAGCTGCGTGAAGCATTGAAACCAATTCGCCACAACGTCAGCCAACGATGAGGGCCCCGCATGTTTGACTTCCTGCTCAAGCGCCTGGCCAGCATCGTGCCGACATTGATCTTCGTGTCGATGCTGATCTTCGGCCTGCAGCAACTGCTGCCCGGCGACCCGGCGCTGATCTTGGCCGGTGAAGAACAAGACCCCAGCGTGATTGCCCACCTGCGCCAGAAACTGCACCTGGATGAGCCGCTGCCGGTGCGCTATGCGCTGTGGGTGGGCGGCGTGCTGCAGGGCGACCTGGGTGAGAGCGTGCGCACGCAGCAGCCGGTGCTCGAGTTGGTGTTGCAAAAGCTGCCGGTGACCATCGAACTGGCGCTGCTGGCCTTCGCCATTGCACTCTTGATCGGCATACCCGCCGGCATCGTCTCGGCCGTGCGGCGCGGTGGCTGGTGGGACACGGCCGCCAACCTGTTTGCCTTGTGGGGCATCTCCACGCCCAACTTCTGGCTCGGCATCCTGATGATCCTGCTGTTCAGCGTGCAACTGGGCTGGCTGCCGGCGTCTGGTTATGTCAGCCCTTTCGATGACCTGGCTGCCAACCTGGCCGCGATGGTAATGCCGGCCTTTGTGCTGGGCAATGCCATTGCCGCGGTGCTGATGCGCCACACCCGCAGCGCCATGCTGGCCGTGCTGGGCGCCGACTATGTACGCACCGCGCGCGCCAAGGGCCTGAGCGAACGCGTGGTGGTCTTGAAACATGCCCTGCGAAATGCACTGACACCCATCATCACCCTGGGCGCGCTGGAATTGGGCACTTTGCTCAGTGGCGCGGTGCTGACGGAACAGGTCTTCACCATCCCCGGCTTTGGCAAGCTCATCGTCGATTCGGTCTTCAACCGCGACTACGCCGTGGTGCAGGGCGTGGTGATGGTCACCGCCACCGCCTACATCGTGCTGAACCTGCTGGCCGACCTGGCCTACTTTGCGGTGAACCCGCGATTGAGAACATGACACCGGCCAGCCCCTGGCAACGCGCCTGGCGCCGCCTGGCGCGCCGGCGCAGCGCCTTGTTCGGCGCCGCGGTGGTGCTGGGCTTCGTAGTGCTGGCGCTGTTTGCGCAATTCCTGGCACCGCAAGACCCGATTGCCACCAGCTTCAGTGAACTGCGCAAAGCGCCATCGGCCGCGCACTGGTTCGGCACCGACGAGATTGGCCGCGACGTGTTTGCGCGTGTCGTCTGGGGTACCCGTGCTTCGTTGCTGGCCGGTGTGGTGTCTGTCAGTATCAGTTTGATGTTAGGTGTCCCCATCGGCCTGGCCGCGGGCTTCATCGGAGGCTGGGTGGACGGACTGATATCGCGCATCACGGATGCCTTTTTAGCCTGTCCGTTTCTGATCCTGGCCATTGCGATGGCAGCCTTTCTGGGCCCTTCATTAAGCAACGCAATGATCGCCATCGGCGTCTCGGCGACGCCGATTTTCGTGCGGCTGACACGCGCGCAGGTGCTCAACGTGAAAGTGGAAGATTACGTGGAAGCCGCGCGCTCCGTGGGCAACCCGCCATGGCGCATTGCGCTGCGCCATGTGCTGCCCAACTGCGTGGCACCACTCATCGTGCAGGCCACGCTGGCCATTGCCGGGGCCGTCATCGCCGAAGCATCGCTCAGCTTTCTGGGCCTGGGCCAGCAGCCGCCCGCGCCCAGCTGGGGCAGCATGCTGAACACGGCCAAGAACTATGTCGACAACGCGCCGTGGATGGCGATCTGGCCTGGCGCTTCGATCTTCCTGCTGGTGCTGGTGCTGGCCTTCAACCTGCTGGGCGACGGGCTGCGGGACGCGCTGGACCCGCGGCAGAGCTGATCAAACAGCCAAAGCCGCCATCGCATGGCGGCAGATCGCACCCGGCGTGCTGACCCACACATCGCCCGCGTCGCGCGCCGCAGCCACGCATTGCAGCGCGCGACGCAGGTGGTGCAGGCGATAGGGCTGGCCGAC
>JANMJI010000401.1:0-2831 GCA_031371275.1 Betaproteobacteria bacterium
GCTCCGATCTCAGGCAGATGTTCAGGCCGTGACAGCCACCGGCGCCGGCGCATCCAGCGGGTGCCAGCAGGCCAGGCGGCGTGCGGCACTGTCCAGCAATGGCGGCTGCGCTTCGCGGCACTTCGCGCTGGCCTGGCTGCAGCGCGAAACCGGCCTGGCTGTGATCTTCGTCACCCACGACATCGGTGCGGCGGTGGAAGTGGCCGACCGCATCGCCGTGATGTACGCCGGCCGCATCGTCGAAGACAGCGCGGTAGGCGCGCTGCTGGCCGCCCCCGCCGGCCGCCTGGCCTGCTGGCACCCGCTGAACGCGGACCGGCCGCTGGCCGCCACTGTCTGAACAAGGAGCCCGCCATGTCCATCGCCGCGCCCGAAACGCGCCCGCCCCTGCCGCCCTTCACCGAAGAGAGCGCGAAGAAGAAGGTGCGCGGCGCCGAAGACGCCTGGAACACGCGCGACCCCGAGGTCTGCGCGCGGGTCTACACCGAAGACACGCGCTGGCGTAACCGCGCCGAGTTTCCGGTCGGCCGCGAGGAGGTGAAAGCCTTCCTGCGCCGCAAATGGGCACGCGAGCTCGACTACCGGCTGATCAAGGAACTGTGGGCCTTTGGCGGCAACCGCATTGGCGTGCGCTTTGCCTATGAGTGGCACGACGGCAATGGCCAGTGGTTCCGTTCGTACGGCAACGAGAATTGGGAATTCGACGCCCACGGCCTGATGGCCCTGCGCTTTGCCTCAATTAACGACCTGGAGATTTTGGAAAGCGATCGAAAATACCATTGGCCGCATGGCGTGAGGCCCGCTGATCATCCCAGTTTATCTGACTTGGGTCTGTGATGAGGGTCGGTGATCGGGCGGCATTACCTGCTTTTTTGTGCGGTGCGGAATCCTGATCAACCCTCGGCAACTGATCAAAAATTGTGCGTGCAATCTCGTTTCTTGGCAAGAAAAGTTTTTGACAATTAGTGAATTTCGAGCATGAATGCCGGTCAGCTTGGGCCGGTGACGGAAAACGTCGCGCCGCAAATGGCGAAGGCGTTGAAGATCTGATCACCTGGTCCGCGCGCGAAGGACAAAAAAGGGACGGGGGATTTCAATGGCAACAGCGAGTTACACGGATAGCGATGCGGCCTCTTCGGGCCAATCGCTGCAACGGTCGATTGATTGGCGCGGCGCATTCTGGGTCGCGAGTGGCGTTCCAGCGCTTGTCTTGTTCTCTATCGGCGGCATCGCCGGAACGGTCGGCAAGGTCGCCTTTCTGGTTTGGACCGTTTCCATGATCATGGGGTTCATACAATCCTTCACCTACGCCGAAATTGCCGGACTTTTTCCCAACAAATCCGGTGGTGCCTCGATTTATGGCGCGGCTGCATGGGTGCGGTATTCGAAAATTATCGCGCCGCTTTCTGTTTGGTGCAACTGGTTCGCATGGTCGCCGGTTTTATCGCTCGGCTGCTCCATTGCCGCCGCCTACATATTGAACGCGATTGCGCCCATTGGCGCCGTGCCAACGTTCACCGACGCTTCGCCTGAAGTTGTGGCTTGGCTTGGCGATGCCGCCAACAGCGGAAAAGTTGCGGCGGACGCTATCACCGCTCTAACAGCTGCTGCGACGGCGGCTGCAACACCGGTTTTGCGCACGTGGACCCTCTTTACGCATTCTCTCGGGCCGGTCAGCTTCTCACTTAATGCCACGTTCTTTATTGGCGCCGCACTGATGTTGCTGACGTTTGCAATCCAGCATCGCGGTATTCTCGGCACGGCCAACGTGCAGAAATACATCGGCCTGATGGTCATCGTTCCGATGCTGATCGTGGGCGTGGTGCCCATTCTCACCGGCCAGATCAACTGGGACAACTATTCGCCCCTGCTGCCACTAGCCGCTCCCTATGCGCCCGAGCCGGGCACATGGAACATTGGCGGGTGGACGCTTGTTCTAGGCGGCATGTTCATCGCTGCCTGGTCAACATACGGCTTTGAAACCGCTGTTTGCTACACCAGCGAATTCAAAGACCCAGGCACCGACACCTTCAAGGCAATTTTCTACTCGGGCCTTCTCTGCCTGCTTATTTACACACTTGTGCCATTCACGTTCCAGGGTGTCCTTGGCCTCAACGGCATGCTGGCAACTCCTATCGTTGACGGCTCCGGTGTTGCCGAAGCGATGGGCAAGATGGTCGGCGGCTCGGGCTTTATCTCCAGCATCATGGTCATGCTGATGATCTTGGCATTGCTGCTATCGATTATGACGGCGATGGCCGGATCGTCACGTACCCTTTATCAGGGTTCGGTCGATGGCTGGCTGCCGCGCTACTTGACCCACGTCAACTCGCACGGCGCACCAACGCGGGCCATGTGGACCGATTTGGTTTTCAACTTATGTTTGCTAGCCATTGCCGCCGCCGATGCGACGAGCTTCTTCTTTATTCTCGCCGTTTCGAACGTCGGCTACATTATTTTCAACTTCTTGAACCTCAACTCGGGCTGGATCCATCGCATCGACAACGCTCACGTTCCGCGGCCTTGGCGGGCACCAACGTTCCTGCTGGCACTTGGAACGTTGTTTGCCTACGTCAACGTCGTGTTCATGGGTGCTGGCGCGAAGGTCTGGAATCCCCTTGCCCTTTGGGCCGGGTTGGCTACGGCGGCGATGATTATTCCAGTCTTTGCCTTCCGCCATTATTACCAAGATAGCGGCAAGTTCCCGGATCACATGTTGTCAGACCTGAACATGACGGCCAATGACATGACAACGCGCAAGGCCGGTATTCTGCCGTACCTGACGCTGCTGGCCGGTGTCATCGTCATGCTGGTCTCGAATTGGTTCTTCA
>JANMJI010000003.1:0-5038 GCA_031371275.1 Betaproteobacteria bacterium
AGCCTGACCCTGCGCGCTGACTCAGCGCGGCGCGCCTTCCACGCAAGGCCCGTGCTGGCGCCGGAAATCGGCCGGCTTGACAGCCCCGCCGCCGGCATGCAAACCACGCGCCAGGGCCTTGGCCATGCGTTCCTGTTTCACCAACGGGCCGGTGTCGTTGCGCCCGCGCAGGCTCCAGGCATGGCCTTCTTCGACCAGGCGCTGGCCGATGTTGACGCCGTCGACCGTCAACACGCCCACCGTGTGGCCCTGCTTGTCGCGGCCGCTGGCGCGCAGCTTGGCGGCCTTGTTCAGCGCCAGGTCGGTCAGCGCACGCCGGGCTTCTGCGCCCCAGGGCTGGCAGACCTCGGGCGCGTCGATGTCGCGCAGGCGCACGCTGATGGGCGCCTGGCCTTGCGGCGTGAAACGCAGCGTGTCGCCGTCGCTGACCTGGGTCACCACGCCTTGCAAAACCGGCGGCGGGGCCGCCCAGCCCGGCAGCGCGAGCAGTGCAAACAGTGCTGGCAGTGCCCAACCCAAGGCGATGTGGCCACACACATAACGGGTTACTTGCATGCAGCGGCCTCCTACAGCTTGCCGGCTTCACTGGCGTTGGTGGGCGGGCAGGTGATGCCCGCCTGTTGCCGCGTCGGCATGATGCCGGCGCGCGTGCTGAAGCGTTTCATCAGCCAATGCTAGCCCGCGGCCAGACTTCTACGGCGCCGGCGCGGCGGCGGGCTGGCCAGCGCGGCTTCAGATTCGGCCAGCATGCGGTCCAGTCGGTCTTTCAGCTTCTCGGTGCTGAGTTGTTCGCGCAGCCGCTCGACCAGCAGCGGCAGCGCAAAGGGGCTGGGCGCGGGAAGCAGCACTTCTTGCAGCGGCAGCGCGGCCAGGCGCTTCAGCGTGTCGTCCAGCCGGGCCAGTTCCAGCTCTTGCGCCAGCACCTCGCTTTCGGCCTGGCCCAGCAGGCGGTTGTTGGCGTCGTATTTGCGAAAGACTTCAAAGAACAGCGCGCTGGAAGCCTGCAACTGGCGTGCGCTTTTTGGCGCACCCGGGTAGCCACCAAACACGAGCCCGGCGACGCGCGCAATTTCACGAAAACGGCGCTGCGCCAGTTCACCCGAATTCAGGCTCGCCAGCACGTCGGCCAGCAGGCCTTCGCTGCTGAACACGCGGGCTTGCACGGCGGCGTTCAGCGTCACCAGCTTGGCCGACAGGATTTCCAGACCGTAGTCGTTGACGCTGAGTGAAAAAGTATTCGGCTCGTCGCGCGACAAACGCCAGGCCAGCAACTGCGCCAGGCCGATGTGCACATTGCTCCCCGCAAAGGGATAGATGAACAGGTGGTGGCCTTCGCGCGAGGTGTAGCGTTCAACCAGCAGGCTGTGGCTTTGCGGCAGCCGCGACAGGCGCACCTGGGCTTGCAGCATGGGCTGCGCGGCTTGCATTTCCGCATCGGGCCAGTGCATGTCTGCGCCGCTTTGCCTGCTTGCTGCGCTTTGGGCGCTGGCCGCGAACACGCCGGCCGCTTCGTCCAGCAGGGCCTGCACAGCTTGCGCCAGTTCGCTGCTCAGCGGCATCTTGCCGCCGGCCCACGCCGGCACCACGCCTTTTTTCTTGCCGCCCACGCGCACATAGGCGGCCATGTCCTGGGTGCGTACGTATTCGAGCACGCGGCCCGCGAAGACGAAGTTGTCGCCCTTGTTCAGGCGCGCGATAAAGCCTTCTTCGATGCTGCCGATGGAGCCGCCACTGAGCCACTTCACACTCATCGCAGCGTCGCTGACGATGGTGCCGACCTGCATGCGGTGGCGGCGCGCGATGCCACGGTCTGGCACGCGCCAGATGCCGTCGACCAGCGCCACGCGGTGGTATTCGGGGTAGGCGCCCAGGCTGCTGCCCCCGCGCTCGACAAAGGCCAGCGCCCAGTCGAATTCGTCGCGGGTCAGCGCCTCGTAGGCACGCGTGCCACTCACTTCGGAAAATAGCTCGTCAGCGACAAAACCGCCGCCCAGCGCCACGGTGACCAGGTGCTGCACCAGCACATCCAGCGGCTTGTCGGGGCTGCGGCGCGATTCCACCCGCCCGGCCAACGCGGCGCGGCGCGCGGCTGCGGCTTCCACCAGTTCCAGCGTGTTGGTGGGCACCAGCGTGACGCGGCTGGGCCGGCCCGGCGCGTGGCCGCTGCGGCCAGCGCGTTGCAGCAAACGCGCCACGCCTTTGGCACTGCCGATTTGCAGCACCCGTTGCACCGGCAGAAAGTCGACCCCCAGGTCCAGGCTGGACGTGGCCACCACGGCTTTCAGCCGCCCTTCTTTCAAGCCCAGTTCCACCCATTCGCGCGTCGCCTTGTCGAGCGAGCCATGGTGCAGCGCCACCAGCCCGGCCCAGTCGGGCCGCGCCGCCAGCAGCAGTTGGTACCAGATCTCGGCCTGGCTGCGGGTGTTGGTGAAGACCAGCGTGGTGCTGCTGCCGGCGATCTCATCGACGACCGGCTGCAACATCTGCGCGCCCAGGTGGCCGCCCCAGCTGAAGCGGCCGGGTTCGTGCGGCAGCAGGGTGTCGATCAACAGTTGTTTGTCGACCCGCCCGGGCACCACAAGGCCACTCTCGTTGCCTGTTAGCGTGCGCAGCGCTTCGGCCACATTGCCCAGCGTGGCCGACAGCCCCCACACCACCAGGCCCGGCTGCCAGCGCCGCAGCCGGGCCAGCGCCAGTTGCACCTGCACGCCGCGCTTGTTGCCTATCAGCTCATGCCATTCGTCGACGATGACGGTGTGCACGCCGCCCAGCGCCGTCGCCGCGTTTTCGCGCGTCAGCATCAGGCTCAGTGATTCTGGCGTGGTCACCAGCGCCGTGGGCAGGCGCTTGTCTTGCCGCGCGCGCTCGGCGCTGGGCGTGTCGCCGGTGCGCGCGCCCACGCTACGGCCTGGCGCCAGCTCGGTCAGCGGCAGCAGCAGCGCACGCGTGGTGTCTGCGGCCAGTGCGCGCATCGGTGTCAGCCACAGCACCTGCAGGCCCGGCGTGGGCTGCAAACGGGCCAGCGCGCCCAGCCACACCGCATAGGTCTTGCCGCTGCCGGTGGTGGCATGCAGCAGGCCACTTTGGCCTGCGGCCATCGCCGTCCAGACCTCGCGCTGGAAAGCAAAAGGCTGCCAGCCGCGGGTGGCGAACCAGGCTTGGGCCGTGGCGGTCGTGACGGTTATGGGGACGGGGACAGGGACGGGGACGGGCATCGGCATGGACAGATGCTTTCACATCCGCAGGCTGCCCAGGCCGGGTTCCCGGCATGCAGGCCCGCGCTGCCTCAAGCGCTGGTGATCCAGCCTTCCACCGCATCCACTTCGGCCGGCAGCCCATACCCTGGCTGGCGCGAAGCCCAGGCCGCTTGCGCCAGGCACAGCGCGGCGTCCAGACGGTCGCCGCTGGCGTCGTCCACCAGCGCTTCACGTTGCGCGTGCGTCAGCTTCAGGCGCAGGCCCAGGCGGGTGCGGCCTTGTTCCAGCGCGTCAACAATGTCCTTGCGTGCGATCAGCCGGTCGGGCTCGGGGCTGTTCTTGTACGAACGCCGGCCTATCAGCTCAAAGGCCAGCAGGCCGGGGTAGCCTTCCAGCGCGACACGTTGCGGGTCGCCAGCGTGCAGGCGCGGCAATGTGACGCCGGCTTCGATCAAGCGCGACAAACCTTCGTAGTACATGAAGCCGACCGGCACATAGCGCGTTTGCAGCGGGCTGGTCGAACTGATGCCGGGCATGGCGCCGTCAGCGGCGCGGTGGATGAGACGCTGGCCCGCGGGGCGGCCATTGCCCCAGCCATCGACCATGGCGCGAAAGGCCATGCGCGTGGGGCAGCGGCGGCGCAGTTCGGTGATGACGGCTTGGGTGCTGCTGCCCAGTCCATGCGCAGCGACAAATTCACGCGGCAGGCCGAAGGGAAAGTCGAAGGCGCCCAGCCACGGCCCGGTTTCTTGCAGCAGCGCATCGAACGCGGGCAACGTGGGCAGTGCGTCCAGCCGATCCAGTTTCAGCACCGCGCCCAGCATGCGGCCGCGGGCCACGGTGATGGGTTTGCGGGCGTTGGGGGCGCAGGTGAAATCGATTCCAAGGAGCATCGGGCGATTGTGTGGGCGCGCGTGCCGGGGTCTGGCACTACAGCGCCAGCGCCACCACCCCCGCGGCGATGCACGCCGCGCCGAGCAGCCTCGAGCCGCGGTCTTGTTCACCCAGCAAGCGCCCGCCCATCAGCGCGGCCAGCAACATCGACACTTCACGCGCCGGCGCCACATGCGACAGCGGCGCCAACGTCACCGCATAGAGCACCAACATGTAGGCCAGCGGCCCGAGTGTGGCCACCACCAGCGCATAGCGCCACTGCGTGCGCAGCGCGTGGCGCAGGCCGGCGGCGTCGCGCCACACCAGCGGCAGCTGCAGCGGAATGCGCAGCACATTGCCGAAGTAGTCAAACGCCACCGGGCCCATCAGCAGCACCTTCACGGCATAGCCGTCCAGCACGCTGTAACTGGCGATCAGCAAGCCTGTCAACACACCCCAGCGCAGCCCGGCGTGCAGCCGCGCCTGTGCGCAAGGCCGCGCTGCCGGCCCGTGCTGGCCGCGCCACAGACCGGGGCCCCCGGCGATGAGGAAGACACCGCCGCAGACACCCGCCACGCCGGCCACCGTCAGCAGCGAAGCGGGCTCGCCCAACAGCAGGATGGCCGCGCCGGCGGTGACCAGCGGGCCGCTGCCCCGCGCCACGGGATAGACCACGCTGAGGTCGGCTTCGCGGTAGCCGCGCAGCAGCGTGAGGAAATACACCACATGCACCGCGGCGCTGGCGGCCACCGCGGCCCATTGCACGGCGCCCCAACGCGGCACTTCATCGGCGCCCAACCACCAGGCCACGGGCGCCCACACGACAGCGATGAAGACGCTGGCGACAAAGGCAAAACGGTGGTCGCCGCCGGCGTGCTTGGCGGCCATGTTCCACAGCGCATGCAGCAAGGCGGCAGCCAGCACCAACAGCAGCGCGTTGAAGGGCATGGGTGCATTCTGCGGCCACG
>JANMJI010000018.1:0-1800 GCA_031371275.1 Betaproteobacteria bacterium
GCGCGGCGCAGCTTTTCCAGGTTTTCGTCGTAGCGGCGGGCCTCGAAGTCTTCGTTGTTGAAGTACTTCACCGTTTCGTAATTCAGCAGGCTGTCAATGGCGCGCGAATGCGCCGTCGAATCCATCTCATTCATTTGCTGGCGGAATTGGGTTCGCCATTCCGTCACCGTGATGGTGAAGGTGATGTAGAAGGCCAGCGCGATGATGGTGATGCCGGCAAACCAAACGTCAAACTTCACCGCCAGCAATGTCAGCACCAGCACCATCTCAATCAGCGTGGGCACGATGCTGTACAGCGAATACGAGATCAGCGAATGCACGGCGCGGGTGCCGCGTTCGATGTCGCGCGTCATGCCGCCGGTCTGGCGTTCCAGGTGGAAGCGCAGGCTCAAGGCATGCAGGTGGCGAAAGACCTGCAGGCTGATGCTGCGCGACGTGCCTTCGGTGGCCTTGGCGAATATCAATTCGCGCAGTTCGGTGAACAGGCTGGTGCTCAAGCGCAGCGCACCGTAGGCCACCACCAGGCTGACGGGCACCACCAGCAGCGCGGCGGGGTCGCCGGGTTTGAAGGTCAGTGAATCGACCAAATTCTTCAGCAACACCGGCACGCCCACATTGGCCACCTTGGCGGCCACCAGAAACAGCAGCGCGGTGCCCACGCGCCAGCGGTACTGCCACAGATAGGGCAGCAGCTTGGCCAGCGTGCCCCAGTCGGTGCGGCCGGCAGTGGGCGTGGCGCCGGTGGTGGGCGGGTTGAATGCGGCAGCGTGCCTTTGCATGGTCAGAAAGTTTCCTTGCGCAATTCGATGTGGCGATAACAGAGCAGGCCCAGTTGCAACGTGCTGTGCAGCAGATAGCCGGCGAGCACGTTGCGGCCACGCGCCGGGTGGCGGCGGGCCAGCGCCCAGCGGCCCAGCCACGGCCAGCGGATGACAGCGCCGGTGGTGCGCTCGAGCCGGCGCAGGCTGGGCAGCACCTGTTTGTCAAGTGCGTCCACGCGCGCCGTCTTCAAGCCTGTGGCATGGGCCGCGGCCAGCACATCATCGGGCAGCTGCAAACGCTCGATGGCCATGCCGCGGGCCACCAGTTCCACGGCCAGCGCTTCATCGCTGTCCAGCGTTGCGATGGGCTGGGCCAGGTAGCCGTCAAACAGCGTGAAGCAGCCGCCGGGGCGCAGCACCCGTGCCACTTCGGCCATCGCCTGCGGCACGTCCATGGCGTGGCAAAAGCTTTCAACACAGAACACCGCGTCAAAGCTGGCGTCGGCATAGGGCAGGTGGTGAAAGTCGCCTGGCGTGAGCGTGACGCGGCCCAGGCCTGCGCGTTGCAAACGTTCGCCGGCAATGCGCACATGGGCCGGCGTGAAGTCGATGCCGGTGAAGCGCGTGCCGGGGTGGCGTTGCGCCAGGTAGGCGAGGTTGAAGCCTTGGCCGAAAGCCAGTTCCAGCACCGCATCGGGCGGCGTGGCCCAGCCGGCTTCCAGCAAACGCATCTGGCCATAAAAGCCGTCGGCGTCGAACTGGTCGCCGTCGTTCAGCGCCATGTGCACGGCGCCTTCGGCCGAGTGGTATTTGCGGTAAGCGTCGTGGCTGTGCTCGTAGTACTCCACCACGTCGGGCGCTGCCAAAACTTCGGCTCGCAAAGCGGGCAGGTCAAAAACACGCTCCAGCTTGCGCAGGCGCCGCGCCAGGTCGGCACCCAACGCCGACGCATCAGCGCACAACGGGTCTTTGGCAGCAGGTACAGTGGACAACCCAAACATGCAGGCATTGTCGCTGCTGCTGCATCACACCCGCTCAG
>JANMJI010000039.1:0-2448 GCA_031371275.1 Betaproteobacteria bacterium
CGGTCTTCGGCTGCTGAACCTGGCGGGCCTTGGTGTGCTTGGGGTGCTTGCGGTGCCGCCAGTGGCTGTGCCGTCGCCAGCCCGCCCAAGTGGCCGGTGGCCAAAGCGGCGGTAGCCTGCACCAGGCCGCGCCGCGAGATGACACCCCAATCTGTGGGCGCGGCAACCTTGTCTTCATTGCGCATATCGATCTGCCTCTCCATTCAAATTGGCCAGGCCATCGGCGTGATTGCGATGCCCTCAGCAAGCGGGCGTGCATGCAGGGCGCGGTGTCAAATACGCTGCGGGGCTCGCCATTCACGATGCTCATTAATTCAAATGCAACACCCTCGGTCTGTGCGTTAGGCAACGTTGGCCGTCATTCGGTGTTTCCGTATGCGCCGCGAATATTCATTGCCGCAAGCCCCGCCTGCAGCGCCAACAGCGTCACGGCCATGGCGGCCACTGAACGGCGTTCAACCACCGCAGCTCGAACCCCTTGAATGACGCCAGACGCGCATCCTTGCGTCCGTGCAAGCACAGGGTCTGTACGGCCACCCACCAGGGTCGCACGCCGCGCGCGGGCCGCCGCGTGGCAGCCGGTCAGCCTTGGATCAAAGCCAACGCACCGTGCCACAGCCCGGCCACCACGTCGCCTGCGGGCTGCGCAAGCGCCAGCCCCGCGCCCTGCCCGGCCCAGGCCTGCAGGTGCTGCAAATCACCTGCGGCATCGGCCGCCTTGCGCATCGCGGCGGTAAGGCCGCGCTGCAGCGGATAGGGCGCTGGTTCGGGCGCACCGGGTGCCGCCGCAGCGCGCACGTAGGCGGTGGCGATGGCGCGGCCCCAACGGCCGCTGAAGCCGCGGGTCAGCTGTGTCGCTTCCGGTGCCAAGCCGGCCAGGCCAATGGCCCAGGCAGGGCTGATGCCGGCTTCGGGGCAACGCAAGAAGGCCGTGCCGACCTGCACCGCACTGGCCCCCAACCACAGCGCTGCGGCCACGCCGCGGGCGTCGGCAATGCCTCCGGTGGCGACCACCGGCACCGTCACCGCATCCACCACCTGCGGCAACAGTGCAAACAAGCCCACGGTCTGATCGCGTGCCAGCGCCGCCGCAAAGGCACCGCGGTGTCCGCCAGCCTCGGAACCCTGGGCGACGATGACATCGGCACCTGCCGCCGCCGCAGCGCGCGCTTCGGCCACGGTGGTGACGTTGGCAAACCAGGCGACGCCAGCATCTTTCAAGCGCTGCACAAAGGGCGCCGGATACAAGCCCATGATGGACGAGACCGCTGTCGGCCGCGCGGCCAGCACCGCTTCACACTGGGCCTGGAAGTCCTGCAGCGGCGTGTCGGCAGCGGCCACGGGCACCGCCGGCCCGTGCTGGGCCAGGAAGTCGCGCAGCGCGGCTTCATGGGCCGCATCACGCGGCGGCGGCGCAGGTTCTGGCACCCACAGGTTGATCTGCAGCGGGCCGGCGGTGGTGGCCATCGCCGCGCGGAACCGAGCCACCCAAGCCGCGATGCCCGGCCCGTCGTGCAGCAATGCGGCCAAGGCGCCCATGCCCCCAGCCTGCGCAACGGCGGCCGAGAGCGCCACCGGGCAGGCCCCGGCCATTGGCGCCAACAGCACCGGCGCACGCAGGCCGAAGCGCTGCGCAAACGCCAGCGCGCGGGCGGTTGCAGGGTGCACCGGGTGCACCGGGCGCGCGGTGGTCGCCGGGCCGGCTGGGCCGCCGGCGTTCATGCGCCGGTCTGCAAGCTGCGCACCGGCGGAGCCAGTGCGGCGTGTTCGGCCAGCCAGCGTTCGCCGGCTGCGCCATCGCCCTGCGACGGGTGAAAGTCTTCGCGCAGGTAGCGGCGCCACGGCGCCGCGCACAGGCGCAGCACCCCGTTGCCGCCAAACAGCAGCGTCCACGCGCTGGCCCAGGTGCTGGCGCGCCACCAACTGCCGTCATGCCAAAGGTTGTTCAGGGTCTGGCGCAGCAGGTCGGTGAGGAAGTGCCAGGTGACGACGTAGAACAAACGTCTGCGCCAGGCTTCATTGCCCCCGACGGCGCGGTACAGGTCAAAGGCCGTGCAGCGGTGTTCAGACTCTTCACTGGCATGCCACAGCCACAGCTCGCGCAGCCGCGGCTCGGCGTCTTGCAACACGCTGGGGTGGGCCAGCAGATGCTCGGCAAAGATCGCAGTCAGGTGCTCGGTGGCGGCCGTCACCGCCAACCAGCCGCGCGGGTTGACGCCTTCCAGCCGGCGGCGGCGGCGCAGGATGCGCGGCTCCCAGTGGTTGACAAAACCCTGCATGGCCAGTTGGTCGTTGAACAGCGCGTGGATGCGCCGGTGTGTGGCCTCCTGGCCTATGAAGCCCTGCACCTGGCTGGCCCACTGTGCCTGCACTTCAGCGGTTAGCTGCAGCAGGCCCAGCCGCACCGAGTCAATGAACACCTGCTCGCCGGCCGGGAAGCTCATCGAC
>JANMJI010000046.1:0-53915 GCA_031371275.1 Betaproteobacteria bacterium
GCCACTTTGTAGATGATGTCGGTGAAGCCGAAATCCTTGTAGACCCTCTGCAGCAGCGCCGTGTAGGCGATGCACTCGGGCAGGATCATGTCTTCGGTGCAGAAGATGTGACCATCGTCCTGCGTGAAGCCGCGCACACGCATGATGCCGTGCAGCCCGCCCGTGGGTTCGTTGCGGTGGCACTGGCCGAATTCGCCGTAGCGCAGTGGCAGGTCGCGGTAGCTCTTGATGCCTTGCTTGAAGATCAGGATGTGGCCCGGGCAGTTCATCGGCTTGAGCGCGTATTCGCGCTTCTCGCTTTCCGTCATGAACATCGCGTCGCGGTACTTTTCCCAGTGCCCCGTTTTCTCCCACAGGCTCTTGTCCAGGATCTGCGGGCCCTTCACTTCCTGATAACCGTTGTCGCGGTAGACCTGGCGCATGAACTGCTCCACGCCCTGCCACACCGTCCAGCCCTTGGGGTGCCAGAACACCAGGCCGGGCGCTGCTTCTTCCATGTGAAACAGGTCCAGCTCGCGGCCCAGCTTGCGGTGGTCGCGCTTCTCGGCCTCTTCCAGCATCGTCAGGTAAGCGGTCAGCGCATCCTTGCTGGCCCAGGCCGTGCCATAGATGCGCTGCAGTTGCTCGTTGGCCTGGTCGCCGCGCCAGTACGCGCCGGCCACCTTCATCAGCTTGAAGAACTTCAACTTTCCCGTGCTGGGCACATGCGGGCCGCGGCACAGGTCTTCGAAATTGCCTTCGCGGTACAGGCTGACATCCTGGTCGGCCGGGATGCTGGCAATGATCTCGGCTTTGTAGTGTTCGCCCAGACTTTTGAAGTACGCCACGGCCTCGTCACGCGGCAGCACGCGGCGTTGCACCGGCTCATTCCTGGCCGCTAACTCACCCATGCGTTTCTCAATCGCTACAAGGTCCTCGGGCGTGAACGGCCGCTTGTAGGCGAAGTCGTAATAAAAGCCGTTTTCGATCACCGGGCCGATGGTCACCTGGGCTTCGGGGAACAGCTCTTTGACCGCATAGGCCAGCAGGTGCGCCGTGCTGTGGCGAATGACTTCCAGGCCGTCGGCGTCCTTGTCGGTGACGATGGCCAAGGCCGCGTCTTGCGCGATGGCAAAACTGGTATCGACCAGCTTGCTGTCCTTTCCCAAACCCACCTTGCCGGCAATCGCCGCCTTGGCCAAGCCGGGGCCTATCGACGCAGCCACTTCGGCCACCGTGACGGGGCCGGGGAATTCGCGCACCGACGCGTCGGGCAATGTGATTCGGATCATGGTGTGAACCTCGGGCATGAAAAAAGCGCGGTGGTGAGCCGCGCTTTTGTCAGAGGGAGAAAGAGGGCGTGACAGCGCGACCGGTCAGGTCTTGAAGAAGACCCGGGGCAATGACGTGGATGTAGTCCGCGGTGTCATAACCAAGCTGCCTTTCTCGTCCTTGTGGATTGCAGGAAGCACGAGTCTAGCCGACGGGTCAAGGTTCACACCAACGGCTGCGCGTCGAAGCCACCCGGTTTTGCGACCAGTTCCGCGAATTCGTCGGCCAGGCGCTGGCTTTCGGCCAGGGCGGTGCGCCAGTCACGCTGGCGGCGGGCGTGGTCGTGGCCGTGGTGCTTGAAGTCACTGCGGTCGGGCAGCTTGCCGCCGGGCAGCGTGCGCAGCCATTCGGGGCGCGGCGTCAGCAAGACCAGATTGTCCAAACCAGGGCTGGCAGCGTGGCGGCGTTTCCACGCCTTGTCCAGCCAACCGGGCACGACCTGGCCACCAAAGTGAGGGTACAGCACCAGACCCTCGCCGATGGCCGCGTAGTCCAGGTGCAGGTGGTAGTCGGTGATGCCGCCGTCCCAGTAGGTGCCGGCTGGGCCGCCGGGCACGTCCTGCACGGCTTCGAGCACGAAAGGGATGGTGCAGCTGGCCAGGATCGCCGGCGCCAGGTTGTCGGCGCGCAGTTCGGCCACGCGTGTGGGGAAGTCGTTCAGCGGCACCGGCAGCGGGTCGCGCGGGTCGCTGAAGACGACACGCTCCATCCAGCCGCCCAGGGCGCTGCGGGCCTTGGCGTTGGCGGCGAAGGCGCCCATCCAGCCCAGCGGCATTTGCCAGCGGCCGGGCCGGTGCAGCAGTCGGCGTCCGCGGCTGGTGAAGACATGCAGCCGAAAGCGTGGGTGCATCAACACGGTAGCGGCGTGTGCGCCCAGGCGCAGATCCAGTTGCTGGCGGAAGACCTGTGTGACCCCACGCGCCGTCGGCGGCTTGCCTGGGGCGCTGGGGTAGCTTTGGGCGATGTAGTCCTGCGCCAGTTGCGCCAGCGCGGCGTCGGGGTCGGGCAGGCAGGCCACGGCCATGCGCCAGGCGCCGATGGACGCGCCCAGCAGGTGCACGGTGTGCGTGCTTTGCGGCAACCAATGGCCAAAGAGACAGCGGTCCAGCGGCAGCAGCTCCAGGCCCTTGGGGCCGCCCGCTGCAGCGGGGATGGCGCGCACATCGGCCGGCGCCAGCCCACGTTCGCGCAGGTGGGCCCGTGCACGCGGGCCAGCGAAGACCTGCAAGGCGGGGGTCATGCCTTCCCTTGAACGTGGACATGGGCGGCGCCTGGTGGCAGCAGTGCACGCGGCCACCGCGTGGCTGCGATGGCCGCGCGGGGCCGGCTGCGCTGCCCGCCAACACCTTGCAGCTGGGTGTGTCGTCCAACCCGCATGGCTACGCCGGTGACGTGTTCGGCAGCTGCACGGCCACTTTGTCCGGCCCGGGTGACATCAGCGTTTGCCTTGAAGCCTGGAGAACGCCGCGGCCATCGCACTGGGGCCTGACGGTTCCGGCGCACGGCCCCGCGGCTGCTCACCGCGCGCAGCGGGGCGGAACTTGTTGTCGCCACCCGCCGGGTTGCGCGCCGCGCCAACCGCTGGCGTGTCCAGCTTCATGGTCAGCGAGACACGCTTGCGCGCCAGGTCCACTTCCAGCACCCGCACCTTCACCACCTGGCCGGTTTTCACCACCTCGCGGGCGTCGCTGACGAACTTGTTGGCGAGTTGGCTGACGTGCACCAAACCGTCCTGGTGCACACCCAGGTCGACAAAGGCGCCGAACTGCGCCACGTTGCTGACCGTGCCTTCCAACACCATGCCGGGCACCAAATCCTTCAGATCGGACACGTTGTCGTTGAAGCGCGCCACCACAAAGCTGGGGCGCGGGTCGCGGCCGGGTTTTTCAAGCTCGACGAGGATGTCCTTCACCGTGATGGCACCGAACTTCTCGTCGGCAAACATTTCGGGTTTCAGGCTTCTCAAGACCTCAGCGCGGCCCATCACCTCCTGCACCGGCCGCGCTGTTGCGGCCAGCATCTTCTGCACGACGGGGTAGGTCTCCGGGTGCACGCCGGTCATGTCCAGCGGGTTGTCGCCATCGCGAATGCGCAGGAAGCCCGCCGCCTGCTCGAAGGTCTTGGGGCCTAGGCCGGTGACATCGCGCAGTTGCTGGCGGTTGCGGAAAGCGCCGTTGGCGTCGCGCCAGCGCACGATGCTGGCGGCCACCGCCGGGCTCAGGCCAGACACGCGCGCCAGCAGCGGCGCGCTGGCCGTGTTCAGGTCCACGCCCACCGCATTCACGCAATCCTCGACCACGGCGTCCAGACTCTTGGCCAGCCCGCTCTGGTTCACGTCATGCTGGTACTGGCCCACGCCAATGCTCTTGGGGTCGATCTTCACAAGCTCGGCCAGCGGGTCTTGCAGGCGCCGCGCAATGCTCACCGCGCCACGCAGGCTCACGTCCAGATCGGGCAACTCCTTGCTGGCGAATTCGCTGGCGCTGTAGACCGATGCGCCGGCCTCGCTGACCACCATCTTGTCCAGTTTCACATCGGGGGCTAGCTGCTGCACGCGCTGGATGAGATCGGCCGCCAGCTTGTCGGTTTCGCGGCTGGCCGTGCCGTTGCCGATGGCGATCAGACTCACACCGTGCGTGGCCACCAGCCAGCCCAGGGCGTGCAACGATCCTTCCCAGTCCAGGCGGGGTTCGTGCGGGTAGACGGTGTGCGTATCCAGCACCTTGCCGGTGTCGCTGACCACGGCCACTTTCACGCCGGTGCGTATGCCCGGGTCCAGGCCCATCACCACGCGCTTGCCGGCGGGTGCGGCCAGCAGCAGATCGCGCAGGTTGTCGGCGAAGACCTTGATGGCCACCGTTTCCGCGTCTTCACGCAGCCGGCCGAACAGGTCGCGTTCCAGGCTCAGGCTGAGCTTGACCTTCCAGGTCCAGGCGATGGTCTTGCGGATGAGCTCGTCGGCATTTCTTTTGCTGTGGCTCCAGCCCAGGTGGATGGCGATGCGACCTTCGGCGATCGAAGGCTTGCCGGGCACTGCTTCTTCGTCAAGGATAAGCTTCGCATCCAGCCATTCCAGCGCGCGTCCGCGGAACACCGCTAACGCCCGATGTGAGGGCACGGTGCGCATCGGTTCGGCGTAGTCGAAATAGTCGCGGAACTTGGCGGCGTCGGCGTGCTGGCCGTCCTTGCCGTGCACCAGTTTGCTTTGCAGCAAAGCTTCGGCCCACAGCCATTCGCGCAGCTTGCGCACCAGCACCGCGTCTTCGGCCCAGCGTTCGCTCAGCAGATCACGCACGCCGTCCAGCACGGCGGTGGCGTCGGCAAAACCAGCATCGGGGTTGAGGAATGCAGCCGCTTCGGTGGCCGGGTCCAGCGTCGGGTCGGCAAAGAGTCTGTCGGCCAGCGGTTGCAGCCCGGCTTCGCGGGCGATCAGGCCCTTGGTGCGGCGCTTTTGCTTGAATGGAAGGTAGAGGTCTTCCAGTTCCTGCTTGGTCGGCGCGGCCGCTACCAGCACACGCATCTCTGGCGTTAGCTTGCCTTGCTCGTCAATGCTTTTCAGCACCGCGGCGCGGCGGTCTTCCAGCTCGCGCAGGTAGGCCAGCCGGGTTTCCAGCGCACGCAGCTGGATGTCGTCCAGGCCCTCTGTCGCTTCTTTGCGATAGCGGGCGATGAAGGGCACCGTGGCGCCGCCGTCCAGCAGTTCAACAGCGGTTTGAATCTGGGCCGGCCGGGCTTTCAGCTCGGCGGCAATTTGCAGAACGATCTTGTCCAAGAAATCAGCGGCAAAAATGGGAGCGGCGGAGTTTAGTGGCTGGGGCCAGGGGTTCGTTGTGATGCGGTTCGATGTGACAACCAGTGCGCCGCGCCCTGCCCCGCCGCACGGCCGCTGGCAAAACACGCGGTGAGCAGATAGCCGCCGGTGGGCGCTTCCCAGTCCAGCATCTCGCCGGCGCAGAACACACCGGGCAGCGCGCGCAGCATGCAGCCTTCGTGCAGCGCCTCGAAGCGCACGCCACCGGCGGTGCTGATGGCCTCAGCCACCGGGCGCGGCGCGGTCACGCGCACCGGCAAGGCCTTGATCTGACCGGCAAACAAAGGGCTGTCGGCCTGCACGTCCTTGGGCACCAGTTCCCACAACAGCCCGGCCTTGGCGCCGTCGAGTTTCAGCCGCGTTTTCAGGTGTGTGGACAGCGACCGCGGCCCGCGTGGGTGGGCCAGCTCGGCGGCCACCCATGCCAGGCTGCGCTGGGGCAGCAGGTCGAGGTGGAAGATGGCCTCGCCCGCCCGCGCAATGCGTTCGCGCAGCGCGGCCGACGCGGCGTAGACCAGGCTGCCCTCCACACCGCCGGCGGTGACGACACATTCACCCGCCTGCCGCCAGCCTTCGAATTCGATGGCCACGCCCTTCAGCGGCTGGCCGGCGTGGCGGCTGCTGAAGTGTTCGCTCCAGCCGACATCAAAGCCGCAGTTCGACGGCCGCAGCGGCGCCACGTCCACACCGCGCGCGGCCAGCAGCGGCGCCCAGGCGCCGTCAGAGCCCAGCTGCGGCCAACTGGCACCGCCCAGGGCCAGCACGGTGGCGGCGGGGCGGGCCTGCACATCACCCGCCGGGCTTTGAAAGCGCAGCGCACCGTGGTCTGCAAAACCCAGCCATCGGTGACGTTGGTGGAACCACACGCCCTGGCCACGCAGCCGGTGCAGCCAGGCCCGCAGCAGTGGCGCGGCCTTCAGGTCGGCCGGGAAGACGCGGCCCGAGGTACCGACGAAGGTGGCCACGCCCAGCGCAGCCGCCCAGGCCCGCAACGCGTCGGCATCAAAGGCCTGCAACAGCGGTTGCAGCGCTGGCGCGCGTTCGGCGTAGCGGGCGACGAAGGCATCGAAAGGGTCGCTGTGCGTCAGGTTCAGCCCACCCTTGCCGGCGAGCAGGAACTTGCGGCCGACCGACGGCATGGCATCAAACACCTGCACGGCATGGCCGGCCGCAGCCAGGGTCTCGGCGGCCATCAGGCCCGCCGGGCCGCCGCCCACGACGGCGACAAAATTTCTCTGTTCGGTCATTGCGGGCATCGTAGCCGCTGGGCCCACGCGCAATCGGCGTAAGACCGGGTCCGCTGGCGCGACCCAAGGGCTACCCTTGCACCAAACAGGCACCCATGAACAACGTCGCGCTGAGCATCTTGAGCACCCTGCTGCTGGCCCCGCTGGCGGCCTTGTCGCAGGCCGGTGGCAGCTGCCGCGCGATGTCGGGCGCGGTGCCGCCGACGGTGGTGGAGCTGTACACCTCAGAAGGCTGCAGTTCCTGCCCGCCGGCCGACCGCTGGCTGTCGACGCTGAAGGGCAAGCCCGACGTGCTGGCGATGTCCTTCCACGTCACCTACTGGGACAACCTGGGCTGGCCCGACCGCTTTGCCAGCCCCGACTACACGGCGCGCCAATACGCCATCGCGCACCAAAACGGCAGTGCGCAGGTCTACACCCCGCAGGTGGTGGTGAACGGGCAGGACTGGCGCAGTTGGCCGCGTTTGCCAGCGGCCAGTGCCAAGCCCGCGCCGCTGGTGACACTGGCGCGCGAGGGCGACATCGTCACCGCCACCGTGGCCGCTGCATCAGGCAGTGGCCGCACGGCAGGCCAGTGGCAGGCTTACTGGGCGGTGCTGGAAGACGCCCACCAAAGCCAGGTGCGCGCCGGTGAAAACTCGGGCGAGACGCTGAAGCACGACCATGTGGTGCGTCTGCTGAAACCGGTGCCGGCGTGGGCCGCGGCCGATGGCGCAAAGGCGCAGATCACCGTATCGCCAGGCGCGCCCGCCTTCCCGCGCCGCGTCGTGCTGGTGGTGACAGACGCGCAGACGCAGCAGCCACTGCAGGCGGTAGCGCTGGGCTGCTGACACGGCGGTGCAGCGGCCGCATGGGCGACACTCCCGGGCTCATCAGCACTTCATCCGCTCACGGCCCGCACCTTGGACTACCCCGCCTACGACCCGCAATCGCCCGTCACACCGCTGACGCCCGCCGAACTGGCGGGTCTGGATGCCCTGCTGGCCCAGCTACCGCAAGACGGCGCGATGACGCTGGACGGCCTGGATGGCTACCTCACCGCACTGCTGGTTGGCCCGCCCGCTCTGCTGGCCAGCGTGCCCACCGCGGACTGGCTGCCGTTGGTGTGGGGCAGCGACGGCCTGGGCGGCGCCGAAGAAGCAGCGCCCTTTTCCAGCAAGCGCCAGCGCAAGACCACCGTGGTGCTGGTGCTGCGCCATCTGCGCCACCTGGGCGAGCAGATCACCAAGACGCCGCAAGCCTGGGAACCCATCTTCAGCATCGCAGAACAAGGTGCTGACGAATGGGTCGACGCGCGCGACTGGTGCACCGGGTTTCTGCAAGCCGTGGATCTGGATGTGGACGCCTGGGGTGCCGTCTGGGCCGACCCGATGCTGGCACCCTTGCTGCTGTTGGGCGGCGGACTGGAAGGCGGGCTGCAAGGCCGGACACCGATGCTGGATGACGACGCATCCAGCGACCTGGGCGACCCCGCTGCGTGCGACGCACTCAGCCGCGCGGTGCCCGATGGCGTGCTGCAACTGCACGCCCACTTCCACCCAGCCAGCTAACTGTCAAACTGCACGGCACAGCGAGTCACCAGGCCAGCGCGCCGCTGCCCACATCCATGACCATGCGCGTGGCCAGGTACAGCTTGGGCGCGATGGAGCTGACGAACACGTATTCGTTGTCGTTGGAATGCGCGCCATAGCCGCGCAGGCCAAAACTTTCGAGCACGCCGCCCTTGGGCCGCAGGCCGGCAAAAGCCGCGTCGGTGCCGCCGCCAGTGGCGCGGTCGCGTATCTGCAGCGGCAGGCCCATTTCCTTGAACACAGCCACCGCGTGGCGGGCCAGCACGCGTGAAGCGTCGTTGGCCACAAAGGCCGGGCGGCTGCGGTAGAAGTCGATCTCGATCTTGGTGTCGGGGATCAGCTTGTCCAGGATGGACGCGCGCAGCGCGGCTTCGATGCGGTCCAGGTCTTCGTTGTTCAGCGAACGCACGTCGGCCACGGCCACCGCGCTGGCCGGTATCACGTTGCGTGTGTCGCCCGCGTTGGCCACCGTCCAGTTGATCTTCAAGCCTTTGGCGTCGTCACCCAGGTTGCGGGTTTTCAGGATCTGGTGCGCCATCTCGACCAGCGCGTTGCGCCCGCCTTCGGGGTTGGCGCCGGCATGCGATGCACGGCCGGTGATGCGCATCTCGACAATCGCAATGCTGCTGGTGGCCAGGCGCACCATGTCCTGCTCGAAACCGCCGCCTTCGAACGACAGCACGGCGTCGTATTCGCTGCCCAGTTGGGTGATGAAAGCGCCAGAACCTGGCGAGCCGATTTCTTCATCGGCGTTGATGAGCACGCCGAGTTGCGCGTAGTCGGTGAAGCCCATCTGGTCGAGCAGCTTGACGGTGTGCAGGATCAGCGCCACGCCGCCCTTGTCGTCTGAAATGCCCAAGCCGTAAGCCTTGTCGCCATCGATGCGAAAGGGCTGCTTGGCGGCCATGCCACGGCTGTAGACGGTGTCCATGTGCGCGATCAACAACACCTTGCGTTTGCCGCTGCCGGTGCGCGTGCCGTAGACCATCGCGCCCAGCTTGGCCCCTTTCAGCTGCGGGTGAAAACCGGGGGCTTGGGTGGCCATCACTTGCACCGTCATGCCGGCGGTTTGCAAGCGGCTGGCCAGCAGCGCGGAAATCGTCGCCAAGCCTTCGTCGTCACGGCTGCCCGACTCGATCGCCACCAGCGCTTTCAGGCTCTCCAGCAAGGGCGTCACCTGCTCGGCCACCTTGGCCTGCAAGACCTGCGGTGACACAGCCTGCGCCCAGGTGGCGCACGGCAGCGCGGGGGCCAGGGCGGCCAGGCACAAGGCCAGCCTGCGCCAGCCGGCGTGCGCCGTTCGGGCGCTGCGGGGGGAGCCGAGGAAAGAAGGATTCATAGGGCAGCGGCGCGGGTTGGATGTGGAAGCGAAGACTGTAAGGCGACGCTGATCAAGTCCCCGCGAGTGCGCGCGCCCTGGTTTGGGATGGGCTGCAAGGCTGAGCCCGGACACAAACAGTCCTGAGGACTGTTTGTGCCTGGCGAAGGTCAGGGCCTCTGGCCCTGGCGCAAACCACAGCCATAGCCCCGCTATGGCGAGGATTTGCAACGCCGCAGACCGCCCAAAGCAGGGATGCGCGCGCCGCGAGGGACTTGATCAGCGTTGCCTTAAGTCGAATGGCGTGGCCGAACACGCGTGTGAAGCAGCCAGGCGCATCCCGTCGCCGCCCACGCAGATGCAACACATGTGCATCAGCCGCAGCACACCACGCCCCGCGCCACTGTCACAGGCGCTGTCACACCCGCCTGTTCACCCCTGCTGGCGGCGCGGCGCAGTTCCTTTTCAAATCAAGCACTTGCGCGCTGGCACGCGTCGTGCAAAAGGGACTGCGGATCAAGCTTGAACAAGGAGACCGCATGCTGACCTTGGAGCGCACCGCGCCAGACGATGCAGCGCCCGCGGCGCAGCGGCTGCCGCGCATCAAACCCAGCCACGGTGTGCTGGACCGGCGCCACAGCGACCTGAGCTTTGCCATCGACACCGGCGGCCGGCCCATGTTCCGCGTGCTGGTGGCGCGCGACCCGGCGCTGTTTGCAGCCGAGCAGGCCAGCGCACGCCGCCCTGACAACTTTCACGACAGCGCCGCGCAGGGCCTGCAGCCCTATGACGGGCCGCCTTGTTTCTACATGCTGCCGCGCAGCGTGCTCAAGGCCCTGCTGCCGGCGCCGCGGCTGTACTACACGCTGGTGGCCTACGAAGACCGCGAAGGCACGCGGCCGGTGTATGCCCAGCCGCCGGCCACGCTGGCCGGCAACGCGCCTTCGGTGGCGGTGGCCGCAGACTTCAACGTCGGCAGCCTGGGCCTGATGTTCGGCACGCCGCTGGAACGCCTGGCCGGCTTGGCCGGCCTGCAGGCGAGCCTGGGCTGGGCCCAGGCCGCAGACGAGATGGGCGAAGACCTGGGTGCCGACACGCCGGCCATCGTGGGCCTGGCCGACGAGGCCGAAGACCCGGGCGAAGAAGCCAGCGAAGCACGCTACAGCCACAACTACAGCCACGGCTACAGCCACGGCTACGCCCGCGGCGCGGGCTACGAAGTTGGCGAAGACCTTGATCTGGCGGCGCAGATGGGCGGCGATGCAGGCGGTGATGTGGACGGCGAAGACTTTGGCCTTGCGCTGTCGCGGCAAGTCGACGCCTACCAGGACGAAGGCCCGAACCGCAGGCCGGTACAGGAAGACGATGCCGCACAGACCTATGCCGTCGATGCCTACGATGACGGCTACAGCGGCTACAGCGCCGCCGCCGCTGTCACCGGCAATGGCAATGGCAATGGCAATGGCAGTGGCAACGGCAGCCAGCACCACCCCAGCGCTTACGCCGCCGAACACGAAGACAGCGCCAACCCGCAACATGAAGCGGTGCCCGAGATGCTGCCCGACGAAGAAGCGCAGCCGCAAGGTGCGGCGCAGGGCGAAGACCCCGACGCCGCCAACGCGGTGGAGATCGAAGGCGCTGCCCTGGCCTATGGCTATGGCGGCGACGCAGCGCCTGCGGCCGAGGCCCTGCGCCAGCCGCTGGACGTGGCCGCTTGCAAAGCCATCCTGGCGCGCATCATGCCCTTCGAATCGGGCGCCGATGGCTTCGCCCGCGTCGAGCCCGACGGTGAATTTGCCGGCCGCTACGGCAGCGCCCATCCGGCCTACCGGCGCTGGCACCTGGGGCTGACCTACGGCGCCTTTCCCTTTGTGCAAGAGCAGGGCACGCTGGGCGCGCTACTGGCCATGATGCAACTGCGTGACGCCACTGCTTTCGAGCGTTACTTCGGCCCTGCCGCCGACTTGCTGGTGCGCATGACAAGCCACAGCGAAGGCCCGCACGCCTGGGAGTCGGCCGACGGCCTGTCGCCGCGCCTGCAGCCGCTGGACGGCGCGCCGCTGTGGCAAGAACCCTGGCTGGCACGTTTTCGCGCAGCCGCCCAGCACCCGCCCTTCCAGGGTGCGCAAAACGAACTGGCGGCCAAGCGCTTCATCTTCTCCCTGCTGCCCGCGCTGGCGCAGATGGGGCTCGATTCAGAGCAAGCCATCACCCTGGCGGTGGACCGCGCGGTGCAGATGGGCGCCGACGCTGCCCTGGCCTGGCTGGTGGACGCCTGCTCGCCGCTGGCCACCCCGGCCCAGCGCCAGGCGGCGCTGGACCGCCTGAGTGCGCTGCAGCCGGGTGGCTTGCCGGCAGCGGGCGCCTGGGACGCTGCCAGCCACGCCGCCGTGCTGGGCCGCCTGCGCGCCCATCCGCAAGCGTCGCCGGTGCCGCTGCCCACGCGCGCACAGATGGTCGCCGCCATGGTGCGCCGCAGTGAAGGCACGCCGTGGGCCGAACGGGTACGGCGGCTGGCCAGCACGGCGTCGGCCGAGCGCCTGTTCCAGTTCTGACGGTGGCCCAAATTCAAGCCATTCAAGCCATCCAAGCCACCCAAGCGACCCCAAGCCACCCACACCATGCGCAGCGCTGACACCGCCTACCAGGATGCCGAAGTCGCCGCCGTGCAGCGCCTGGGCGCGGCGCTGGCGCAAAGCCCGGCTTACCACGCGCTGGGCGTCGGCCGGCGCCAGGAGCTTGAGCAATCGCTGGCGCGCATTGGCGCTTTGCTGGCGCCTGATGGCGCGTCGCCGGCGGGCCCGTGGGCCAGCCAGATGGCGCCCGACCTGCGTTCGCAACTGCAACCCGGCGGTGGGCCGCCATCGACATCGCCGCCGCGTCCGGGTGGTCCAGTGGGCCCAGGTGGCGCAGGCGGCCCAGGCGGCGCGCCGGCAGCCGCGCCGTCGGGCGGCGGCCCCACCTCACGCGCCGGCGAGGTCGCGCGCGCGACGCTCAACGCCATCGATTTCCCGTCCTTCGTGGCCTCGCTCATCCAGGGCACTTTCCAGGCCATCGTCGATGCGTCCATCCAGCAGATGGAGGCCTATGCAGAACTGCTGAAGAACGTCGCCGGCACGCTTGACCGCTTCATGCAGGACAACGTCTCTGACGGCATGGCCAAGGACTACCTGGCCGACCAGTACAGCGGTGTCTTCAACCGCGACACCAGCGGCGGCCAGGCCAAGCTGGTGGTGCGCGGTGGTGGTGGTGGCGCAGGCGCCGGCGGCAGTGAATTGCCCAGCTTCTTCAAGGACCTGGGCTTTGATTCGCCCGACCAGCTAACCGAGCAAAGTGTCAATGAAGTAGTGGTGCCGGCGACGCGGCGCCAGATGGCCGAACGGCGCCAGCAGACGCTGGCCACGATGGTGCTGATGGGCATCAACCGCATCATCGTCAAGGACGGTGAAATCAGCGCCAAGCTGATGTTCCACATCGACGCCAGCGAAACCAGCCAGATCAAGTTCGACCAGAACAAGGTCACCAGCGGCAACATGAGCGGCGTGGCTGGCCGCAACCCGTTTGGCGCCACCAGCGTGATGGTCAACACGACCAGCATCAACGCCCAGAGCGCGCTGAACTTGCGCGCCGACCTGACCGGCCAGGTGACGGTGCGCTTCGCCAGCGAGACCTTTCCGCTTGAACGCTTTGCCGATTCAGCGGCCATCCAGCTCATCAACAACAACGCCAAGGTGCCGGCCCCAACGCCCGCGCCTGCGCCACCTGCGGCGCCGGGGGCACCTGGCGCGTCTGGCGCATCTGGCTCGCTCGCACCTGGGTCGGCCGCACCGTCGGCGGCGCCTGCACTGCCTGCACTGCCGGCGCCCACACCGGCACCAGCGCGGCCCGCCGCCGCAGCGGTCCAGGGCCTTGGCATGAACGGCGCCGACCCCTGGGCGCCCGCCGGAGCGCGCGCATGAAGACCCCGCTGGCCGACACCCTGCTGGCCCTGGTGGCTGGCCTGGCCGCAGCGCCGCTGGCCGGGCTGCAGGTCAGCGAGCTGAACGTCGAGCTACCGCTTGAAGTGAGTGCAGCCCTGATGAACGGGCAGCTGACATTCTTGGCCCAGGCACCGCACTCGCGCTGGGCGGGTGGCTTCCTGCCACCGGTGCAGCGCGTGCGCATGCGCTGGGCGCTGGAGGAGTGATGTCTTGGCCGAACGCAGCGACGCCGGCAGCTTCCTGGTCGAAGACTTCATTGGCTCGATCACGACCCAGCTCGACCGCGTGCAGGACGGCCTGCGCATCAAGGCCGTCAACCGGCCGCTCACCTATGCCCTCAAGGAATTGCACCTGGAGCTGAAAGTGTTTATCGACATGGATGCCCAAGGCCAGGTGCGCTTGCGTGCCGGCGGCCCCAACGAAGCCGGCGCCAGCACGCTGGCGATGGACTTCACCACGATCACCAAACCCATGATCGAGGAAAACACCATCACGCTGGCGGCTTCGCGTTCCACGCCGTTGGACCGGCTCGGCCTGTCAGGCGAAGAGCGCTCGCGCCTGGAGCGGCTGGGGGTGTCCAACCTGGCGCAGCTGGACCGGCTGAAAGCGTCCACCGGCGTCAACACCGTGGCCCGCATGGCCGACGTGCCGGTGGACAGGCTGCGCCGCGCGCTGCAGGCTGGCCAGCCCACGGTGGGCGGCATCAGGCTGGGGCCGGTACAGGCGGGGCCGCGTCTGCCGAGTGCAGCACCCGCGCCGGCAATGCCGCCTCCGTTCACGCCTTCATTCACGCCTTCACCGGAACCCGCGCCCGCGCCCGCACCCAGCCCGTGGCCACCGCGCTCGGAACTTCGGCCTCCGGGGGTGCAGCCGCCGCTGCGTGGCCTGCCGCTGCGGCCCGCTGCCAACCTGCTGCGCGTGGCGCCGATCACGCCAAACACCGCACAGACGTTGGCGCAAGCACCGCCTGCCGATGTCATCCATGTCCCCGCCCACAGCCGCCTTTTGCAGATCGACGGCCAGCACCTGCTGCACGCCGATTACCCGCCCGAAGTGCGGCTGAACGGTGAAGCCCTGGCGATCGAAGAACTCGACGACGACCGCCTGGTGGTGCACCTGCCTGCGGCCTTCGGCCAGGGCGCGCTGGAAGTCAGCCTGGGCGGCCAGGCACCAGTGTGCTTTGCGCTCATCGGCACGGCAGCAGCCGACGCGGCCGACACCACCGACCCCTGGGCCCCCTGGTCGTCACCCGGCCACCCCACACCATGAAGCGCAGCGGCTTCCTCACCATCACGCTGCGCACCGGCGTGGCCACCGCGCCTGTGCCCAGCCACCTGGACTGCCTGAGCGGCGCCGGCCGTCCGCTGGGCGCGTTGGACGGCGGCGTGGTGGACGGCGTGCTGAACGGCCGCGGCGGCGGCGCGCGCATCCGGCGCGTGTTCCATGCCCGGCGCTCGCTGGGCCGCGCGGGTGAGCACCACATCGGCTGGGCCGACGACGAAGAAACGCTGGGCTTGTCGCGCACCTTCCAGCTCCACCTGGGCCACGCCAGCGCGGCCGACCATGTGCGCGACACGCTGCGCGAGCTGGGCGTGGTGGAACTGTGCGACAGCCAGACGCTGGCCTGCGCGCCGCTATACGGCGAGCCCTTGCAGCCGCTGCGCCATGTGTCGCGCGCGCAAGCCCTGCACGCGCAGCAGCGCATCCGCGCGCCGCAGGCACTGCAACGCGAGCCCGGCGATGCAGCCATCACCGTGGCCGTGGTCGACACCGGCATCGTCGTCGGCCACCCCGAATTCCAGCGCCGCTGCATGGCCGGCTATGACACGGTGGATCTCGGCATCGGCCGGCTCAACGACAGCACCGTGCTGGTCGGCGACTCGCGCGGGCGCGACTACAACCCGTATGACGAAGTCGGCCACGGTTGCCTGGTGGCTGGCGTCATCGGCGCCCAGGGCTTTGTCGTGCCCGCGGGTGTGGCGGGCCTCGCGTTGCTGCTGCCGGTGCGTGCGCTGGCCGCGGCGAGACGTGGCGAAGGCGCCAACGCGCGGCTGCTGGGCGTGGGTGCCTTGCCCGACATCGACGCCGCGCTGAAAGTGGCGGTCGACCTGGGCGCCCATGTCATCAACCTCAGCCTGGGCTCGCCGCTGCCGGCCGACGACGCCCACGCGACGCCGCCGCACCGCGCCGTGGTGCGCTACGCCGCGGCGCACGGCTGCGTGCTGGTGGCCGCGGCGGGCAACAGCGGTCGGCGTGAACAGTTCTATCCCGCCGCGCTGCCCGAGGTACTGGCCGTGGGCTCGGTCGACGACGCCGGCGCGCGCTCGGCCTTTTCAAGCTGGGGCCCGCACCTGGCCTTGTGTGCGCCGGGCGAAGGCATCGTGGGCGTGGGGCGGCGCAGCTACCAGATGAGCTCGGGCACTTCTTTCGCGTCGCCTTTTGTGGCCGGCGCTGCGGCGCTGCTGCTGGCGCGCGCGCGCCGCCGGGGTTTGAGTCTGGGCAGTGCCGACGTGCGGGCGCTGCTGTGTTCCAGTGCGCAGCGCCTGCCCGGCGGCGTGAGCGAAGAAACCGGCGCCGGGCTGCTGGACTGCGCTGCCGCGCTGGACGCACTGGACAGCATGCACAAGCGTGTGCACAAGTCCTCTTCACAGAACAACCGCCTTGCTGCGAGGTAGCCATGGTCAGCCGCAAATCCACCGATCCGCCCGCGCCAATTTCGTGGGCGCGCTTGCGTCTCGAAGCCGGTCTTGACGCCTTGAGCGATGCCGATGCCAGCGCCGCCGAAGACGCGTTGCAAGCCTTGTTCACCGAGCTCGACGCGCCGCTGCGCGACGACGTGCTGGCCTGGGCGGCCAGCGGCGGCGACGCCCGCGCCGGCCCAGCACCGCTGACGGCGGAACTGCTGCGCGCCATGCTGTTGTTGCTGCTGCGCCGTGTGCTGCAGCGCGCGCCGTTCAACGCCACGCCGGCGCAGCTACAAGCCCTGGCGCCGGCCCTGCAACGCCAAGAGCCCAAAGACCTGCACGCCTTGCTTGGCCCGGCCCTGCGGCTGGCCATTCGCAAAGCCCGCGACAGCGACACCCCACTGCTGATGCAGTGGCAAACCCAGTTTCTCAAGGAGATCCCCATGGCCTTCAAATTCACCATCGACACCAGCTCCATCCCCATCCTGCAAGCGCCGGGGGCCGCTGACAAGCTCGTCGCCAAGGTCAAGCAAGAGTTGGAAAAGCGCTTTGGTGTGCCGGTCGACAAGTCCGACCCCGCCAGCGTGCCCGGCGCAGCGGCGCTGCTGGGCACGGTGGTGCTCGATGGCGAGGTCGACCCGGCTTCCAGCGGCCTGCCCGACGCGCTGCGCCGCGCCTGGCTGGAATCGATTGCCGATGTGCCCAACCTGGCCAGCGCGGCCCACCCCGGCCCCAGCGTGCCCGCCGCCACGGTGGTCACCTACGTGGCGGGCGTCTTGCAGACGCTGATGGGCAACCCGGCAGAGATCGCCGTGCAGGCCTTGGCCTTCGTCTCGCGGCAGGTCATTGCGGGTGCTTCGTCGATTCAATTCGGCCACCCCAACTTCGACTCGGCGATCCGCATTGCGCTCGACCAGTACGTGCAGTCGCGGGCCACCGGCGACTCGCTCAGCCTGCCACCGGGCAGCCTGCCGGGCGGCACCCAGAACGCCGGCGGCGACGCCGACCTCAATGCCGACACCATCCGCGTCACCGGCCTGAGCTATGCACTGGCGCTGCAGGAAAAGACGCTGGTCTTCAAGGCCACCGACCGCGTCACCGAACTCTTCATGAACGGCCTCTTGCCCTTTGGCCACGACGCAGCCGGCAAGGCGCTGGACGACTACTACTGGGACACCGAAGACCGGCTCACCGAATCGCAGCGGCGCTCGTACTTCAGCCGCCTGCTGGGCATGCCCGGCGGCGAAGTGTCCAAGGAAGTGGCGCCCAACAAGAGCTTCGAGCAGCTCTTCCTGCGCTTCATTTCCAGCGTCTCGGAGTTCACGCGCCAGCGCGAGCTGAACCGCATGTTCACCAACCGCACGGCGCAAATGTCGATGACCGACGAACAGGTGCGCAAGACGGCTTTCGAGGTCGCCAAGAACGCGTCGCTCTACGGTTGGGGTGGTGGCTTCTTCCTGGCCACGCGTGTCAACCGCCACTTGCAAAAGGCCATCGAAATCCTCAACCAGCCGCAGGTGCTGAAGGCCTATGCCGCCACCAACCACTGGCAGGTCATTGAACGCGTGGCGCAGCAGGACTTTGGCGGTGCGCCCAACTGGGCCAAGTACAGCACCATGGCCGCGGCGGCGAACGCGCTGTTCACCATCCTGGCGGCCAACACGGCGGTGCTGGCGGCCGGCAGCAGCGGCAGACCTTTCCTGTTCGACGCCACCCTTGCCAACAACAACCAGTTCAACAACGCCCGCAGCGACCTCGACGAGGCGACGACGAACCAGCTGATGTTGGCCGTGCAGCAGTGGCTGGCCGTGAATGGCGTCAGCGAAGAACAGGTGCAGCAGTACGCCAAGCCGGTGGAGCTGAATGCCATGCCCAGCCTGCCCGGCGGTTCGGCCCAACGCAACGACAGCGGCGGTGCCGGCAGTGCGCAGGTCATGGACCGCATCAAGCAGATGGTGGCCGGCGGCAGCGTCAACCAGGACCAGTTGAAGCAACTGCTGGCCGAACTCAATTAAGAAAGGCGCCACCATGTACAGCACAGACACCCTGGCGCAGCGTGCACGCCGGCTGCTGGCCCAGGCGGCGGCCCGGCTCGGCACGGCAGACCCGCTGCCCGACGTCGGCATGGCCATCGACGAGCAGCTGGACGTGCCCTACGGCGAGCCGGCGGACGACACGCCGCTGGCCACGCACTTCTCTGAGCAGACGCCCGACCAGTTGAATTTCGTCATGCGCGCCACCGGCCGCGGCGTCAGCGGGGCTGACCGCATCCGCAGCGCCAGCCAGGCCATGACCGGGCTCGTCGGGCGCCAATTCGGCCGCGCCGCGCGCCATTGGCTGGACAACCAGCTTGAGCCCGTGGTGTCGCGCGACAACGGCCGCAGCGCCAGCTGGGGTGCGGCCTTTGGCAGCGCCTTTGACCGCCAGGGTCTGGCCGAGTCTTACATGCATTGTGAGTGGGGCCCGGCGCTGATGGATGCGCTGCCGGCGCCGCTGCACCGCATTGCGCGGCTGGCGATGGAAGCCCTGCCCGGGCTGCGGCCGGTCATCGTCTCGGTGCGCTGCGGGCGCTCGGCAGGCGCGCAGCAGCTGTCCTTCGAATCAGAACGCCCGCTGGCCCTGGCGGCGCTGGAACCGCTGATGGACCAGCTGGGCCTGGCGCACCGCCATGCCGGGCTCATGAGTTCGGTGGCCTTTGTGTTGGGCGCGCGCTTCGTGCTGCCGGCCGAAGCGGCCATGCTCACGCTGCGCCCACTGCGCCAGGGTGTGGAGCTGCGGCTGGACGTGAATCTGGACGAGATCCCCGACCTGCCTTCACAACTGATGGCACTCACGCGCTTGCAGATGACCGAGCGCCCGCGCAGCGTGCAAGGCATGGACCGCTGGCTGACGGCGCTGACGCCCGACGGCTACCCCGGCCCGGGCACGGTGTCGGTGTTGTCGGTGTGGGTGCGGCCCGACCTGCCGGCGCGCGTGGCGCTGTACCTGCGGCCGGCTTCGATGGACGCGCGCATCGCGCCTTCGGTGCCGCCGGCGCAGCCGGTCTCTGCGCCGACAGCGCCGCCTGATCGCTCGAACCCGCGCGCACCCGAGTCCGTGCCGGCGCAGGCGCTGTGGTCGTCGTCGGCCTGGCTGCCGGTGGCGGCCTAACGCTGCAACGCCATGGACGCCCCCCTGCTCGGCGACATCCGCAGCCGCGTGCGCCAGGCGCTGACGGCCAGCCCGGCTTTCAACGCGCTGGCGGCAGAACAGCGCGCCGAGATTGCCCACAACACAGTGCGCGCGTTTCACTACATCCTGGGCGGCGCCGACGGGCGTTCGCTGCCCGAATCGGTCACGCTGGGCGGCAACACGGCGGGCTTTGCACCGGGCCAGGCCGAAGCCCAGGCCCTGGCCAACTCCACCCGCGGGCTGCGCCCGTCGCCGCCGCCGCTGGGCGAAGCCGCGCGCCGCGGCGGCGAAGCCATGGCCAACCTGGTCAAGGAAGTCAACTTCCCGGCCTTCGTCGGCGGCTTGGTCGACGGTGTCTTCAACAGCATCGTCACCAGCTCCATCAAGCAGATGGAGGCTTACGCCGAGCTGGTGAAAAACGTCGCCAAGTCGGTCGACCAGTACATGAAGGACAACGTCAGCGAACAGAACGCGCGTGAATACCTGGTGCAGCGCTACCCCGAACACCTGGACATGGATGTGGCTGGCGACAGCCCCAAGCTGAAACCGCGCGAAGGCGCCGACGACGCCAATTTGCCGGACTTTTTTGCCGATCTGGGCCTGAAGTCGCCGATGCCCAGCCTGGACCAGGACAGCGCCGAGCAACAGCTGATGCCCGCCGCGCGCAAGCGCATTGCAATGGACCGCCAACAGATGCTGGCGACCATGGTCATGATGGGCGTGAACCGCCTCGTCGTCACCAACGGCAGCATCGAGGCCAGTTGCCTGTTCCGCCTGGACACGCGCGACACCCGCATCCGCGACCGCACCGGCACCAGCACCTTCGGCGGCAGCAGCGGCAGCCACGACGAATCGGGTGGCAAGGGCGACCGCAGCTGGCAGGGCGAGCGGCAGGACAACGACTGGATCAAGAACGCCAAGTACGCCGGCAATTCCAGCTGGTACAGCGGCCACACGCGCGACAGCGCGGCCAACTTCCAGGTCTCCACGGTGGACACCAACAAGAGCGAAGACGAGATCAAGCTGCACGCCGAATTGCAGGGCAAGGTGAAGATCAATTTCAAGAGCGACTACTTCCCCATGGAACGCATGATCGACGCGCTGCAGATCGGCCAGATCCGCGACAAGACGCCGGCCGCTGCGCCCGCCGCTGCGCCACCGGCCTTGCCCGCGCCGCCGCCGCTGCCGCCGATGCCGCAATTGCCGGCACGCTGACAACACTCACTTCAGGAGTTACTCATGCCGGCCCCAGACCCTGCGCTGCTGCCCCTGATCCGCGAACGGGTGCGCGACGGCCTGCTGGCCAGCGCGGCCTACGCGCGCCTGGCGCCCGAGCAGCGCGTGGCGGTGGCCAACGACACCGTGCGCGCGTTTCAGTACATCCTGGGCGGTGCCGACGGCAACACCCAGCCCGAGCAGGTGACCTTGGCCGGGCGGGTGCCGTTGGCAGGCCCGTTGGCCGGCCGCCAGCAGGTCGCCGCTGCGCTGGCCGACAAGCCCCCGCTGCCCGAGGGCGACACCGCCGGCCAGCGCTTTGCCCAGTCGGGCGCGGTGGCGGCGCGCCAGGGCAGCGACGCCTTCACCGAAATGGTCCAGAAGATCGACTTCCCGCAGTTCGTGGCCGGGCTCATCGACGGTGTCTTCAACGCCATCGTGCACTCGTCGATCAAGCAGATGCAAGCCTATGCCGACCTGGTGAAAAACGTCAGCAAATCGGTCGAGCAGTACATGAAGGACAACGTGAGCGAGAACAACGCCCGCGACTACCTGGTGGAACGCTACCCCGATCAGTTTGAAGTGGACATCTCGGGCGACGACCCCAAGGTGCGCCGCCGCAAGGGCGCCAGCGACGAAAACCTACCCGACCTGAAAGGCGACCTGGGGCTGGGCGAGGCCATGAACGGCATCGATGACGACGCCATCGAAGCCACCCTGGTGCCCGCCGCGCGCCGCCGCATGGCACTCGACCGCCAGCAGATGCTGGCCACCATGGTCATGATGGGCGTGAACCGGCTGGTGGTGACCAACGGCACCATCGAGGCTAGCTGCATGTTCGAGCTCAACACCACCGACGCCGTGCGCCGCAAGATGCAGCAGGTGCGCTCGGCCGACTGGCACGCGCAACAAAAATCCGAGTCGGGCTACGAAGGCAACTACAGCCGCGAAAGCTCGGGCTTCCTGGGCCTGGGCGCGACGAAAAAACTCAACCAGAGCTGGTACGGCAATTCCAGCGCCGAGAGCTCGGCCAACTTTGCCGTCAGCACCACACGCAGCGAAGATTCAGACGCCAAGGTGCAATTGCACGCCAAGCTAACCGGCAAAGTGAACGTGCAGTTCAAGAGCGACTACTTCCCGATGGAACGCATGGTCGACGTGATGCAGATCAACCAGATCCGCGCCAAGACGCCCGACGGCAAGAACGCGCCGCCGCCAGGCGCTGCACCGGCGCCGGCAGCCGCACCGGCCCGGGTCTGAAGCACCATGCGCCCGCGCTCCGCCCCCGACCTGCTGGGCCGCGCCCTGCGCGACGCCGGCGCGGCGTTGCGGCGCCCGGCGGGGGCCCTGGCTGCGGCGGCCAACGACCCGCTGCAACTGCCGCCAGCCAGCGTGCCGGGGGTGTCGGCCTGGCGGCCCAGTGCCGAGGCCTTGTCGGCCTATGCCGCGCTGTACCTGCATGCCCAGCTTGACGAAGCCGGCGTGCTGCCCACGGTGGACCTGCTGGCCACGCAGCGCTATGAACTGATGCTGCGCGAGCCCGCCACGATGCAGCGCCTGGAACGCTTTGCCGCCACCGCGCGCGACCACCCCAGCGCTGCCGACCGCGCACGTTGGGCAGCGCACCTGTTCGGCCAGGGCACTGAACGCAGCGGACCTGGCGCGGACGTGCAGCCCCCCGAGCGCAGCGACTTCAACCAGCGCCTGCTGCGCCTGGCCAGCGCCATCGTGCGTGCCGATGCGGGGCGCACGCGCGAAGGCGGCACCGGCCTGGCCGCGGCCACCAGCTGGCGACTGGCCGTGCAGTCTTTGCAAGCCCTGGTGGCGGCCGAGCCCGCGGCGACACTGCTGGCCTGGGCGCGGCGCATCCACGCGCGCACGCTGGCCGCCTTTGAGGTGCTCGGCGATGCCGGTCTGCAGCGCCAACTCCACACCTCCACGCCGTGGCAGACCCTGCTGGCGCTGGTGGGCGGCAGCGCTGAAGAAAGCGCCGCCCGCGACGCCAGCGCCCGCCGTGGCGCCGCCGGACAAACGCTGCTGCGCAGCCTGGACAACACGCCGTCCGACGCGGCAGCCTGGGCCCGCACCGCACCGCCCACCGCGCTGGTGCAGGCAGCGCTGAGCTGGCTGGCGGCCAGCGGCCTGGTGCTGCCTGAATCCATGCAGCCCGCCATGGTCACAACGCCCATGCCGCCCATGCCCAGAAGCGCCTGGGGCGCGGCGGCCCTGCGCGCCCAGGCGGTGCCGGCATGACACCGGCGCTGCTGACCCGGCCAAGGCCCGCGCCCGCGTGGCGCAGCGCGCCGCCGCTTGCGCCATCGGCCCGTGCGAGCGCTTCCACATCCGCGTCCATGTCCGCATCCAACCAGCCCCCCGGCACGCGCCTGGCCGGTCCCTTTGCCGGCGCGCCCGACCCCTTGGGCCTGCGGCCCACGCCGGCCACCCGGGCCCTGGTGCGCACGCAGGTGCAGGGCCTGTTGCAGGCCACGCCTTCGTACCACCAGCTTGGCAACGCCGACCGCGGCTTGCTGCAAGACCGCCTGACGAGCGTGGCCGCCTACGCCGCCGAATGCCTGCGCGACATCTACTGGCAGTCAGAACGCCTGGGCCAGACGCCGGTGCTGAAAGAAACCCGCAGCAGCGCACCGCTGGCCCAGGCCCAGGCCAACGACTTCAAGCCGCGCGCCGCCAGCCAGATCGGCAGCGTCACGCAGCAGACGCTGCGCGCGATTGCCTTTCCGACCTTCGTCGCCGATCTCATCCGCGGCACCTTTGACGCCATCCTGCAAACCAACATCCGCCAGATGGAGGCGTTCTCGCAGCTGCTCTCCAACGTCGCCAAGACGGTCGACCAGTTCATGGCCGACAACGTCAGCGACGCGCAGGCCCATGGCTGGCTGGCCCAGCGCTACCCGCAGCATCTGCAGTTGCAAGGCGGCAAGGCCGTGCCGCGCGACAACGCGTCAGAGTTGCCACCGCCTGACTTCGAAAGTGAGTTGCATGTCAGCGCCGGCCTGGATGAATCGGCGATTGAAGACACGCTGCTGCCCGCGGCGCGCCGCCGCCTGGCCGAAACGCGGTTGCAGATGCTGTCCACGATGGTGCTGATGGGCATCAACCGCATCGTCATCACGGCCGGAAAGATTCGCGCGACGATGGGCTTTCACATCGACACCAGCGACAGCGCCTTCGAGCGCACGGCGCAGGACGTGGACGCGCGCATGGCCGTGCGCGGCCACTACAACGCGCTGCTGTGGGGCGTGGAAGCGTCGGCTTCGCTGGCCTATGTGTCCAGCACGCGCGCCGGCAGCGACGCCGAGATCAACACCGAAACCGATCTCACCGGCGAAGTGGAACTGCACTTCAAGAGCGACTACTTTCCGGTCGAACGTTTTGCCACCGGCGGCACGCTGAAAGCCATTTCCAACAACACGGCCGTGCCCGAAGCCAACCCCGCGCCGACGTTGCCCAAGCCCGGCGCAGGCGCGCCGCCGGGTGGTGATGGGGCGGTGTTCAAGTCGCCGCACACGCAGCGCAAAGCGCGCGAGCCAGTGCCCGCCGGCACACCCGTGGGCACACCCCTGCCCGCGCCGCGGCTGCCCACGGCGCCGATCGAGAAAGGCACGCTCGACCCGAAGGCCAACGACCCGGTGGCGCCGAAAGAAGAGCCGGCCAAGGGCGGTGACAAGGATGCCGGCGACACAAAGGCCGAGGACAAGAAAGCGGGCGACAAAAAGATCGAAACCAAGAAGCCCGATGTCAAGAAGCCTGACGGCAAGGCCAAGGCCAAGCCCAAGGCGGACCCTGAGCCCGAGCCTCAGCCCGACCCCGACCCCGAACCATCGGCCGAAGGCGCCGCCGCATTTGCGAAAGGCCCGTCATGGAACGCGCCCTGACCCCACCGCACAGCCTGCACAGCCTGCCTTCGGGCTCGCCGCTGCCCGGCCCCTTTGACACCCCGCCGCAACCCCAGGGCATGCGCATCACGCCAGCCGTGTCGCAGCTCGTGCATTCGCAGGTGCAGGCGCTGCTGGAGTCCAGCCCTTCGTTTTACGGCCTGCCCGCGGCGCGGCGCCAGGCCATGGGCACAGACCTGGAAAAGATCGCCGCCTACACCGCGGCGCTGGTCCAGGAAGACTGGTCGCAGTCGCGCCTGCTGGGCCAGACGCCCGTGCTGCACCATCGGCAGACGCTGCCTGCCGCGGCCCAGGCCGTGGCCGCAAACCTGCCGGTAAACCTGCCTGTAAACCTGCGTGCAAACAAGAACCCAGTCACGGCGCTGGCCGACCCCCCGCCGCAAGAAAACTTCCAGGCCCGTGCCGCGTCTGGGGTGGCGCGCGTGACACGCGACACGCTGGGCGCGATTGCCTTTCCGAGTTTCGTCGCCGATCTCATCAAGGGCACCTTCCAGGCCATCGTCAACGCGTCCATCCAGCAGATGGAAGCCTACGGCACGCTGCTGGCCAACGTGGCCAAGACGGTGGACCAGTTCATGGCCGACAACATCAGCGACAACAACGCCCGCGACTGGCTGGCCAATGCCTACCCCAGCGTGCTGCGCGTCGAAGCCGGCAACGACGGCGCCCGAGTGCGCGTGCGCGACAACGCCGACAGCGCCGCCAAGCCCGACTTCAAGGGCACGCTGGGGCTGCAAGAAGATGTCGACCTGTCTGACGAAGCGGCCGAAGAAAAACTCGTGCCCGCGGCGCGCCGCCACCTGGCCAAGGGCCGCCACCAGATGCTTTCGACCATGATGCTGATGGGCATCAACCGCATCGTCATCACCAGCGGGCGCATCTATGCCCGCATGGGTTTCCAGATCAACGCCCAGGACACCGGCGCGGCGCAAAGCGCGAGCCAGTTTGACTTTGCGCACCAAAGCCGCATCGGCTTTGGCGGCGGCCTGGGCGGCCTGTTCGGCGCGCCCAGCGGCGAGTCCACCACCAGCGTGGCCTATGTGTCGTCGAAAAAAGCCAACAGCAGCGACGCCATCGATGTGCACGCCGACCTGACCGGCGAAGTCGACCTCAAGTTCAAGAGCGACTACTTCCCGATGGAGCGCTTCGCCAAGCCCGAACTGATGTCTCTGATCATGGGCAACACGCCCAACCCGGTGGCCAACACGCCGGTCAACAGCCACGGTGGCGAAGGCGCCAAGCCCGCCGCCGCCGGGGCCTGAATTCCTTACCCGCCGCGCCCGCGCAGGAGAACACACCATGGCCTACAGAACCACGCACACCGTGCAAGCCACACCGGCCAGCGCGCTGGTATTTGGCGACGCGTTGCCGATGCCGCCAGCACCCGCCGCAGAATCAGCGCCACCGGTGCATGCCTTTGACAGCGGCGACGCTGGCCAAAGCACGCTCCACCTGGCGCGCCTGAAAGCCCACGCCGGCCGCGGCTACGACCTGGGCAAAGGCAACTGCGTGCTGCGCTGGGCCAAGGTGCCGGCGGGCTACAGCGGGCCGGTCGATGTGGCAGTGCACTTTCACGGTTATGTCGGCGCCGTCAAGTCCATGCGCCTGGCCGACAAGGCCAAGACCAGCGGCATCGACCTGGGTGCCGTGGCGCGGCCCACCCTCGGCCTGGTGCCGCATGGCCTGGCCCACGAATGGCGCTACAAGGTCACGCTCAAGGACGGCACGCAAGAATGGCGCAGCGGCGACGGCTTCACCTTCCCCGCCATCGACGACAAGGCCGAGCTTGACGCCTTTGTGGCCGAAGCCCTGGCCGCCTGGGCTGCGCAGCCCGGCGCCGGCAAGCTGACGCTGGCGCGGCTGGTGCTCAACGGCCATTCGGGCGGCGGTGCGGCGCTGAGCAAGCTGATGCAGTCTGTGGGCACCGGCGAGGGCGTGCACGGCTTTCATTTCTTCGACGCCACCTATGGCGGCAAGGATGTGCTCACCGCAGCCGGCGGCTGGGCCGCCAGCGCCATGCAGCGCGACGCCGATGCACTGGCCAAGCTCAGCGGCGACAGCGCCCGCCGCGACTACCTGCGCAGCAAAGGCAGCGCGCTGCGCATTGCCTTCATCAACGGCACCGGCACGGCGCAGGTGGGCAAGGACACACAAGACTTTCTGCAACAGCGCCTGGCTGCGCTGGCTGACGCAGGCGTGCGCGCCCTGCTGGCGCCGCGGTGGCGCGCGCAGAAGGTGGCCGACCCGAAGAAGCACGGCCACAGCGACGTGCCCGGCCTGTGCGGCGGCCGCCTGCTGGCCGACGCTGCTGACGATCTGGCGCCGGGCATGCAAGACCTGGCATCTGCAGCCACCGCGCCCGCCGCCAAGGCCCATGCCCTGGCCGACCCGTGGGACGACAACGCCTACCGCGCCGCCGCGTTGCAGGCCTGGCGCAGCGAGGCCGGCGCTGAGGCTGCCGACATTGCCGAGCAGGCCGACGCGCTGGACACCATCACGATGCCCGTGCTGGTGACGCGCGAGCGCGCCGCGGGCGCACCCACCGGCTCGGCCTTTATCAACAGCCTGGGCAACACCACCGGCGTCGAGCGCGAGAACCGCATCTTCGAGCAACTGCGCGCCGGCAACATGCCGCCTTCACTGCTGACCTTTCACACCGTGCGCACCACGGCCACAGACCGGGCGGGCGCCAGCCACCGCATCGAGTACTACGTGACGCCTGACGTGCTGTCCGTCGGCACCGAAAGCGACGCCGTGCGCGTGCCGATGGACCCGGTCACGGCACAGCGCGTGGCCGACGCGTTCGACTGCCTGCTGCCGACTGCGCGCATGGTCGAGCAGATCTACGCCGCCGCGCCCACCAAGCTGGAGTTCATTGCCGGCAACTTTGCCGGCACGCCGCGCGCGCACTTGCAGGCGGCGTCCAGCAGCTACCTGGAACACAGCCGCGCCATCGACGCGCAACTGCGGCGCCCGCCCACCATCCTGACCGCAGGCCAGAAGAAGGAACTGGTCATCAGCAGCAACTACCGGCAGCAGGGCCAACACGACAGCCACCCGGTGCCCAAGCTCGCGTTCTACGGTGCCTTCAAGGCCAATGGCGAACCGTGGCAACGCGGCGCCGGGCCGCGCGGCATGCCGTCATTTGCGCATGAACCCAGCTATGTGGACTACAGCCACGGCGTGCGTCTGGTGTGGCCCACGATGCAGGTCGACGGCAGCGAGCGGCGCGTCGCCGACGTGCTGGCCGACGCCAACCTGGCGCCGCTGCTGGCGGCCGAAGGCGCGATTGCGAACCCGCGCTACACGCCCACCCGCACGGGCGCGGCAAGCGCAGCAAACGCGCAAAGTGAGTGGAGCCTGGGTGACGACCACCCAAGCCACACCGACGCTGACAACGATGCTGACAACGACGGCGACCCCTTCGGCCTGCACACCGGCGCCGGCCTGGGCCAGAGCCTGGGCTACGGCAACACCTGGGACGACCGCATCCGCAACACCGTGGCCGGCCTGCTGGCGCGCTACCGCGCCATTGCGCTCACCGTGGGCGGTCAGCCGCTGCATGTGCACCCGCCGTACTTCATCAACGTGAATCCCAAATCGGCCAAGGCGTCGAAGGACCGCTTCGAGCTGGCTGAAAGACACCGCGCCGCCGGGCCCGCCGCGCTGCGCGCGCTCATCAACGAAAAACGCTTTCTGATGGCGCGCATCGGCAAGGCCACGCCCGAGGCCCTGATCGACTTCTTGCAAAGCGCCGACGCCGCCGGCCTGCTCACCACCGACGCCACCGTGCCGCCGCCGGCCACGCCCGACAAACTGCGCGCGTTTCTCAAACACTACGGCATCGGCGTCGACTGCTCGGGCTTTGTCGGCCTGGCCTTGAACGCGGTCATGGACACCTTGCCCGGCGTGGCCGCAGCCGACAAACTGGCCGACCCGCTGGGTACCGCGTCGGCCTCCTTCAAGGGCGGGCAAGGCGCCTTCGAGCGCGTGACCGACCCGACGCAACTCTGCGGCGGCGACACGATGTGGCTGGAAGGCCATATCCGCATCGTCGCCCAGGCCGATCGCAGCGGCCAGCGCATCTTTTTCTGCACCGCAGAGTCGCGCGCCTCAGACCCGGCCGATGTCGGCCCGGCCATCCGCTGGTGGCGCTGCACGCCTGATGCCAGCGTCAAGAGCGGCGCCAACTTCGTCGGCTGGCAGCTTGAGCGCAGCAACGACCGCAACGCGCCCGACAGCGATTGGCAGCGCGTGGCGCAGACCCATGTCTATGCCCACTACCGCCCGCTGCGGCGCCTGTTGGCGGCGGCCAGCGTGAACCCGGTGGCGCTGCAAAGTGCCTGCGTGCCAGCGCCGCGCACGGCCGACACCAGCGACCTGACGCAGGCCGACGTCGACACGCTGGCGGCCATCCGCTTCACCAACGCGGCCGACATCGAGAGCTTCTTTTCACGCTGCGGCCAGCCCGGTTTCATCGGCTGGTACAACGCCGGCCTGGCGCATTCCATACCGTTCAAAGAGCGCCAGCAGATCAGCAACAAGCAGCCAGTGCTGGACCGCTTCAAGGCCTTCTGGGACCAGATGGCCACGGCCTACGACCAGAGCGACATCAGCGCGCTGGAGTTCGCCACCATGAGCGCCATCTCCATCAACGAAACCGGCGGCGACCTGGCGGCGTTTCCCGAGCAAGGCGGCAAAGGCCGCACCGGCGACGACGGCGTGGCGCACCCGGGCCTGGCCTACTTCTTTGACCGCATCAGGTCCGGCACGCTGCGCAAGGCCAGCTACAACATCATGAGCGGCGCGCCACAGCGCACCGCGGGCTCGCTGTTTGACGACGCCGTCTACATCGCCGCCCACGGCAGCCTGGGTGGCGCAGCGCGCCTGGCCCACCATGGCAGCGAATTTGGCGGCGCCTGGAACGGCACGCTGTACCCGCAGGCCGACTTCGGCACCGACGAAGACGAAAGCGTCAACGGCTTCATCATGCAGGCCGACTTTCACAAGTTCCGCGGCCGCGGTGTGATGCAGACCACGGGCCGCGAGTCTTACCTGCGGCTGGTGCGCTGGATCCAGGGCTACGGCGGCAGCAACAGCGTGCTGCTGAAATTCAGGAAAGCCTGGAAGGGCATGGCCGCCGACGTGGCCGCCACGCGCAGCACAGATGCCGACTGGACGCTGATCTTCCAGCAAAGCGAAACCCTGGCGCGTGGCCTGGCGCTGCATGCCCAGCATGCCGACTACCGCCTTATGAGCACGGTGGCCGCCGACCTGCTGCATGTGCCCGCCGCCACCAAAAAAGTGCCCAACCCGCTCGGCGAACTCGGCAGCATCTACGCCATGGGCCGGCGCATCAGCGGCAGCTCAACCTACGGCAGCGGGCGCTACCGCCGGCGTGTGCTGGCGCTGCTGCACGGCATGCTGGCGCTGTAGGACGGCCGTGGCAGCCGCACCGCTGATGCCCACACATGAGGGCGCTGACGCGGCGCCGAATGCATCGGCGCATGCGTTGCCGCCTGCCTCGCCGTCTGCCGCGCCGCCCGCCGCGCCCCCGCGCGCCACGGCGGCCTACGCCAACCACTTCGAGGTCGGCTTCAACGCCTTCGAGTTCCTGCTGGACTTCGGCCAGGACTACGGCGGCACGCCCGACAGCCCGGAGCGCATGGTGCGCGTCGTCACCGCGCCGGCCTACGCCAAGGTTTTCAGCGGCCTGCTGGCGCGCAGCGTGGGCGACTGGGAAGCCAGTTACGGCCCGCTGGTGCTGCCACCGCCGGACCCGCCCGGATGAGGCGACGGGCCCGCGTCAATGTGATGCTTGGCCATCTTGCGGTACAGCGTGACGCGTGACCAGTGCAGCCCGCGCGCCGCGGCGGCCTTGTTCCAGTGCGTGGTGGCCAGCATGTCGACGATGCGCTCGCGCTCGTCGGGCGGCAGCCGGGCCATCGCTTCGATGCCGTCAAGGCCCCCCAAGGCACCCAGCAGCGGCGGCAGCGCGGCGTCTGAAATGGTGCCTGTCGGCGGGTCGATGAAGATGGCCTCGATGACGTTGCGCAACTCGCGCACATTGCCTGGCCATTCGTAGGTCAGCAAGCGGCGCAACGCAGCAGCGTCAAACCAGCCGACGGCGTGGCCTTCGGCGCTGCGGCGCAGCGGCGCCATGAAGTGGGCTGCCAGTTCAAGAATGTCGTCGCGGCGCTCGCGCAGCGGCGGCAGCCGCACACGCGCCACGCACAGGCGAAAGTAGAGATCAGAGCGGAAGCGGCGTTCGCGCACCATCTGCTCCAGCGGTTGGTGGGTGGCCGCGACGATGCGCAGATCGACCGTGCGTGTGCGCAGGCTGCCCAGTGGCGTGACTTCGTGGTTTTCAATCGCCCGCAGCAGCTTGGCCTGGGTCGACAGCGGCAGGTCGCCCAGCTCGTCAAGGAAGAGCGTGCCGCCGTGCGCGGCGGCAAAGCGCCCGGGGTAGGAACGCACGGCGCCCGTGAAGGCGCCGTGTTCATAGCCGAAGAGTTCGCTTTCGATCAGGCTTTCGGGCACCGCAGCGCAATTCAGGCTGACGAAAGGGCCCTGCGAGCGCAGGCTGGCGGCGTGGATGAGGCGCGCCACCTGGTCCTTGCCGGTGCCGGTTTCGCCGGTGATGAGCACCGGGCAGGTGCTGCGCGCTGCCTTGCGCGCGTAGGCCAACGCGTCCTGAAAGCCGCGGTTGCGGCCGATCAATTCGTCGGGGCCGGGCAGCTTCATGGTGATTGCGGCATGCGATGTTCGCGGGGCAGCGAAACCGCGGACCTTAGTGACTCCAGCGGGCCGGCGCAATGCCGCAAAGCGGCCGCAGATTAGGGGTGGCAGCCGGATAAGTGTTACGGCAACGCTGGTCAAGTACCGCGGGGTGCGCGCGCCATGGTGTGGGTGGCCGTACGGGGGCCGCTACGGCTTGGCTTCAAAGGTGTTGCACTGCCCCACCTGGCCGCTGTCAAACCCGCGCTTGAACCAGGTCACACGCTGCTGGCTGCTGCCATGGGTGAAGCTTTCCGGCACGACGCGGCCTTGTGCGGCCTTCTGCAGCGTGTCGTCGCCAATCTGGCTGGCCGCGTTCAGCGCTTCTTCGATATCGCCTTGCTCCAGCCAGCCCTTGCCTTGCTGCGAATGGTGGGCCCACACGCCGGCCAGGCAGTCGGCCTGCAACTCGACTTTGACCGACATCGCATTGCCCTGGGTCTGTGAAGACCTGGCCCGCATGGCGTCGACCTTGCCGGTGATGCCCATCAGGTTTTGCACATGGTGGCCGACCTCGTGGGCGATGACGTAGGCCTGGGCAAAGTCACCTGGCGCGCCCAGGCGCTTGCTCAGCGTGTCGAAGAAATCGAGGTCGATGTAGACGTTGCTGTCGCCCGGGCAGTAGAAAGGGCCCATCGCACTTTGGCCGGTGCCGCAGGCCGTGGCGGTGGCGCCGCGAAAGAGCACCAGCTTGGGCTTTTGGTAGCTGCTGCCGGCGGCCTGGAAGACCTGGCCCCAGACCTTTTCGGTATCACGCAGCACGACAGAGACAAACTGCGCCGCCTTGTCTTCGGCCGGCGGCTTGCGCGCCGGGCCGGCGGGCTGCTGCTGCACTGCGGGTGCAGCGCCGTCACCGCTCAACAGACCCAGTACGGTCAAAGGGTTGATGCCGAAGATCCAGCCCGCCACCAGCGCAATCGCAATCGTGCCGATGCCGATGCCGCGGCCACCGATGAACGGCAGCCCGCCACCGCGCGAACCCGCCCCGTCACCGCGCCGGTCTTCGACGTTGTCGCTTTGTTCCTGGCCTTCCCACTTCATGCGCCTGCCCCTTGCTGGCGGCTGTCGCCAGAGCTTGGATTTTGCATGCCGGCGTTCAGGTCTTGGGCAGCGTCACGCCACGCTGACCCTGGTACTTGCCGCCGCGGTCTTTGTAGCTGGTTTCGCAGACCTCGTCGCTCTCGAAAAACAGCACCTGGGCGCAGCCTTCGCCGGCGTAAATCTTCGCCGGCAGGGGCGTCGTGTTGCTGAATTCCAGGGTCACGAAACCTTCCCATTCGGGCTCGAAAGGGGTCACGTTGACGATGATGCCGCAGCGTGCGTATGTCGACTTGCCCAAACAGATGGTGAGCACGTTGCGCGGGATGCGAAAGTATTCCAGCGTGCGCGCCAGCGCAAAGCTGTTGGGCGGTATGACGCAGACATCCTTGTTGATGTCCACGAAACTGTTTTCGTCGAAGTTCTTCGGGTCGACCACCGTGCTGTGGATGTTGGTGAAGACTTTGAATTCTGGCGCGCAGCGAATGTCGTAGCCGTAGCTGCTGGTGCCGTAGCTGACGATGCGCTGGCCGGCGGCGTTTTCGCGCACCTGGCCGGGTTCGAAGGGCTCGATCATGCCGTGCTCTGCGCACATGCGGCGTATCCACTTGTCGCTCTTGATCGTCATGCGCGCTGCCCTTTTGGAAGTGGCGCCATTCTAGGAGCGGCGCTACGATGAAGCCTTGATGAAGCCTTGATGAAGCCTTGATGGAGACAACGCCATGGCCACACCTTTTCGTCCCGCCGTGCTGCTGTTGCAGCAGTACGCCGACTACCACCGCGACCGGCGCAACATCGCCACCCATTTCGTTGGCGTGCCGATGATCGTCTTCGGCGTGGGTGTGCTGCTGGCGGCGGTGCACTTTGTCGTCAACGGCTTTGAATTCACGCTGGCCTGGTTGACGTTTGCCGTCGTCGCGCTGTGGTACTTGACGCGCGGCCACCTCGGCATCGGCCTGGCCACCACGCTGGGCGTGGGCGGGCTGATGGCGCTGGCCCACCGCGCAAGCGGCGGCAGCACGGCACAGTGGCTGGCCTTTGGCCTGGGCTTCTTCGCGGTGGGCTGGGTCATCCAGTTCATCGGCCACTACTACGAAGGCAAGAAGCCGGCCTTTGCCGACGACACCATCGGCCTGCTGGTGGGGCCGATGTTCGTGGTGCTGGAACTGCTGGCGCCGCTGGGCCTGTTCAAGGGCTTGATGGCCGAGGTGGAAGGCCACGCCGGCCCGACACACATCCGCGACCTGGCGCACCCCGTGACGCGATGACGTTGGCCGCGCGTTGCGTCAACGCCTGGGCGTTTGATTCAGCCGAGCAGCCCGCGCAAGACCTCACCCGCCCGCGCCACCTGCGCGGCCGACACGTCCAGGTGCGTCACCGCGCGCACCGTGCGTGCCGCGAAGGCGTTGAGCAACACGCCCTGGGCGCGCGCCTGCGCCACCAGCGTGGCGCCGTCGGGCGCGGCCACGTCTTCGCGCAGGTGGAAGACGACGATGTTGGTCTGCACGGTGGCCAGGTCGAGCCGCACCGCGGGGCTGGCGGCCAGGGTCTGGGCCAGGCTGCGGGCGCTGCGGTGGTCATCGACCAAACGCTGGCGGTGGTGGTCAAGGCCGTGCAGTGCGGCGGCGGCGTAGAACCCGGTCTGGCGCATCGCGCCGCCGAGCATGCGGCGGTGGCGGTTGGCCGCGGCTATCAGCGCGCGCGAGCCTGCCAGCAGTGAACCGCCGGGCGCCCCCAGGCCCTTCGAAAAGGCCACCGCCACGAGGTCAAAAGGCGCGGCCAGCTCAGCCTCGGTGCGGGCACTGGCCACCGCCGCATTCCACAGCCGCGCGCCGTCCAGAAAACTGGGCATGCCGCGCGCATGGGCGGCGGCGCAGATGCGTTCTACCTCGGCCTGCGGGAACACCAGGCCACCGCCGCGGTTGTGGGTGTTCTCGATTTCCACCAGCGTGGTCGGCGGGAACACCGGCAGGCCGCGCGGCTTCACCGCGGCTTCGAAGTCGGCGCAAGTGAACAGGCCGCCCTGCCCCACCTCGTGCAACTGCACACCGGCGTTGGCCGCAGCGCCGCCGGTTTCGTGCCAGCCGGCATGGGCTTCGCGGCTGGTGATGACCTCATCGCCCGGCCTTGTGAGCACGCGCAAAGCCACCTGGTTGGCCATCGTGCCTGAGGGCAGCCACAGCGCCGCTTCCTTGCCTAACAACGCGGCGCAGCGTTCTTGCAGCAGCGTGGTGAGCGTGTCTTCGCCGTACTGGTCGTCGCCCACGGGCGCAGCGGCTATGGCCGCGCGCATCGCGTCTGTGGGGCGGGTGACGGTGTCGGAACGCAGGTCGATATTCATGGCCAAGATGCTACTTCCAGCCCAGCTCACCTTTCAGGAACTGCGCGGCTTCCGGCGGCAACGTGTCTTTGAAGAAACGATCCACCGGCAGGTCGACCACCAGCCGCCCGGCTTCCAGGTAGGCCACACGGGTGGCCAGGCGCTTGGCCTGGCCCAGGTTGTGGGTGCTGATGACGATGGTGCTGCCCTCAGCGCCCAGCGACGCGATCAGGTTTTCGATCTCGCGCTTGGCGCTGGGGTCGAGGTTGGCCGTCGGCTCGTCCAGCAACAAGAGTTCGGGCCGCAGCGCCCAGGCACGGGCCAGCGCCAGGCGCTGCTGCTGGCCGCCCGACAAGGCCCGCGCCGCGCGGTGCGCCAGGTCTTGCAAGCCCACACGCCGCAGCGCCTGGGCGCAGCGTTCGCGCCTTTCGGCCCGCGCTACACCGCGCAGCCACAGGCCCAGACGCAAGTTGGCCTGCACCGAAAGACTGAGCAGAAAAGGCCGCTGGAAGACCATCGCCACGACGGGCTCGATGCCGGCAAAGTCAGCGTGCAGCATGCGCTGTCCGCTGCCGGGCACCAGGCCATGCATCAAGCGCAACAACGTGGTCTTGCCCGAACCGTTGGCACCCACCAGGGCCAGCCGTTCACCGCGGTGCAAGGCCAGATCAACGCCCTGCAGCGCGGTGACGGCGCCAAAGCGCACCGAAGCACCGGCCAGGCTGAGCAGCAGCGATGTCACGTTCGCGCCTTCATGCCTTCATGCCGTCAGGCCCGCGGCCCTTGTCTTCGGCGGTGGTCGCAGCGCGGCCTTGCAGCAGGCCCAGCCCGCTGTTGACGCCGTTCACCAGCCCCACCACGCCCAGCAGCACCAGGCCCAACGCCAAGGCCAGCGGCAGGTCGCCCTTGCTGGTTTCCAGCGCGATGGCCGTCGTCATCACCCGCGTCAGTCCGGCGATGTTGCCGCCGACGATCATCACCGCGCCAACTTCGGAAATGGCGCGACCGAAGGCGGTGAGCAGCAGCGTCAGCACGGCCAGGCGTTCGTGCACCAGCATCAGCGCGGCGGCCTGCAGCGGGCTGGCGCCGAGTGAGCGCAACTGGTCGCCACCTTCGTTCATCGCGTCCAGCACCAGCCGGCGCGACAACGCGGCCACCAGCGGCAGCACCAGAATGCTTTGTGCGATGACCATCGCCGTCGGCGTGAACAAGATGCCCCAGGCGCCCAGCGGCCCGGCGCGCGACAGCAGCAGGTAGACCGCCAGCCCGACCACCACCGAAGGCAGCGCCAGCAGGGTGTTCAGCAACCACACCAGCACACCGTGGCCGGGGAAGCGCGCCACCGCCAGCGCCGCGCCCAGCACCAGCCCGATGGCCGCGCCCAACAAGCAAGCCGTGCTGCTGACACGCAGCGACAGGCCCACGATCTGCAGCAGCGCGGGGTCGGCGCTGGCAATAAGGTGGGTGGCAATGGCCAGGCTGTCGGTAATGGTGTTCGTGACGGTGCTCATGACGGTATTCATCAGGGCATTGTTTGCAACGCGCGGCGGATTCTGCCGTGCCGCAGCCGGCTGCACGACGGGCTGCGGGCAAGCCAGGTGACGGATGCAAAATCGCACGTCGCCGCGATGGTGCCCAAGGCCCAGAGAACACCGATGTCAGAACTTGCAGAGTCGCCACTGACCGCGGGTGACCGCAACCTCAGCGTGGCGCAGGCGCGTGCGGCCATCACTGCCGCCTTGCGGCCTGCGCAGCCGGCCGAACGGGTGCCGCTGATGCAGGCACTGGGCCGGCTGTTGGCGGCCGATGTGGTGTCGCCGATGGACGTTCCGGCGCACGACAACTCGGCCATGGACGGTTACGCTTTCGCTGGCAGCGCGCTGCGCAGCGATGGCCCGACCACGCTGCGCGCGGTGGGCACACTGCACGCCGGGGCGCCCTTCGTGGGCAGCGTGGGTGCCGGTGAATGCCTGCGCATCATGACCGGCGCGGTGATGCCCGCCGGGCTGGACACCGTGGTGCCGCTGGAGCTGTGCCGCGTGGATGGCACGCAGGTGCTGATAGAGCCCGGTGTCATGCGCACGGGCGACAACCGCCGCCACCGCGGTGAAGACCTCGCCGTCGGCCGGCCCGCGCTGCTGGCGGGGCGGTTGCTGCAACCGGCCGACCTGGGGCTGGTGGCATCGCTGGGCATCGAATCGGTGAATGTGTTCCGGCGCCTGCGCGTGGCTTTGTTTTCCACCGGCGATGAGTTGCGTACGCTGGGCCAGACGCTGGATGCGGGTTGCGTTTACGACAGCAACCGCTACAGCCTGATGGGCGCGTTGCAACGGCTGGGCATGGACGTGCTGGACCTGGGGCTGGTGCATGACGACCCCGCGGCATTGCAAGCCACGCTGGAACACGCCATGGCCAGCGCCGATGTGGTGCTGACCAGCGGCGGCGTCAGCATGGGCGACGCCGACCACACGCGCGCCGTGCTGGCGCGGCTGGGTGAAGTCGCTTTCTGGAAGGTGGCCATGCGCCCAGGCCGTCCGTTCGCGTTCGGGCCCTTGTTGCGTCAAGGCGGCGCGCCACCTTGCTGGCTGTTTGCGCTGCCCGGCAACCCGGTGGCAGCGCTGGTCACGTTCTACGCTTTTGCGCGGGATGCGCTGCTGCAACTGGCGGGCGCCACGCCGCAGCCCCTGCCGGTGCTGCAAGCGCACTGCACCAGCGCCTTGCGCAAGCGGCCGGGGCGCACCGAATTCCAGCGCGGCATCGTCGAGCCAGCGCCCGGTGGCGGCTGGCAAGTGCGGCTCACAGGTTCACAAGGCGCAGGCATCTTGCGCAGCATGAGCCAGGCCAATGCGCTCGTTGTCTTGCAACACGAACAAGGCTCGGTGGCCGCGGGCGGCCTGGTCGATGTGTGGCTGTTTGACGGGCTTGTCTAGACAAGCAACTGTCAGCCACCTGTCCGGCCACTGACCCGCGACTACCCGGCAACCACGCGCACCGGCGGGCGCTGCGGTTCAGGTTCCGAATCAAAGCGTTCGGCCCCGGTGTAGCACAGGAAATGCCGGTTGGCAGCGCGACCGAACAAGGTCATGCCCAGCCGGGATGCCAGTTCGTGCCCCATCGCCGTGACGCCGTTGCGCGACACGATGATGGGCACGCCCAGTTGCGCGGCCTTCATGACCATTTCGCTGGTCAGCCGGCCGGTGGTGTAGAAGGCCTTGTCGGCGCCGGCCACGCCGTGCATCGCCATCCAGCCGGCGATGGTGTCGATGGCGTTGTGGCGGCCGACGTCTTCGACAAACATCAGCATTTCACTCGTTGGCCCATGCAACCGAAACAGCGCACAGCCATGCACCGATCCGGCCTTGCGGTGGATGCTGTCCTGCTGGCGCATGGTTTCCAGCATGCGGTGCAAGGTGCCCTGGCGTATGCGTGCGTTTTGAGCGCTGGGCAGCGTGACGGTGTGCAGTTGCGTCATCGCGTCACCAAACACCGTGCCCTGGCCGCAGCCGGTGGTGACGACGCGGTGCGCGGTCTTGGCCGCCAGGTCTTGCACACCGCTGTGGGTGCGCACGGCAGCGGCGCCGACATCCCAATCGACAGTGATGGACTCGACTTCCAGCGCGTTTGAAATCAAGCGCTGGTTGCACAGATAGCCCAGCACCAGCAGTTCTGGGCAGGCCCCCAGCGTCATCAGCGTGACGAGTTCGCGCTTGTCGACAAACACCGTCAGCGGGCGTTCTGACGGGATGTAGATGCTGCGGCCCTCGCCATATTCGTCCAGCACACGAATCTCGCGCAGCAACGCACAGCGTGCCTGCGTCAGGCGCGGCGCGCCGGGCAGCGGCTGCCATTCGTCGGCAGCCGGGCTGGCCTGCCAGCTCAAGGGCTCGGCTTGCATGCGCGCGGGGCCTTGCAGCGCCCTATTTCTTGGCCGGCGGGGCCGCAGCCGGGGCAGGGCCAGGGGCCGGCGCCGCGGGCTTGGCCGCCACTGCGGCGGGGGTTGCCGGGGCGGCGGGTGCAGCAGCCACCGCCACCGCCGGCGCCGCGCCAGAAGCCGGTGCTGCTGGCGCGTAGACAAAGGCGCCCGGGTCGGCACAGGCGTCGGTCGCCGTCGCCGGTTTCACCGCCTTGTTGTCCTTCTTGGCTTGCGCGAAATAAGCCGTGGCCGTGCGGTCCATCGACTTGCACAACTGAAAGCTGGCCAGCTTGTTGCCGTGCGCGGTTTTGGCTGCGGCTTCAGCGGCTTTGGCCTTGGCTTCATCACTGGGTGCGGGCAGCTTGGCGAATGCGGGCAGGGCCAGCAAGGCAGCCAACGCGATGGCGGCAGAGGTCTTGAGCAGGTTCATGTTCTGGGGTGCTCTTGAAAAAGTCTCAGGCTTGCGTCGAAGCGCTGCCGAGTGAAGGTGAAGGCGACGGTGAAGACGCAACTGCATCGGCCGGGCGCGAACGCTGCGCCGGTATCTTGCCGGCCTTGACATCGTCGTACCACCATTCGTGGTGGGCTTTGGCCCAGGCTTCGTCGACATAGCCGGTGCGCATGGCGCTGTACGCGCCCTTCATGCCAATGCTGCCGATGTAGATGTGACCGATGAACATGGCCATCATCAGCACCGTGGCCGTGGCGTGTACCAGGTGCGCTATCTGCATCTGGCCGCGCGTGTCACCCAGGCCGGGCACCAGCTTGTCCAGCACCAGGCCCGAGCCCACCACCAGCAGGCCCAGCGCGAACACGCCGCCCCAAAACACCAGCTTCTCCCCGGCATTGAAGCGGTTGGACGGTGGCTCGGCGCCGCCGAGCATGCCGCCGCCGCGGCGCAGCCAGGCGAAGTCACCGCGCTGCGGGAAGTTGTCGCGCAGGAAGGTGGCGAACACGATGACCAGCGACACCACAAACAGCGGGCCGACAAAATTGTGCATGGTCTTCAACGCATAGGTCAGCCAGCCAAACAGGGTGGCACCTATCACCGGAAGCAGGAAAAACTTGCCAAAGGCCATGACGATGCCAGACAGGGCCAGCGCGACAAAGGCGATGGCGTTGGCCCAGTGCGCGGCACGCTCAAACGGCGTAAAGCGTTCGAAGACGCGGCCGGTGTTGACCTCGTGACCCCCCACCGCACCCTTGCGCCAGTAGAAGATGCCAATCGCCGCCAAGACGATGAGCAGCAGCGCGCCGCCATAAGGAATCAACCAGCGGTTGCGCACCTGGCGCCAGGCCTCACCAGCGCTGGCCACACGCGAACCGGGGTACTGCACAAAGGGCTGGATCAACACGCCCTTCTCGGCGCCCGGCAGGTTGCTGATACCGGCCTGGTTGCCCGATTCACGCACCGCGCGCCAGAAAGGCGCGTTGTTGCCTGGCTGGCTTTTGCCGCGGGCGGCGTTGCTGTCATCGGGCTTGGGCTCAGCCGGGGCAATGAAGTTCGCGGGCGGGCCGTTGGACGTTGTTGCGGGTGCGGCGGGCGCTGCTGAAGGCTCCGCGGCGGGTGCCGCGGTTTGCGCGTGCGAAGCCAGCGATAGCAGCGCAAGCACAGCGCCAATCAACAGGGTGGGGATGCGGCCGGTCATGGCTTCTCCAGTGGGCAGTCTCAGCCGCTTAGGGCGCGCTGGCGCGCGAATACTCGTTCTGGTTTTGCGACCGGGCCTTGATCTGCAAGTCCCAGCTGGTGGCATCACCCGGCTTCCAGCCTGGGGCCGTGTAGTCGGTGCTGCCCGTGCCTTCAAAGGCATGGCCATCGGCCTTGCGCTGGGTCGCTGACTGGGGCTTTTCAGAACAGGCCAGCGCAGTCATTGCCAGCGCCAAAACGATCAGCAGACGCGTCATGACTTCTTCACCGTGGGTGCAGCACCTGGCGCAGCACCCCCTGCCGGCTTGCCATAGGCCGTGCCCCAGCCCCAGACCTCGCTGCCTTTGCCACGCGTCAACACGCGGTTGCGGAAGATGTCGGCCACCACATCACCGTCACCGCCCAACAAAGCCTTGGTGCTGCACATCTCGGCGCAGGCCGGCAGCTTGCCTTCGGCTAAGCGATTTCGGCCGTACTTCTCGTTTTCGGCGACGCTGCCGTTGTCTTCCGGGCCACCGGCGCAGAAGGTGCACTTGTCCATCTTGCCGCGCAGGCCGAAGGTGCCGTTGCTGGGGAATTGCGGCGCGCCAAACGGGCAGGCATAGCTGCAATAGCCGCAGCCAATGCACACGTCCTTGTCGTGCAACACCACACCTTCATCGGTGCGGTAGAAGCAGTCGACCGGGCACACCGCCATGCAGGGTGCATCGCTGCAATGCATGCAAGCCACGCTGATGCTTTTTTCGCCGGCCACGCCGTCGTTCAGCGTCACCACGCGGCGGCGGTTGACGCCCCAGGGCACGTCGTGTTCGGCCTTGCAGGCGGTGACGCAGCCGTTGCATTCGATGCAGCGCTCGGCGTCGCAGATGAATTTCATTCTTGCCATGATGTTTCCTTCGGTGCGCCGGCTTACGCCGTTGCCTTCTCAATTTGGCAGACGGTGGTCTTCGTCTCTTGCATCATGGTCACGCTGTCGTAGCCATAGGTGGTGGCGGTGTTGATGGACTCACCGCGAATCACCGGCGCCGCGCCGTCAGGGTAGTAAGGCAACAAGTCCACGCCGCCCCAGGTGCCTGAGAAGTGGAAGGGCAGCCACACTGTTTCTGCGTCCACGCGTTCGGTCACCATGGCCTTCACGCGCAGGCCCTTGAAGCTGGGCAGCGCAATCATCGGCGGCGTCTTCAGCCACACCCAGTCGCCATTGCGAATGCCGCGGTCATTCGCGGCGCGTGGGTTGATCTCGACAAACATTTCCTGCTGCAATTCGGCCAGCCAGGGGTTGCTGCGCGTTTCTTCACCACCGCCTTCGTATTCGACCAAGCGCCCGCTGGACATGATGAGCGGGAAGGTCTTGCCGATGTCCTTGTTCTTTTCCTGCACCGTTTTGTACAGCGTGGGCAGGCGCCAGAAAGCCTTCTTGTCGTCGTGCGTGGGGTACTTGGCAATCAACTCGGGGCGGTTGCTGTACAGCGCTTCGCGGTGCTGCGGAATGGGGTCTGGAAAATTCCACACCACGGCACGCGCTTTGGCGTTGCCAAACGGGTGGCAGCCGTGTACCTGCATGGCCACCCGGATGATGCCGCCCGATGGGTCGGTCTTCCAGTTTTTGCCTTCGGCGGCCTTGGCTTCGGCCTCTGTCAGGTCGCCCCACCAGCCCAGCTTCTTCAGCAGCAGGTGGTCGAATTCCGGGTAACCCGTCGTCAGTTCAGCGCCCTTGGAATGCGAGCCGTCACCGGCCAGCAGCGACACGCCATCCCGCTCAACACCAAAGTTAGCCCGGAAGTTGCCGCCACCTTCCATGACATGTTTGGACGTGTCGTACAGGTTGGGCGAACCGGGGTGATGCATCTCTGGCGTACCCCAGCACGGCCACGGCAGGCCGAAGTATTCGCCGTCCAGCTTGTAGCCGGTTTCCTTGTCGATGCCGCCCTTGGCCTTCAGCGTCTTCACGTCGAAGACATGCATGTTGCGCATGTGCGCCTTCAGGCGCTCGGGGCTTTGGCCGGAGTAGCCGATGGTCCACACGCTCTTGTTGATCTCGCGCAGGATCGACTCGGGTTCGGGCTCCATCATGCCGCCCTTGGCGGCCACCATCTTCAGGTTCTGCACCAGCTCTTTGGCGAAGCCGAGTTTCTCGGCCAGCTGGTACATGATCATGTGGTCGGTGCGGCTTTCCCACAGCGGCTCAATGACCTGTTCGCGCCACTGCAAACTGCGGTTGGATGCGGTGCAAGAACCGCTGGTCTCGAACTGCGTACACGCCGGCAGCAGATAGGTGGCGCGGTTGGGGTTGAGGTCGTCCTTGTTGCCCGGCATCGCGGCCATGGCCGCGGTAGCACTCGGGAAAGGGTCCACCACCACCAGCAGGTCCAGCTTGTCCATGGCCCGCTTCATTTCCAGGCCGCGCGTCTGGCTGTTGGGCGCGTGGCCCCAGAAGAACAGGCCGCGCAGGTTGCTGTCCTGGTCGATCAGCGCGTTGTTTTCCATCACGCCGTCGACCCAGCGCGACACCGTCATGCCGCTCTTGGTCATCATGCCCGGCGCGTACTGTTTCTTGATCCATTCGTAGTCCACGCCCCAGGCCTTGGCGAAGTGCTTCCAGGAACCTTCAAGCAGGCCGTAATAGCCGGGCAATGAATCCGGGTTGGGGCCTACGTCGGTGGCGCCCTGCACGTTGTCGTGGCCGCGGAAGATGTTGGTGCCGCCGCCGCTGACGCCCACGTTGCCTAAAGCGAGCTGCAGGATGCAGGTGGCGCGCACGATGGCGTTGCCGATGGTGTGCTGCGTCTGGCCCATGCACCAGACCACGGTGCTGGGGCGGTTTTCAGCCAGCGTGCGGGCCACCAGCAGACAGGTGGCTTCGTCTACGCCGCAGGCTTCAAGCACCTTGTCGGGTGTCCACTTGGCCAGCACTTCTTCGCGCACCTTGTCCATGCCGTAGACGCGGTCCTCGATGTACTTCTTGTCTTCCCAGCCGTTCTTGAACACATGGTAAAGAACGCCGAAAATGAACGGTATGTCGCTGCCAGAACGGATGCGCACAAACTGGTCGGCCTTGGCCGCCGTGCGTGTGAAGCGTGGGTCAACCACGATCATCTTGCAGCCGGTTTCCTTGGCATGCAGCATGTGCAGCATGCTCACCGGATGGGCTTCGGCGGCGTTGCTGCCGATGTACATGGCGGCACGCGAGTTCTGCATGTCGTTGTACGAATTCGTCATCGCGCCGTAGCCCCAGGTGTTGGCCACGCCGGCCACGGTGGTGCTGTGGCAGATGCGCGCCTGGTGGTCGGTGTTGTTGGTGCCCCAGAAGGACACCCACTTGCGCATCAGGTAAGCCTGCTCGTTGTTGTGTTTCGATGAACCCACGAAGAACAGCGAATCGGGCCCGCTCTGCTTCTTCAACTCCAGCATCCTGGCGCTGATCTCGTTCAAGGCCACTTCCCAGCTGATGCGCTGGTACTTGCCGTTGACGAGTTTCATCGGGTACTTCAGCCGGTATTCGCCATGGCCGTGTTCGCGCAAAGCCGCGCCCTTGGCGCAGTGCGCGCCCAGATTGATGGGGCTGTCGAACACCGGCTCTTGGCGCACCCAGACGCCGTTTTCAACCACCGCATCGACAGCGCAGCCCACCGAACAGTGGCCGCAGATGGTGCGTTTGACGACCACCTTCTTGGCGCCGCCGGTGGCCTTGGCGCCATCGGCGGCCTGCGCCTTTTTCACCAACGTCAACTGCGACGCGGCAATGCCGGCGCCCACACCCATGCCCGAGCGGCGCAGGAAGGCGCGCCTGTCCATGGTGGGCACGGCACGGGTCACGCCACGGGCCAGGGTGGACACCAGGCGCGATGACGTGGCGCTGGTGGCTTGCGATTTTCGGGTCAGCAACATGGATGTCCTTTGCTCGTTCGGCCGCTTCAAACGCGCGCGGTCTGGTAGTAGCGCTGTACGTGTTCTGTCAACTGGTAGCCGCCGGTCTCGGCTGGGGTCTTCACGGCCGCCACAACGGGTGCGGCGCCTTTGGACAAAGGCAGCACGGCAGCGGCGGCCGCCAGTGCGCCCGCCGTGCCGGCGCCGGCAAACACGCGGCGGCGCGACAAGGCTGGGCTGTCGCTTGAGGAAACGCTTGGGGAAACGCTTGGGGAAAGGTTCGTCTGGGGCTTGTGGCTCATATCGACTCCTGCGCTGTATGGCTGTGCGGCACGACACCGACGCACTCCCCAGTATTAGGGGCCTGGGATAACGCGGATTCAATCCGTATGCACCCGGGTGGTTTGCGACAACTTGTCGCAACGCCCGCCAAGGTCGTGACGCCTAGAATTCGGCTTCTTTGCGCTCCACGCGCTCCTTTGCGCACCGCCCCGATAAACCGCCGCACCCGCTGTGTTGCCACCCCGTCCCACCCCCCGCCCTACCCTGTACGTGGCCGTGCAAATTGAGCGGCTGCGCCAGCCCACGCAATGGGAAGCATGGCGTTTGCGCATTGCCGACGTGCTGCTCGACGAAGGCCAGTTCGGCAGCCAGGTACGCATGCTGCGCGACGACGGCCGCAGCGCTGTGTTCCTGCACCCCGGCCTGCCCGTGACGCTGCACCGCGACGAGGCCGAGGGCTACTACCTGAACCTGAGTTCTGGCGCGCCGGTGTGGTTTGTGATGTGGCGCAGCGATGGGGCTGACCCGCCGTTGGCGACGCCGGAATTCGTCACCGTGTCGTACAACGAAGCCGGCCGTTTGCTGGACGCACAAGAGCAGGTGGACAACATCCCGCTGCCGCCCGGCGTGCAAGCCAACCTGCAAGCCTTCACCGACGAACACTACCGGCCCGAGCCCAAGCAGCGGCGCCGACCGCAGAGCTTCATTGCACCGGACAAACGTTGACGCGCACCGATGGCCGCTGATGACACGCCCTTTTTGAGCCGCTGGTCGCGCCGCAAGGTGCAAGTGCGTGAAGGCGTGCCGGTGGCGGAAGCGGCGCCGCAGCCGCCCGCGGTGGATGCGGTGGATGCGGTTGATGCGCCTGCGCCGTGGCCCGCGGCCACCGCGGTGCAAGAACCGGCCATCGAAACCAAGCCAGAACCCAAGCCCGCCGAAGCGCTGCCCACCTTGGCCGATGTCGCCGTGCTGAACCGCGATTCCGACTACACGCGCTTCGTCGCCCAGGGGGTCACGCCCGAGGTCAAGAACGCGGCGCTGAAAAAGCTGTTCGCCGACCCGCACTTCAACGTCATGGACGGGCTGGACACCTACGTGGACGACTACAGCAAACCCGACCCGCTGCCCGCGGGCATGCTGCGCCAGATGGTGCAGTCCAAGCTGCTGGGGCTGTTCGATGACGAAGAACAAGACAAGCCCCCGCCCGCCGCAACGCCTGCCCTGAACGCCGCCGATGAAGACCTTGCTCTGCAATTGCAACCAGACCCTGCCGCTGGACGCGCCGGCCTTGCGCCAGGCGCTGGCCAAGACCCCGGGCGCCAGCACTGACGGGCTGGACACCATACACACGCTGCTGTGCCGGCGTGAGGCCGGTGCGTTCCAGCGTGCAGCCAAAGCCACCGGCGACAGCGGTGATGAACTGCTGGTGGCCTGCACGCAGGAAAGCCGGCTGTTCCTCGAACTCAACAGCGAAACCGAAGGCTCGGCCCGGGTTGAAGAACGGCCCATCCACTTCGTCAACATCCGCGAAACCGCCGGCTGGTCACGCGAAGGCCGCAGCGCCACGGCGAAGATCGCGGCCTTGATCGCGGCGGCGCAATTGCCAGCGGTCGAGCCCGTGGCCACCGTCAGCTACAAATCCGAAGGCCGCTGCCTGGTGCTGGGCCCGGCCGCCGCGGCCGAACGTGCCGCCACGATGCTGGCCGACAAGCTGGATGTGAGCGTGCTGGTGAGCAGCGGCGGCGGCCTCGGCGGCGCATTGGCGCAGCCGCACGAACGCGCCACCCACACCGGCCGGCTGGTGCGTTTGGCCGGCTGGCTGGGCCACTTCGAGGCCGAATGGGAGAACACCAACCCGATAGACCTTGACCTGTGTACCCGCTGCAATGCCTGCGTCGATGCCTGCCCCGAAGGCGCGATAGGGCTCGACTACCAGGTCAACCTGGACGCCTGCAAAAGCCACCGTAGCTGCGTGCGTGTGTGCGACGCCGCCGGCGCCATCGACTTCGCCCGTGCACCGCTGACCCACCGCGAAGCGTTCGATCTGGTGCTGGACTTGCGCGAGGCATCTGCCTACACGCAACACCAGCCGCCGCAAGGCTACTTTCACACCAGCACTGACAGCACCAGGCTGATGGACGCGGTGTTGAAGCTGCGCGAGATGACGGGCGAGTTCGACAAGCCCAAGTTCTTCCGCTACCAGCACAAGCTGTGCGCCCACAGCCGCAACGAACAACAGGGCTGCACGGCCTGCATCGACGTCTGCTCGGCGAAAGCCATACGCAGCGACGCATCGAAGAAAGGCAAGGCCAAAGGCGCGTTGTCGGGCGGCGTCATCGTCGAGCCCTACCTCTGCGTCGGCTGCGGCGCGTGCAGCACCGTGTGCCCCAGCGGCGCGATGGCCTTCGCCTACCCCGGCACGGTGGACCAGGGCCGGCGCCTGCGCACGCTGCTGACTGCCTACACCCACGCGGGCGGGCGTGACGCCGCGCTGCTGCTGCACAGCCAGGAAGCGGGCACCGAGGCCATCGACGCACTGGGCCGCGCCGCACGCACTTCGCGCGGCGCGCTGCAAGGCCTGCCGGCGCGCGTGCTGCCGGTGCCGGTGTGGCACACCGCCAGCGTCGGCATCGACCTGTGGCTGTCGGCCATCGCCCAGGGTGCGGCCCAGGTCTGGGTGCTGGTGACAGACGAAGAAGCGCCCGCATACCGGCAGGCGCTGCGCGAACAAATGGCCGTGGCGCAAGCCGTGCTGACAGGCCTGGGCTACGCGGGTGAACACCTGCGTTTGATAGCCGCCGACACGCCGTCGGCACTGGACGCCGCGCTGCGAACGCCGGCTGCGCAGACTGTCGCCAAGCCCGCGGCCTTTGCCGCGCAGGCCGACAAACGCAGCACGCTGGACCTGGCCATAGACCACCTGGCGCTGCACGCACCCACACCGTCTGACGAGATCGCCTTGCCGAAAGCCGGCGCGCCCTGGGGCACGCTCATCGTCAACGCCGACAAATGCACGCTGTGCCTGAGCTGCGTCAGCGCCTGCCCTGAAGCGGCGCTGGCCGACAACCCGGACGCGCCGCGCCTGAGCTTCATCGAGAAGAACTGCGTGCAGTGCGGCCTGTGCGCCACCACCTGCCCCGAAGACGCCATCACCTTGCAGCCGCGTTTGTGGCTGGCCGATGGTGGCAAGGCACGCAAGAACGCGCGTGTCATTGCGCAAGCCGAACCTTATTGCTGCATCAAGTGCAGCAAGCCTTTCGGCACGCTGCGCGCCATCGAGAACATGATGACCAAGCTGGCCGGCCACGCGGCATTTCAGGGTGCCGCGGCCGAACGGCTGAAGATGTGCAGCGACTGCCGCGTCATTGACCTGCACAGCAACGCCAACGAAGTGCGCATCACCGATCTTTGAATGCCATGACGACCTCTGCCCTGTCTTTCGCCGACGACCGTGAAGAACTCGAACGCGCCGAGTTGTATGGCCTGCTGGCCCGCTTGTGGCTGGCGCCGCCCGACGCCGAACTGCTGGCGCAGTTCAAGGTCGCTGTCACCGAAGCGCCCGAGAACGGCGCGCTGCTCGAAGCGCCTTGGCAGGCGCTTGTGGGCGCGCTGCGTGGCCAAACCCTGCAGGCCACCGCCGCCGAACACGAAGCGCTGTTTCATGGTGTTGGCAAGCCCGAGGTGTTTGCCTATGGGTCGTTTTACCTCACCGGGTTCCTGAACGAAAAACCACTGGCGTTGTTGCGCCATGATCTTGCGGCGTTAGGCCTGGCGCGCGATGAACAAGCACTGGAAACCGAAGACCACATCGCCTACGGCTTTGAGGTCATGCGCTACCTGATTGCCGGTGACGACGTGGCGCAGTGCAACCTGGAACAGCAGCGCCGCTTTTTCCGCAGCCATCTGCAACCCTGGGTTGAACGGTTTTGCGAAGCCGTGCAGGCCCAGCCGCGTGCCAAGGTCTACGCCGCAGTGGCGGCCTTCACGCACGCTTTCGTTGCGGTGGAAACGCAGGGCTTTGACATGCTGGAAACATGATGCACAGCGCGCGCCCCGTCATGCAAACCATCAGCCCGCAAGACATCACAGGGCTCATCCTGTGCGGTGGCCGCGCCACGCGCATGGGCGGTGTCGACAAGGGCCTGCAAAACCACCACGGCATGCCGCTCGCGCTGCACGCGCTGCTGCGGCTGCAACCCCAGGTGGGCCAGATCATCATCAACGCCAACCGCAACCTGGCGGCCTATGAATCGATGGGTGTGCCGGTGTGGCCCGACCCTTTGGAAAACCATCCCGGCCCGCTGGCCGGCTGGCTGGCCGGGCTGGAACATTGCGAGACGCCGTATCTGGTGACAGTGCCTTGCGACACGCCCAACTTTCCGCTGAACCTGGTGGGCAAACTGGCCGCGGCATTGCACGCGGCCGACGCCGACATCGCCATGGCCACGACGCTGGAAGACGGCGTCGTGCAAGCCCAGCCGGTGTTCTGTTTGCTCAAGAGCACGCTGGTCGAAAGCCTGCTGGCCTACCTGCAAGGCGGTGGCCGCAAGATTGATAGCTGGACGGCGCGCCAGACCTGCGTGGCCGTGCCCTTTGACGACGCCGCGGCCTTCTTCAACGCCAACACCGCGGCCGAACTGCTGTCGCTGCAACAGCCGCGGGTTTAAGCCAGCCACACCTTGGGTGGGCCTGCGGCACGACCGGGCTTTGGCATCATGGCGCCACCGCAATTGCAAAGGCCGGCCCGTGAACTACCTGTTGCTCGTCATGGAACCCCCCGGCCAACGCGCCGAACGCAGCCTGGCCGAGGGCCAAGGGGCCTACGACCAGATGCAGGCCTATGCCGAGGCCTTGAAAGCCGAAGGCCGGCTGCAGGGCGTGAACAGTTTGCTGGGTGACGACCAGGGCGCCCGCGTGCAGGTGCGCCAGGGCCGCAGCCGTGCCGTGGACGGGCCTTTCACCGAAGCCAAGGAAATGATTGGCGGGTATTTCCTCGTCGACTGCAGCAGCCTGGCTGAAGCCGTCGCGCTGGCCGAACGCTGCCCCGCCGCCGCCTGGGCCACGCTGGAAGTGCGGCCTGTCGGGCCGTGCTGGGCCTGACAATTTTTCTCGGTCAGGCGTGGGCCTTGTCGAAAACGTCCCACGCCAGCCGTCGTGCAAATGAAGCCGGTGCAGGTGCACAGGCTCACCGTGAAAAAGGAGAACCCGATGCGATTCATGCTGATGGTGCGTGCCACCGCCGACAGCGAGGCCGAGCTTCAACCCGACCCTGAACCCTTTCAGGCGGTGATGGCCGAGATGGCCAAGTTCCACGAAGAAATGGCCCAGGCCGGCGTGCTGCTGGACGGCAGCGGCCTGCAACCCAGCCGCAAGGGCTGGCGGGTGCGCTACACGGCAGGCAAGCCCAGCATCATCGACGGCCCGTTTGCCGAGGTGAAAGAGTTGATCGCCGGCTACACCATCATCCAGGTCGACAGCCGCGAAGCAGCGCTGGAATGGTCGCGCCGCTTCCCGTCGCCGTTCGGCATGGACCCGTGCGAAGTTGAAGTGCGCCAGCTGTACGAACTGGACGATTTCACGCCGAGTGAATCTCTGGAGCGTTTCCGCGCGCTCCAAAACGGCGAAGGCGTCGGTGCTGCACCTGGGTCTTGAACCCGCCAACTGAAAGGCCCACCACCATGGCCAAGCAAATCTTCGTCAATCTGCCCGTCGCCGACGTGCAGCGCTCCATCACCTTCTTCAAGCGCCTGGGCTATGAAGTCAACCCGCAGTTCACCAGCGAACAAGGGGCCTGCCTGATCCTGGGCGACAACATCTTTGCGATGCTGCTGGCCATTCCTTTCTTTCAGGGCTTCACCAAAAAGCCGGTGGCCGACGCCACCCAAAGCACCGAAGTGCTGACCTGTTTGTCTTGTGACAGCCGTGAAGAAGTCGATGCCCTGGTCGCCAAGGCCCTGGCCGCCGGCGGCACGGCGCCCAACGCGCCACAAGACCATGGTTTCATGTACGGCCACGGTTTTGAGGACCTGGACGGCCACCTGTGGGAACTGGTGTTCATGAGCGGCACACCGCCTGCACCCTGAAACATGCCGCCTGAAGTGAGTGGATCAACGGCAGGGCACGCCGCCACGCACCGCGCCATTGCAGCGGTGTGGCGCATCGAATGCGCGCGCATCGTGGGCGCCGTGGCGCGCATGACGCGCGACGTGGGCCTGGCCGAAGAATGCGCCCAAGACGCACTGGTCTCGGCACTGGAACATTGGCCCACCGACGGCGTGCCCGCCAACCCGGCCGCCTGGCTGACCACCGCGGCCAAACACCGCGCGCTGGACCACCTGCGCCACCACAGCCTGGCCGATCGCAAGCGAGAGGAGATGGGCCTGGATCTGCAGGCCCTGGAAGCCCATGTCGTGCCCGACTTCACCGACGCACTCAGTGATGCACGCAGCAACCCCATCGCCGACGACCTGCTGCGCCTGATCTTCATCGCCTGCCACCCGGTGCTGCCGCCCGAGGGGCGTTCCGCACTCACGCTGCGCCTGTTGGGCGGCCTGGGCACGGCAGAAATCGCGCGTGCTTACCTGGTGCCCGAAGCCACCGTGGCGCAGCGCATCGTGCGCGCGAAGAAGACCCTGGCCGGCGCCCGCGTGCCGTTTGAGCTGCCGCCGGCGGACCAGTTGCCAGAGCGCCTGGCCTCGGTACTTGAAGTCGTCTACCTCGTCTTCAACGAAGGCTACAGCGCCACCGCTGGCAGCACCTGGACACGGCCGGCGCTGTGCGACGAAGCGCAGCGCCTGGGCCGCATGCTGTGTACGCTGACGCCGCTTGAGCCCGAGACCCACGGCCTGCTGGCGCTGATGGAATTGCAGGCCTCACGCCTGGCCGCCCGAGTGGGCCCGCAAGGCCAGGCTGTGCTGTTGGCCGAACAAGACCGCAGCCGCTGGGACCGTTTGTTGATACGCCGCGGGCTGGATGGCCTGGCGCGGGCCGAAGCGCTGGGTCATGGTCACATTGGGCCCTACACCTTGCAGGCCGCACTGGCCGCCTGCCACGCCCGTGCGGCCAGCGCAGCGGCCACAGACTGGCCACGCATCGTGGCGCTGTACGACACGCTGTTGCTGCAACAGCCGTCACCCGTGGTGCAACTGAACCGCGCCGTGGCGGTGGGCATGGCGCAAGGCCCGGCGGTGGCGCTGGCCATCGTCGATAGCCTGGCAGGGCAGGCCAAGCTGGCGGCCTACCACTGGCTGCCCAGCGTGCGCGCCGACCTGCTGGCCAAGCTGGGCCGCGTTGACGAAGCGCGCCGCGACTTCGAAGCTGCCGCGGCGATGACGAACAACGACAGCGACCGCGCGGTGCTGTTGGCGCGGGCGGCTGCGCTGGCGACTCGCCACTGAAGCGCGGTGTCGCGCTGGCGCGCCGGGGCCACTCCACTGAAACGTTAGCACCGCGGCTATCAGGGGCCTTTTGCTGCTGCTTCCACCCGCACCGCGCAGTACTTGAATTCCGGAATCTTGGCCACCGGGTCCAGCGCCGGGTTGGTCAGCAGGTTGATGGCCGCTTCGGCCCAGCAAAAGGCCACGAACACCGTGCCCATCGGCACACCGTCGTCGGCACGCGCATACAGCGTGACCTGGCCGCGGCGCGACAACACGGTCATCGCAGCACCCGGCGCGATGCCCAGCCACGCCAGTTCCAGCGGGTGCAGCATGGCCACGGGCTCGGGTTCCAGTGCGTCCAGCACACGCGTGCGGCGGGTCATGCTGCCGGTGTGCCAGTGTTCAAGTTGGCGGCCGGTGATGAGCACCAGCGGGTAAGCTGCGTCGGGCCGCTCGTCGGCCGGCACGGTATCGGCCGACACAAAGCGCGCGCGGCCATCGGCGGTGGGAAAGTGCTGGGTGAAGACCACGCGTTCGCCCGCGTCTGCCTCGTGTTCGCAAGGGTAGGTCACCGCGCCTTCGCGCTGCAGTCGCTGCCAGGTGATGCCGGCGATGCTGGGCATCACCTGGCGCATCTCCGTGAACACCGCAGCGGCTGCATCGTCGCAGTCGGTGGGTGTGGCGCCGTAGTGGGCCCAGTCCAGCCCCAGTTGCTCGGCCAACGCCGTCAATATCCACAGGTCTTGCCTGGCCTGTCCGGGTAAGTTCAAGGCGCGGCGGCCCAGTTGCACCGTGCGGTCGGTGTTGGTGAAACTGCCGGTCTTCTCAGCGAAGGCCGAGGCCGGCAACACGACATCGGCCAAGCAAGCGGTCTCGGTCAGGAAGATGTCCTGCACCACCAGCATGTCCAGCTTGCTCAAGGCCTCACGCGCATGGCTGGCGTCGGGGTCGCTCATCGCGGGGTTCTCGCCCATCACCAGCATGCCACTCACTTTACCGGCCAGGATGGCCTGCATCACTTCCACCACCGTCAGGCCGCTGCGCGTATCCAGCTGCGCCACCGGCACGCCCCACACAGCCGCCACACGGGCTTGCGCGGCGGGGTCGTCCACAGGCTGGTAGTCGGGGTACATCATCGGGATCAAACCCGCGTCTGACGCGCCCTGCACGTTGTTTTGTCCGCGCAGCGGGTGCAGGCCGGTGCCGGGGCGGCCGATCTGGCCGGTCATCAGCGACAGCGCAATCAGGCAGCGCGCGTTGTCGGTGCCATGGATGTGTTGGCTGATGCCCATGCCCCACAAGATCATCGAGGCGCGGCTGCTGGCATACAGCCTGGCCACTTCTCGCACCGTCGCCGCGTCTATGCCGGTGTGTTCGGCCATGGCCTCGGGGCTGTAGGCCAGCACCTTGGCAGCCAGTGCTTCGTAGCCGGTGGTGCGGTCGTTGATGAAGGCCGCATCAACCAAGCCTTCGGTGACGATGACGTGCATCAGCGAATTCAGCAGCGCCACGTCGCTGTCGGGTTTGAACTGCAAAAAGTGCTGGGCGTGGCGCGCCAGTTCACTGCGCCGCGGGTCCATCACCACCAGTTGCGTGCCGCCGCGCACAGCGTTCTTGATCCAGCTCGCGGCCACCGGGTGGTTGACCACCGGGTTGGCGCCGATGACGATGACGACAGCGGCCAGCGCCACGTCCAGCACCGGGTTGCTGACGGCGCCAGAACCAATGCCTTCCAGCAAGGCCGCGACGCTGGACGCGTGGCACAGCCGGGTGCAGTGGTCGACGTTGTTGCTGCCAAAGCCCAGGCGCACCAATTTCTGGAAAAGATAGGCTTCTTCGTTGCTGCCCTTGGCCGAACCAAAGCCCGCCAGTGCGCGCGGGCCGTGCTGGCGGCGGATGTCGCGCAGCGTGCCACCGGCCAGCGCCAGTGCTTCTTCCCAACTGGCTTCGCGGAAGTGGTGTTGCGCCACCGCTGCGTCGGTGCTGGCGCCTGTGCCCACATCAGCACCGCGCGGTGCGTCAGCGCGGCGTATCAGCGGCACCGTCAGGCGCTGCGGGTGGCGCGCGTAGTCAAAACCGTAGCGACCCTTCACGCACAAACGGCCGTGGTTGGCCGGCCCGTCGCGGCCTTCGACAAACAGGATGTCGTCGTCCTTAACGTGGTAAGTGAGTTGACAGCCGACGCCGCAATAGGGGCACAGGCTGTCCACCTGCTTGTCGGGCATCTGCATGGCCACGTCATGCGCCGGTGCCAGTGCGCCCGTGGGGCAGGCCTGCACACATTCGCCGCAGGCCACGCAGGTGCTGGCTGCCAGCGTGTCTTCAATGTCGAAGACGATGCGCGCATGTTCACCACGGCCGGCCAAGCCTATGACATCGTTGGCCTGCTCGCCGCGGCAGGCGCGCAGGCAGCGGGTGCACTGGATGCAGGCGTCCAGGTTCACGGCGATGGCGGGGTGTGACAGG